>JBBSPR010000023.1:0-19226 GCA_038258615.1 Sphingomonadales bacterium
CGCTGAAATCCAGCGCCTCCGGATCGGGCTTCACGCCGCCCGGAACCCGCGCCTCCTGCTTCCAGAGTGCCACCACGTTGAGCACCACTGTCACCACCGCCGTGCCCTGCACCACGCCGACAAGCCGCGTTTCGGAAAAATCCACAAGCAACTGCCCGAGCAGCACCGAGGACGCGAACATGCCCACCAGCAGCATCACATAAAGCAGCGACACCACGCGCGGCCGCACATCCTTGGGCGCCAGGTCATTGGCCAGCGCCAGCCCGGCAGTCTGGGTGATCGCCACCCCCGCGCCCACCATCAGGAACGCGAGCGCTGCAAACACTTCGCCCACCTTGCGCCCGGCAAACTCGCCTTCGCCGGTCATCACCAGCATCGCGAACGGCATGATCGCCAGCCCGGCGAACTGGATCATCGTGCCCGCCCACATATAGGGCACCCGCTTCCAGCCGAGGAACGACGCGTGATTGTCCGACTTGTGGCCGATCATCGCGCGCACCGGCGCAAACAGCAGCGGCAGGGCAACCACGATCGCCACGGCCGTCGCGGAAATGCCCAGCTCGACAATCATCACCCGGTTGAGCGTGGCGTTCAAAAGCACCATCGCCATGCCCACCGACACCTGGAACAGCGACAACCGCAGCAACCGGCTCAGTGGCAGCTCGTCCGACGCAGCATCGGCAAAAGGCAGGAAGCCGGTCCCCATCCGCGCCCAGAAGCGCGCCCCGCCCTTGATGCCGCCCGTGATAGCTGAAGAGGAGGAGGACACCGTGTTCACCCCGTGAGCACTTCTTGCGCATGGCTGGTGTAGAAGCCGCGGGACACCCGCGCATCACGCCCCAGCCGCGCACGCTCGACCCGGCTGAGCCGCGCCTTCAGATAGCCATGCCCGACCGGAATGATGCTCGGGCTGCGGTCCGACTTCGGGAAGAATTGCCCCACCGCCCGCGCCGTGCGCAACAGCGGCGTGCCGGGCGCGAAGGTGAAGACCAGGCTCTGCCGCGCCCGCGCAGCGAGCCGCGCCGTGGCATCGGCAATCTGGTCCGCCTCATAATGGATCAGCACGTCCATCGACACGATATGATCGAACGCGCCAAGTGCGGGGTCGAGCATGTCCCCCGAAACCAGCGTGATCCGCCCCTTCACATCGTCCGGCAGCCGCTCCTGCCCGATCGCCACCAGCTGCGGGGACACATCGATCCCCACCACCTCGGCTCCGCGTCGCGCCGCCTCGATGCTCAGCATCCCCGTCCCGCACCCTGCATCGAGCACGCGCTTGCCCATCAGGTCCTGCGGAAGCCAGCTCAGCAGCAGGCTCCGCATCTCGTCGCGGCCGGCGCGCACCGTCGCGCGGATCTTGCTTACCGGTGCATCGCTGGTCAGCGCCGCCCAGGCATCGAAGGCCGTGCGGTCGAAATAAGTCTCGAGCCGTGCACGCTTCGCCTCCCAGCCCGGCTGCGCAGCCGGACCGGGATCGGCCATGGGTTCAGGCATCGAGGCGACCGCCGGCTTCATTCGAATCCGAGGAACTCGAAGATCTCGCGGTCCTTCATCGGCCGCGCGTCGCATGGCGGACCGCCAACCCACAGCTCGGCCGCCAGCCGCTTGTATTCGTTGCGGGCGATCTCGACATCGGGCGCATCTTCCATCTCGAAGATGGTGCACTTCTTCAGCCGCGACCGGCGGATGGCATCGACATCGCCGAAATGCGCCAGCCGCTTGAGGCCGGTCGCTTCGGAAAAGCGGTCGATCTCGTCGGTCTCGCGGCTGCGATTGGCGATCACGCCGGCAACGCGAACCTCGTAGTTCTTGGCCTTTGCGTTGATCGCGGTGATGATCCGGTTGGCAGCGAAGATGCTGTCGAAATCATTCGCCGCCACCACCACGGCACGCTCGGCATGCTGCAGCGGGGCTGCAAAGCCGCCGCACACCACATCGCCGAGCACATCGAAGATCACCACATCGGTCTCCTCGAGCAGATGATGCTGCTTCAACAGCTTCACCGTCTGCCCCACCACATAACCGCCGCAGCCGGTGCCCGCCGGCGGACCGCCCGCCTCCACGCACATCACGCCGTTGAAGCCCTCGAACATGTAATCCTCGGGCCGCAGTTCCTCATGGTGGAAGTCCACGGTTTCCAGCACGTCGATCACCGTCGGCATCAGCTTCTTGGTGAGCGTGAAGGTGCTGTCATGCTTGGGATCGCAGCCGATCTGCAGCACCCGCTTGCCGAGCAGCGAAAAGGCCGCCGACAGGTTGGAGCTGGTCGTCGACTTGCCGATGCCGCCCTTGCCATAGACGGCAAACACCTTGGCATTGCCGATCCGGTCGCGCGGATCGAGCGCCACCTGCAGGCTGCCTTCTCCATCGGGCCTTGTGCGTTCGATAACGGCCATCAAAAATTCCTCATGCCGCCTGGGTCTGCCCCACACCTTCGAGGGCGTCCTCGATGGCATCGGTCGCGGCATAAAGCGCCGCCAGTGTCTCCGCGTCGGGCGACCAGAACTTGCGGTCGCTCGCTTCGATCAGCCGGTTCGCCATCTTGGCGGCCGCCCGGGGGTTCATCTTCGCGATCCGGTCGCGCATTTCGGTGTCGAGCACATAGGTCTCGGTGATCCGCTGGTAAACCCAGGGGTCGACTTCGCCGGTGGTCGCCGACCAGCCCATCGTCGTCGTCACCGCGGCTTCCACCTGGCGCACGCCTTCATAGCCGTGCCGCAGCTGGCCTTCGATCCATACCGGATTGAGGATGCGCGTCCGCGTTTCCAGGCTCACCTGCTCGCCCAATGACCGCACCTTGCCCGAGCCCTGTGTCTGGTCACCGATATACACCGGTGCGGCCTCGCCGCCCTTGGCCCGCGTCACAGCGCGGCTGATGCCGCCCAGCGTGTCGACATATTGGTCGATCGTGGTGATGCCGAGCTCGACCGATTCAAGGTTCTGATAGGCGCAATCGACCGTCTTCAGCGTTGCGGCGAGCATCCCGGCCTGGCGCACCGGCGCCCCCTTCACGCCATAGGCATAGCCCTTCTGGCGCTCGAAGCAGTCGGCCAGCTCATTGGGGTCAGTCCAGCCGCTCGAATCGATCAGCAGGTTGACGTTGGCGCCATAGGCCCCTTCGGCATTGCTGTAGACGCGCAAGGCCGCCGTTTCCATGTCCACGCCGTGCTCGGCGCAATGCTGCAGGCTGTGCTTGCGCACGAAATTCATCTGCGTCGGCTCATCCGCCTGTGCTGCGAGCAGCGCGGCTTCCGCCAGCATCCGCGTCTGCAACGGCAGCAGATCGCGGAACACGCCGGAAAGCGTCACCACCACATCGATCCGCGGCCGGCCAAGCTCTTCGAGCGAGATCAGCTCGGCACCGGCGAGCCGGTTGTAGCTGTCGAAGCGCGGGCGGGCGCCGATGAGGAACAAGGCCTGCGCCAGCTGCGCACCTTCGCTCTTCAGATTGTCGGTGCCCCACAGCACCATCGCCACCGTCTCGGGCAGATGGCCACTGTCTTCCACGCTGCGGTCGATCAGCCTCTGCGCCTGCGCCGCCCCGTCCTTCACCGCATAGGCGGAAGGCAGGCGGAACGGATCGAAACCATGGATGTTGCGCCCGGTCGGCAAAACCTCGGGGGTGCGCAAGATGTCTCCGCCGGCCACCGGGCGGATGTAATGCGCGCCGAGTGCAGCCACCAACCCGTCAAGCTCATGGTTGGTCGAAAGTGCGGTGTTCATGTCGACCAGCTCGCGCAGCAGCGGCGTTGTCGGCGCAATGCGGCCATGCACGATCGCCTCGATCGTTTCGCGCGGCAGCACCTCCTCGCGGGTCGATGCGACCGCCGCCAGCATGTCGATGCGCTCCTCGGGCGTGGCGGCGGCACCCGCCACATGCAGCCCCTGCGGGATCAGCTCGCGCTCGATTTCGTAGATCTTCGCTGCCAGCGCCGTCACATCGCTGCCGTCGAGATCGAGCCCGGCGGCCTGTTCGGCGATGATCTCGCCGAGCATCTCCAGCTCGGGCGCACCTGGCTCGCAAGACCGCCAGCGGTCCACACTCGCCTTCAAGTCCGCCAGCCCCTTGTACAGCCCCGAATTGGTGAGCGCGGGCGTGAGGTATGAAACCAGCGTCGCATAGGAGCGGCGCTTGGCCAGCACGCCTTCGGACGGGTTGTTCGCGGCATAGAGATACACATTCGGCAGATCGCCGATCAGCCGCTCGGGCCAGCAGCTCTCGCTCATCCCGGTCTGCTTGCCGGGCATGAACTCCAAGCTGCCATGCGTGCCGTAATGCAGCACGGCATGCGCGCCGAAATCGTTCCGCAGCCAGCGGTAGAACGCCATGAAGGCATGCGTCGGCGCAAAGCGGCCATCAAACAGCAGCCGCATCGGATCGCCTTCATAGCCGAGCGCCGGCTGGATCCCGATGAACACATTGCCGAACTGCGCGCCGAGGATGAACACGTTGGACCCATCGGCCTGGAACTTGCCGGGTGCCGGGCCCCACTCCGCCTCGATCTCGTTCAGATAAGGCTCGGTGGCGACGATATGCTCCGCCGGCACCTTGGCATGCACATTGGCCTCGGTGCCATAGCGCATCGCATTGCCGCCGATCACTGCCTCGCGCACGGCATCGGCATCCGCAGGCACATCGACCTGATAGCCTTCGGCCTTCAGCCGCACGAGCGTGGCATGGAGCGATTCGAACACGGCGAGGAACTGCGCGGTGCCCGCCGCACCACCGCCCGGCGGGAAGTTGAACAGCACGATGCCGACCTTGCGCTCCGCCTCGGCGCTTCGCCGCAGGCGGGCCATCTTGACCATCCGGTCCGCCAGCGCTTCGGCACGATCGGGGCAGCTCTGCATGGCGCGCACATTGTCGGCCGGCGCCCAGGTGCAGTTCCGCGAGCAGCCGGTGCACGCCTCGCCGCTCGCTTCGGAGCGGCCGCCGAACATGATCGGCGTGGTGCCGCCATCGAGCTCGGGGATCGCGACCATGATCGTCGATTCGAGCGCCAGCAGCCCTTGGCGGTTGGCACCCCATTGCTGCAGCGTCTGAAACTCGACTGGAAAGGCCGAGACATAGGGCCGGTCGAGCCGCGCCAGAATTTCTTCCGCCGCCGCTGCGTCATTGTAGGCCGGGCCACCGACAAGGCTGAAGCCGGTAAGGTTGACCAGCGCATCGACGCTCGCCGCGCCGTCCGTCATCATCATCGCCTCGATCGCCGGCCGCGCATCGAGGCCATTGGCGAACGCGGTGATGACGTTGAGCCCGCGTGCTTCCATGGCGCGAATCACGCCATCATAATGGTTGGCATCCTTGCCCAGCACATAGGAGCGCAGCACAACCAGCCCGACCGTGCCGACCGCATCCTTGCGCTTCGGCAGGTCGGCAACATTGAAGCTCATCCGCCCCGGCAGATCGGGGTGATAGACGCCGACTTCGGGATAGTCCTGCGGCCCTTCGACCTTGAACTGGCCGCGCAACGCCCGACGCGGACCATCGGCATAACGGTCGACCAGCGCCCGGACCATCGAGAAGGCATTGTCGTCCGACCCGGCGAGCCAATATTGCAGCGTGAGGAAATAGGCGCGCACATCCTGCGCCGTGCCGGGCACGAACTTCAGCAGCTTAGGCAGCCGCCGCAACACCGCCATCTGCGCCGCACCCGAATTGGGGGCGCCCGACTTGGACGAGCCGCGCAGCTTCTTCAGCCAGCCGAGCGGACCCTTGGGCGGCGCATCCATGCGGTAATCGCCCATGCGGGTGAGCTTCACCACATCGCTCGCCGACATCACGCACACCATCGCGTCGCAATCCTCGCGCCGCGCTTCCAGCGCCGGCTTGATCGCGCGGATATGGTCTTCGAGGAACAGCATCGACGCGAGCACGATATCGCCCTTCGCCACATCGGCGCGCGCCGCATCGAGCTTGCCCGGCTGCTCCCAATCGGCGGCAGCATGAAAGGCGATCTGCACCCCCGGCTGCTCGCGCTCGAAGCGCGCGCGGGCACGTTCGATGGCGCCCGAGAGATGGTTGTCGAGGGTGATGATCACCACCCGGACAAGATTTGCGGGGCTGCCTGACGAGGGGGGGCTATCAGCGCGCATAATGTGCCTTGGCTTCGTAAAGGGTCTCGACAGTAATGGCCTTGATGCCGTGCTCGGCGGCAAAGCGCTCGGTGTTGCGCCGGGCCTTGCCGCGCACGAAAAACGGGATCTTGTTCAGCTCGCGCTCGGCATCGGGCAGCCAGCCTTCGGCCTCGGCTTCGAGCACGGCGACATCGGCTTCCGGCTCGGGCGCTGCGGCGACGGCACCATGCCCGCCACCATGGCCGAGGTGGCTCGGCCCGGCGGCATCCGAAAACTCGAAATCCTCGCGGAACATGGTGAGCAGATGCTCCTCCAGCCCCATCACCAGCGGATGCACCCAGGTGTCGAAAATCACCTGCGCGCCCTCGAACCCCATCTGCGGGGAGTAGCGCGCCGGAAAATCCTGCACATGCACGGGTGCGGAAATCACCGCGCATGGCAACCGCAGCCGCTTGGCGATGTGCCGCTCCATCTGCGTGCCGAGCACCAGCTCGGGCGTGGCGGCAGCGATCGCCTCCTCCACTTCCAGATAATCGTCGGTAATCAGCGGCTCAAGCCCGAGCTCCTTCGCCATGTCGCGGATTTCACGGGCGAATTCGCGATTGTAGCAACCGATACCCACCACCTCGAAGCCCAGTTCATCACGCGCAATTCGCGCCGACGCCACGGCATGGGTCGCATCACCGAAGATGAAAACGCGCTTGCCGGTGAGGTATGTCGAATCGATCGAGCGTGACCACCAGGACATGCGCCCCGCATCAAGATCTTCCGGCACCGCAACGCCGGCAATCTCCGCCACTTCTGTCACGAAACGCCGCGTCGCCGCCATGCCGATCGGCACCGTCTTGGTGCACTTCTGGCCGAAGGCCTTCTCCAGCCAGCGCGCCGCTTCCAGCCCGATCTCGGGGTAAAGCAGCACGTTGAAATCGGCCTCGCCCATCGTCACGATATCCGACGGCCGCGATCCCATGGGTGCGACCACATGCACATCGATGCCGAGCGCCGCCAGCAACCGCGTGATCTCCACCACATCGTCGCGGTGGCGGAAGCCCAGTGCCGTCGGCCCCAGCAGATTGGCGCGCGGCCGCCGGCCCTCGCGCGGTGCCGGACGGCGCTCCTTGTCCGCAAGCTGGCGCACGATCTGGTAAAACGTCTCCGAAGCGCCCCAATTTTCCTTGCGGCTGTAGCTCGGCAGATCGAGCGCAATCACCGGGCACGGCAGCCCCATCGTCTCGGCCAGCCCGGCCGGATCGTCCTGGATCAGCTCGGCGGTGCAACTCGCCCCCACGATCATCGCCTCGGGCGTGTAGCGCGCATAGGCGTCGCGCGCCGCCTTCTGGAACAGTTCGGCAGTGTCCTTGCCAAGGTCGCGCGCCTGGAAGGTGGTGTAGGTGACCGGCGGACGATGATCGCGCCGTTCGATCATCGTGAACAGCAGGTCGGCATAGGTATCGCCCTGCGGCGCGTGGAGCACATAGTGCAGCCCCTTCATGCCCGTCGCGACCCGCATCGCCCCCACATGCGGAGGCCCTTCATAGGTCCAGACGGTAAGCTGCATCAGAGCACCAGCCGGTCGCGCCGCACCAGCGGCCTTGCAAAGAGTTCCGCCAGGTCACCCGCCTGGTCGAAGCCATGGACCGGGGTGAACACCAGCTCGATCGCCCATTTCGTCGCCAACCCCTCCTGCTCGAGCGGATTGGCCAGCCCCAGACCGCACACGGTCAGGTCCGGCCGCGCGGCGCGCACCCGATCGAGCTGCAGATCGACGTCTTGGCCTTCGGACAGCTGCACATCGACCGGCAGCGCCTTCAGCTCGGCGGCGAGATGCGACTTGTGAAGATAGGGTGTCCCCACCTCGACCAACTCCATCCCCAGCTCGTCATGCAGAAAGCGCGCGAGCGGCACCTCCAGCTGCGAATCGGGCATGAAGAAAATGCTCTTGCCGCGCAGCACTTCGGCCTGCCGCGCAATCGCCCGCTTGGCGCGCTCGCGGCCCGGCGCCACCACGCTGCGAAAATGCATCGGATCGACGCCGAACGCCGTCGCCGCGGCTTCGAGCCACGCCGTCGTCCCCTCGGCACCGAACGGGAAGAGTGCGGGCAGATGCTTCGCCCCGCGCCCTTCGAGCGCCTGGCCGGTATCGCCCAGAAACGGCTGCGCCAGCAGGAACCGCGTGCCGTTGCCCACGCCCGGCAGATGCGTCGAGCGCCGCGCCGGCAGCACCTTCACATTGGCGATGCCCAGTTCGGCAAACAGCCTCAGGAACTGGTCCTCGACCACATCCGGCAGCGCACCGACGATCAGCAGCTGCTCGGCATCGTCCGCCGGCATTTCCGGAACCAGCGCCGCAAGGCAGGCATCCTCGCCCTGCGTGAAGGTCGTCTCGATCCCCGAACCCGAATAGTTCAGCACCCGCACCCGCGGTGCATGGATCGCGTTCATCCGCTCGGCGGCGCGCTTCAGGTCGATCTTGATGACTTCGGACGGGCACGACCCAACCAGGAACAGCTGCCGGATCTCCGGCCGCCGCAGCAGCAGCCGGTTCACGACCTTGTCCAACTCCTCATTGGCATCGGCCAACCCGGCGAGATCGCGCTCCTCGATGATCGCAGTGGCAAAGCGCGGCTCGGCAAACACCATCACGCCCGCCGCCGATTGCAGCAGATGCGCACAGGTGCGGCTGCCCACCACCAGAAAGAAAGCATCCTGAATCTTCCGGTGCAGCCAGACAATGCCGGTCAGCCCGCAGAACACCTCGCGCTGCCCTCGTTCGCGCAGCACCGGCCGCGATTCGGGACGCGGGAGAGCGGCAACGCTCATGCGGCGATCGCCCCGGCCGCGGGCTTCTTCCCCGCCCCCTCGAGCCGCGCCATCCGCAGCTTCCAGATGAACTGTCCAGCGTTGACGACATAGGTAAGGTACGCGGCAAGCGCCAACCACATCAGCTGCACCGACGGCAGCAGATCCTGGAACAGCGCCACAAGATAAGCCGTGTGCAAGGCGATCACCAGCATCGAGAACACGTCTTCCCAGAAGAAGCTCTCGGCAAACAGATATTTGCCGAACACCACCTTCTCCCAGATCGCGCCGGTAATCATGATCGTATAAAGCGCCATCGTCTTCACGACGACCGACCACTCGGCCCATTCCTTGTTTTCCCCGGTGCGGAGGTAATCGAGCACCAGATAAAGGCTCACGCCGAAGATCAGGAATTGCACCGGCGCCAGCAGCCCCTGCACCAGCGTCCAGCGCGAAGCGTCACGGCGAACGCGCTCCTCGGGCGTGTAAAGCGGCGTCTTGACGAAAGGCGGCAGGCTCCAGCGATTCGCAGCCCCGCCGCGCCCCGCCTCCCCCAAGGCATTGCTGCCTCGCATCCCCTCTTGCCGGTTCAAGCCGTTTCTCCTTGCTGCGACAAAAACTACCACCCGACGAGAAAGTGTCAACCTGCCTTTACGTCAAAATGATTTGACAGCGACCGACCACAAGGCTCAAGCTGCTTATAGGACAATAAGCCGCAGTTGTTTTATCTTATTGCCGGTCTGGTTGGGAATAGGCCTTGTATCAGCAAGGAAAATCATTCCCGGCCGGTGGAGCCGGCACGATCGGATGAGCGGCAGGACTGGGCGGAACCGATGCTGCAAATCGTCACAGAATCGCTGGAGCTGCCCGTATTTCCGTTCCTCCAGAGCCTGAGCTGATGGCCCGGCCAATGGACCAGTTCAACCATCAGAAACCCGTTCCGGCCACCGGTTCCGAGGCGCAGGCGCTGGCACTCGAAGCGATGCCCGAAGCGCTGGTGCTCACCGATCCTGCCATGCAGATCCTGGCGGCCAACTGGCTTTTTCTCGATCTGGTCGGCCAGCCCGATTCGAGCGGCATCATCGGCAAGCCGCTCGGCAGCTTCCTGCCCCCGGTCGGCCTCGGCCCCGCCGACATCGACGATCGCGGCACCCTGAAGTCCTTCGTCACGACGCTGCACACCGATGAAGGCGACATCGATGTCGATGTCTCCGCCGTCGCCACCGTACGGGATGAAGGCGCATGGTTCGGCTTCTGTGTCCGCCGGCTCGAAGGCTCGTCCGATCCCGCCCGGCTGCCGCTGGTCCGCTCGGTGGAACATCTCACCGAGCTCGTCGGCCGCGTGCCGCTCAAGGAGATCGTCCGCGAATCGACCGATCTGATCGAGCGCCATTGCATCAAGGCGGCGCTCAGGTTCACCGCCGACAACCGCGCCTCCGCCGCCGAGATCCTCGGCCTTTCGCGCCAGAGCCTCTATTCCAAGCTGCATCGCCACGGCCTCGGCAATCTGGTCACCGACAACGATTGAAGGGCCGGACAATCTGCCGCAGATTTCGTTGACGCCCCGCACTGTCAAGTTTAGCTTACACCGTGATGGACGCCACCGCCTTCCCCACCCCCGTCCGCGCGGTGCCGCGCCCCAAAGACGTTCTCGAACTGCTGAAGCCGGTCACCTGGTTTCCGCCGATGTGGGCCTTCATGTGCGGCGTCGTCTCATCGGGCGTGCCGCTCACCGACCGGATCGGCTTTCTCGTCGCCGGGATGATGCTCGCCGGACCGCTCGTGTGCGGCAACAGCCAGGCCGTGAACGACTGGTTCGATCGCCATGTCGACGCCATCAACGAGCCGCAGCGCCCCATTCCTTCGGGCCGCATCCCCGGGCGCTGGGGGCTCGGAATCGCAATCGCCGGCAGCATCATCTCGCTCGGCGTCGGCTTCGCCATCAACACCGTCGTCGGCTATGCCACCATCCTCGGGGTGTTCCTCGCCTGGATCTATTCCGCCCCCCCAATTCGCGCCAAGGCCAATGGCTGGTGGGGGCCACTGGTCTGCGCCTCGGCCTATGAGGGCCTCACATGGTTCACCGGTGCCGCGGTGATGGTCGGCGGCATGCCCGATTCGCGCATCATCGCCGTCCTCTGCCTCTATGCCCTTGGCGCGCACGGCATCATGGTCCTCAACGATTTCAAGGCCGTGGAAGGGGACCGCGTCTCGGGCGTACGCTCGCTGCCGGTGATGCTGGGGGAACGCCCCGCCGCGCTGCTGGCCTGCTGGACCATGGCGGTGCCGCAGCTTGTCGTGGCCTGGCTCCTCAACAGCTGGGGGCTGGTCTTCCCGGCAGCCCTTGTCGCCTTCTCGGTCGCGAGCCAATATATCTTCATGCAGAAGCTCGTCGCCAACCCGGCCAAGGAAGCACCCTTCTACAACGCCACCGGCGTCAGCCTTTATGTGCTCGGCATGCTCACCGCCGCCATCGGCCTGCGGGGGCTCGCCTGATGCACCCGGCACAGTCGCAAGCACCGCTCAGCTGGTTCGGCATCGCCCGGCTGGGGCTCGTCCAAAGCTCGATCGGTGCCGTGGTGATGCTGGCAAGCTCGCTGCTCAACCGAATCATGGTGGTCGAATATGCCACCGCCGCCGCCCTTCCCGCCGGCCTCGTGGCCTTCCATTATGCCGTGCAGCTCAGCCGCCCCAAATGGGGCCATGGGTCGGATCAGGGCTGGCGCCGCACCCCCTGGATCATCGGCGGCATGGCGGTGCTCGGCCTTGGCGGCGTCCTCGCCACCCAGGCCACCACCATGCTGGACGGCGCCTTTGCGCCGGCACTCGCACTTGCCATCCTCGCCTATGCGCTGATCGGCATCGGCGTGGGGGCCGCCGGCACCTCGCTGCTGGCACTTCTCGCCAGCCGCACCGCCGAAGCGCGCCGCCCGGCGGCAGCCTCGCTCACCTGGATCATGATGATCCTCGGAATCGTCATTGCCGCCACCACGGTCGGCACCCTCATCGATCCCTACACGCCGGAGCGTCTCCGCATCATCGCCATCGGCCTGGCGCTGGTGGCGTTCGCCATCACCACGCTCGCCGTGGCCGGCGTCGAAGGTGCGGCCATGGCGCCCGAGGCGCGGCCTGCACCGGTCGGCTTCGGCGAGGCGCTGCGCGGCATCTGGGGCGATGCCCTCACCCGGCTGTTCTCGATCTTCGTCTTCGTCTCGATGCTCGCCTATTCGATGCAGGATCTCATCCTCGAGCCCTTTGCCGGCCTTGTCTTCGGCATGAGCCCCGGCGAATCGACCCGCCTCTCGGGGATCCAGCATGGCGGCGTGCTCGTCGGCATGATCCTGGTCGGCGTCGGCGGCCATGCCTTTGGCGGCCGCATGGGGCTTCGCCTCAAGAAATGGATCGTCGGCGGCTGCCTCGCCTCGGCGGTGGCGCTGGCCGGCCTCGCCATGGCAGCGCGCATCGGGCCGGAGTGGCCGCTCATCCCCACCGTCGTGCTGCTCGGCTTTGCCAATGGCGTCTTCGCTGTCGCCGCCATCGGCTCGATGCTCGAACTCGCCGGCCGCGGTGGACCCGGTCACGAAGGTATCCGCATGGGCCTCTGGGGTGCCGCGCAAGCGATGGCGTTCGGCCTCGGCGGCTTCGCCGGCGCCGGGCTTGTCGACATGGGCCGCAGCCTGATCGGCGCCGATGCCCCGGCCTTCGAACTGGTGTTCGCCGGCGAGGCGCTCCTCTTCCTCCTCGCCGCGGCTATTGCGGTGCAACTCAACGACCGACAGACAAGTGCAACCCCAACAACGGGAGTATTGGCATGACCGAGCAATATGACGCGATCGTGGTGGGTGGCGGCCCATCGGGAGCCACCGCCGCCAATGACCTGGCACTCGCCGGCCACAAGGTGATGCTGCTCGACAAGGCCGGGCGCATCAAGCCCTGCGGCGGTGCCGTGCCGCCACGCATGCTCAAGGATTTCGACGTGCCGATCGAGCTCCTGTGCACCACCGCCAATTCGGCGCGCATGATCAGCCCGAACAACCGCAAGGTGGACATGCCGGTGGGCGAAGGCGGCTTTGTCGGGATGGTCGATCGCGACGTGTTCGATGAATGGCTGCGCGTCCGTGCCTCGCAGAACGGCGCCACCCGCATCGACGGGACCTTCGAGGCGCTCGAACGCGACGCCGATGGCACCGCCATCATTGCCTATCGCCCCAAGGGCTCGCCGCGCGGCTCCGAGCCCGTTCGCGTCCGTGCCAAGGTCGTCGTCGGCTGCGTTGGCGGCAACCGCGGCGTGGCGCGCGCCACGCTGCCCGAAAGCGACAAGCCCAATTTCGTCGCCGCCTATCACGAAGTCATCGAAAGCCCGCCCGAAGGCTTCAACGGCTTCGAGGGCAACCGCTGCGACGTCTTCTACCAGGGCAAGCATTCGCCCGATTTCTACGCCTGGGTCTTCCCGCACGGGGACAAGACGAGCGTGGGCGTCGGCTCCGCAGTCAAGGGCTTCGAGCTGCGCAAGGCCGTCGCCAATCTCCGCGAGGAGCTGGGGATGACCGAGTTCAAGACCGTCCGCGTCGAAGGCGCGCCGATCCCGTTGAAGCCGCGCAAGCGCTGGGACAATGGCAAGGATGTGGTGGTGGCAGGCGATGCCGCCGGCACCGTGGCCCCGGCCTCGGGCGAAGGCATCTATTACGCCATGTATGGTGGCCGCGCCGCCGCCGAAGCGGCTGGCGAGTTCCTCAAGACCGGTGACCCCAAGGCGCTCAAGATCGCCCGCGCGCGCTTCATGAAGGCGCATGGCCAGGTTTTCTGGGTGCTCGGGATGATGCAGTGGTTCTGGTACCGCTCGGACAACATGCGCGAGCGCTTCGTCAAGCTGTGCATGGACAAGGACATCCAGCAGCTGACCTGGGAAGCCTATATGAACAAGGAACTCGCCAAGAAAAAGCCGATGGCGCATGTGAAGATCTTCATCAAGGATACCGGCCAGCTCATCCTCGCCGCCGGCAATGCCATCCGCAACCTCGGCAAGCAAAAGGCTGCATAAGCGGGTGGCAAGCGTAAACCCGGGCCGCTGGGTGCTGCCCGGCCTGATCGCCGCGATCGCTGCCACCCTCACGGCAGCCGTCGGGGCGACCATAACTCTGCTCGGCCCCTGGTATCGCAGCCTCGATCAGCCGAGCTGGGCGCCCCCCGACATCGCCTTCGGCCCGGCCTGGACGCTCATCTTCGCGCTCTGCGCCATCTCCGGCACCACCGCCTGGCGCGCCGCTCCGGACCGGGTGAGCGCAGACACCGTCATCGGCCTGTTCGCCATCAACGGCTTTCTCAACCTGCTCTGGAGCTTCCTGTTCTTCCGCGTCCAGCGGCCGGACTGGTCGGCGGTCGAAGTCTGGTTCCTCTGGACCTCGATCCTCGTCCTCATCCTCTATTGCTGGCGCTTTTCGCGGCTCGCGGCGGTGCTGTTCCTGCCCTATCTCGCCTGGGTCACCTTCGCCGGTGCGCTCAACATAAAGGTGGTGGAGCTGAACGCGCCGTTCGGCTGAACAGACCCCACGAAAAAAGCCCCGGCAAAACCGGGGCTTCCTTCATCCAGGCAAGGTGGCTCAGGCCTGGGTCTTGAGATAGGCGATCACATCCGCCCGGTCCTGCGGCTTCTTCAGCCCGGCAAAAGCCATGTATGTGCCCGGAATCGTCTTCTGCGGCGCTTCGAGATAGGTGTACAGCTGCTCGTCGGTCCAGACCAGACCACTGTTCTTGTTGGCAGGGCTGTACTTGAAGCCCTCGATGTTGCCGGCCGTGCGCCCCACGACCTGATGCAACGTCGGGCCCACGCGGTTCACGCCCGGATCGGTCACATGGCAAGCGCGGCACTGGCCGAAAACCTTTTCGCCATTGGCAGCGTCACCCGTCAGCGATGCAAAAGCCACGGTCTCGACAGCCGGCGCGTCGGCAGCGGGCGCCGCCACATCGACTGCGGGTGCCTCGGCAGCCGGGGCCGTGGTATCGGCCGTCTCGGTCGCCGGCTGGTCGCCGCCGCCGCAGGCCGAAAGCGCGGTTGCAGCCGCAGCAAGGGCAAGGACGCGAAGCGAGGTACGGTGACTGATCATCAAGAAACTCCTGTTGTATAAACGAGATCGATCTCATCTGGTATCCCTTCAACACTCGAAACGCAACGCGGTTGCATCCAACGATTGGCTGAGGGGTGCGACATTGTTGCCACACCTTCCCCACGAGACACGCCAACCCGCATAATTTGTCTGGACAACTTGTCCCAAAAATCCACAATTCCTTCATATCGTCGCTCCGGGTGGGGCTTGCAGGGGGAAACAGGCAATGGTTTCGCGGCACATCATTCTGCTCGGCACGGCAGCCCTGCTGCCCTTCTCCAGCCTCCAGGCACAGGAAGTTGCGCAAGAAACGGCGCAGGCAGCGGGCGGCCTCGACGAGATCATCGTCACCGCCCGCAAGGTGGAAGAGAATCTCGCCACCGCCCCCATCGCCGTCAGCGTCGTGTCGGACCGGTCGATCGCCAACCTCGGCCTCACCTCCATCGACGATTTCGCCCGCCAGGCCTCGGGCATCAGCTTCAGCCAGGCCTTCGGTCGCTCGTCGGATCGCCCGGTCATCCGCGGCCAGTCCAACGTCCTCGCCAACGTCCAGTTCGGCGTCGAGACCGGGGCCGCCTATTTCGTCGACGGCATCTATTACCAGGGCGATCTGCAGGCGTTCGATCCCGAGCAGCTCGCCCGCGTCGAAATCGTCAAGGGTCCGCAGTCAGCCCTTTACGGTCGCAACACCTATGCCGGCGCCATCAACTTCGTCACCAAGGATCCCACCAGCACCTGGACCGCCAACATCCGCGCCTCGGCAGCCGAATATGGCGAATATGTCGCCTCGGGCTCGATTTCCGGCCCCATCCTCGGCGATGCCCTCACCTTCCGCGCCGGCGGACGCTATTCGGAATATGGCGGCCAGTTCACCAACCAGCTCACCGGCAACAAGGTCGGCCAGGAGCAGACCAAGGTCGGCTATCTCACCATCGTCGCCCGCCCGTCGGACGATATCAAGATCCGCCTGCGCGGCGAATATTCGGAGCAGGAGGATGGCCCGCTCGCCCTCTTCCTCACCGGCTCGGCGCTCAACAACTGCTCGCCCGGCTTCCGCTCCAACGCCTTCCGCCAGCGCTCGGCCTTTGCCCCCTTCCCCAATGTGCCGGCCACGCTGGGCAACACGCCGGGTGCCGCCAACACCAACCAATATCAATGCGGCGCCATCACCCCGCAGCCCGACAATGTCCGCCTCAACACCGATCCGGTGCAGACCAGCTTCGGCCTGCGCGATGGCACCGCCTTCGACGGCATCCAGAACAAGCAGTTCAACGGCTCGGCGATCGTTGACTGGGATCTCGGCGGCTCGGGCTTCGTGCTGTCATCGCTCACCGGCTATCGCAAGCTGCTCAACCGCTTCGGCACCGATTCGGACCATTCGGACGCCTTCTTCTTCTTCAGCTTCGGCCCACCGCCGGCCGCCACCGTCGAGCCCACCTTCGCCAACACCAACAAGAAGAACTTCGAGGATTTCAGCCAGGAGTTGCGCCTCGCCACCCCGGTGGACAAGCCCGTCCGCGCGATGGTTGGCCTCTATTACTACAAGCAGGATTTCGAGCAGGTCGATCTCACCTTCGCCAATCCGCTCGGCGGCGAGCCGCTCGGCAGCGATCTGAGCCAGGTCGCCGGCATCGAAAACAAGGCGGTGTTCGGCCTGCTGGCCTGGGATCCCCTCCCCGGCCTCACCATCCAGGGCGAGCTGCGCTATCAGGAGGAAACCAAGACCCTGCTCGACCGCGCCTCCGCCACCGCCTCCTTCTGTGCCGGTGAGCAAGCCAGCGCCGCCCAGTTCGGCTTTACCGGCACCTGCCTGCCCAAGGGCAAATGGACCGGCACCGATCCGCGTATCACGATCAACTACACCACGCCGGGCGGCACGCTCCTTTATGCGGTCTATGCGCGTGGCCGAAAGCCCGGCGGCTTCAACGGCACCGGCGGCGTCACCGCCGGCTCGCCCTTCTACCAGGAAGAGATGGCCGAGGGCGGCGAAGTCGGCATCAAATGGGCGTCGCAGGATCGCAAGGTCAGCATCAACGCCACCGCCTTCTACAACAAGCTCGCGGGCGTGCAGCTCACCAACTCGATCATCGGCACCACCGGCGGCGCGCTCACCTCGATCGTGACCAACACCGGGGACGCCAGGAACCAGGGCTTCGAGCTCGAGCTCGCCGCCGCCCCGCACCCGGATATTCGCGCCAACATCAACATCTCCTATGTCGATGCCAAGTTCACCAGTGGCTGCGATGCCGATCTGTTCGTGCTCAATTCGGGCGGCCTGCGCGTCAATTTCGACACCCGCAACCCGCCCGCTGCCGCCCTGCCGCTATGCGACATCACCGGCAAGCGGCTGCCGCTCGGCTCCAGCTATCAGGTCAACGGCTCGTTCAGCTGGGAGCCGGCGATCACCGAGAGCGTCCGCCTTACCACCAACCTCAACTTCAGCCTTGAAGACAAGAAGTACATCCAGACCGACAATTTCGCGTTCGTCCCCGGCGCCTTCCTTCTCAACGCCCGCATCGGCTTCCGCACCGCCAGCGGCATCCAGGTCGTCGCCTTCGGCCGCAACCTGACGAACGAAGACGCCGTGCCGCTCGCGACCCGCTGGTTCGATTATCGCTACGGCTTCGCCGGCCGCAACATCCCCACCGGCACGACCTTCAACGGCGCCCCCGCCGCAGTCGAAACCGGCGCCCCGCGCGCCTTCTTCGCTGCCCTGCGCCGCGGGCGGACGTTCGGGGTCGAGACGATCATGCGGTTTTGAGAAAGGGGCCTCGGGCCCCGGACCCCAAGGGTCGGTCGTCGCAACTAATGACGCGTCCGGGCACGCGAAAGCCCACAAACGGGGTCTGGGGCCCGAGGCCCCAGCCGCCGGAGGCTATTCTATTCTGTAGTGAATCGGCTTGAAACTGCCATTGTTCGATTGCAGCGCCGAGCAGGCCGTCAGCCCGATGATGAGGTCGATCTCCGCCTCCAGCACGATGCGGTCGCCGGCCTTGCTCAACGGCGGCAGCACCTTGAGCTCGCCTGTTGCGCTATCCACAGGCACGTTCATGAACAGGTTGAACGCCACCGGAATCTGGTCCGGCCCAATTCCATATGGCTCAAGCGCCGCCGCCAGATTGCCGAAGCAGCCACGGTGGGGCGTCTCATCACCATAAATGATCCGGAAGGTGTCTGCCGAGCATGGCGTCAGCAGGAAGTCGTGGCGCCCCACGGTGTCCTCGACAATCCGCATCAGCACATTCGATCGGTTCGAATAGAGGGGATCGGGCACAGTGAGGAAGATGCGGCTGAGATAATCGAGCGACCGCCCCGAAGAGATGACCTCGCGCGTATCCGAGCGCGAAAAGGCAAGCAGATCAGCCACCTGCTCGCCCATCGGGTCGATCACGGTCAGCCGCTGGCCCTTGTCCATGGTGAAGGCCACCCCGCTGCGGGGGGCAATCTCATGCAGCATCGCGCTGCCCGCGGTCGGCACCCGCACCGCGCCCGGCATAGGGGCACTCCCAGTTCGCCTCCACCTGCCGGCCGCTGTACTGCGCCGCCTCGGACGCTTCACCGTGCCGCGCCAGCATCGGATTCACCGAGCCCGCCAGCGCCACATCGCGATCGAGGATCGCACTGCGCAGCTTCTCATAGCGGTTCTGCGCACGCAGCTGCTCGAACTGGTCGTGCAGGTTGAACACCAGCGCCGGCCGCGAAAACCGGCGAGCGGGCCGCGCTGCACCGGGATGCAGGCCCACCACGAAAAATGCCTCGCCACCAAAGCTCAGCGAGAAATGCGGGTCATCGGGATTATCGCTCACCCGCTCGTCACGCTCGGACTCGAGCCATAGCGCGTCCTTGTCGGACAGCGACTGCACGCGGTCCCACAGCGCGCGCTCGAACGCCGGCTCGCCGAGCATCTCCGGCCCCTCGAAAATCACCACCAGCGTCTGGAACAGCACCGGATTCGCCTTGTACCCCTGTGCAAGCGCCACCAGCTCGGGGAGAATCCGCAGGTCATCCCAAGCCGAAGTCAGGTCACGCGCCACCACGATGCGCATCTGGTCCTTCGCCAGCGCCGATTTGGCACCGACGCAGGGAAAATCGGGGGAACGGACAAAGTTGCGGAATTGATCGGGAAGCGACGACGGGTCTTCAGAGGGCATGATGGGCTCCAGGGTTCACCATGCCAAACCCCAATGGCCCCGGGTTTGTTCCCGCACATGATTGTCGCAGGAGGTGCCTCCGGAAATCACTCCG
>JBBSPR010000024.1:0-19205 GCA_038258615.1 Sphingomonadales bacterium
AGCCGGGTGAGATGTGCCTTGCCCGAGGGAAACAGCCAGCGCGCATCGGCCGCCACGCGGGCGGCATGGTCCGCCACCGCCGCTTCCGCCGCGCGGCCGATCGGCACCAGCCGCTCGCGGCCGCCCTTGCCGGCGAGGACGAGATGCCCCCTGCCCGGCCGCACCGCGTGCCGGGGCAGGCTGACAAGCTCCGAGGCGCGCAGCCCCGAGCCGTAGAGCAGCTCGATGAGCGCCTGCAGCCGCACCAGCCTCGCGTCATCAGGGGCGGCGGCGCGGCGGGCGGCGAGCGCCGTGAACAGCGCCTCGACATCGCCGGGGCCGAGTGATCTGGGGAGCGTGCGGGGCTGCGCGGGCATCGCCAGATCGCGCCCCGGATCGTCGTCGCGGATGCCCTCACGCAGCAGGAACGCCATGAACTGCCGCACCGCCGACAGTTTGCGCGCTGCCGAGGCGCGGGCGAGTGGCATCCAGTGGGCGGCGAGCCGGGCAAGTGCGGCGGCATCCGCCGTGGCAAGCCGGCCTTCGAGCGCGGCCGAGGCCTGGGCGAGATCGGAGGCATAGGCGCTGAGGGTGTTGCGCGCGGCACCGCGCTCGCTGGCGAGCATGTCCAGAAACAGCGCGATGAGGCTGTGGTCGCTGTCCGCCATCAGGTGCGGGTAAGCGCTTCGGCGGCGATCAGCCGCGCCTCCTGGACGCGGCCGGCGCGGGTGAGCGCCTCGGTGATGCGCCACAGGTGCAGCGCCGGCACATCGGCCCATTGGCCCTGCAGGCCGGTGGCGGTGAGGATGGCGACTTCGCCCGGCCGCCGTGCGGCGCCGGCGGCGCTGATGGCGCGGCTCCAGCTGGTTTCGGCCTTGGGCAGCAGATCATCCTTCAGCCCGTTCCAGCCGCTGTCCCGCGTCAGCCCCAGCCCGGCAAGGGCGCCGAGCAGCCGGGCCGCGGCAGGGTCATCGGCGTCGGTGGCGTCCTGCCAGTCGGTGAACGCATCCGCCGTGGGGGCGATGGCGCCGCTGACCGCCAGCAGCGCCCAAGCGCGGGCGCGCACAGGGGCTGCGGCCTCGCTGGCGCCCGGCCACCAGGCACGGGCGCGAGCGAAGTTGCCGGCCGCGAGCAGGCTGGCGATGATGTCTGCACTGTCCGCCGCCACATTGGCGCTGACCGGCAGGCGGGCGGCGGCGGGAGCGGTTTGCAGCAGGCCGGCGTAGCGCGCGGCTTCGATGCCCATGCCTTCGATGGATTCGGCCCAGATGGCCTTCATTGCGGCAACGCGCTGCACCGGGCCGGCGCCGGCACAGGCCTGGCGCAGCCGCGCGCCGCGGCTGTCTTCCCCCTCGTCGGGCGCCGAGGCGGCGATTCCCGAGACCAGTTCCTGCACCGAGACGCTGCCCTGCACGGCGGCGGGGGCGAGGCTGGCCAGCCGCACATCGGCGGCCAGCGCCGGCTGGCGCACGAACCAGCCGTGGCGGCCGGGGCCGAGCGAGGCGAGCCGATCGGCGGGCACCTGCACGCCGGCGGCCATCGAGACGCCGTAGCGATAGGGGGTGATGACCGGTGCCTCGGACCATTCGATGTTGGTGGCGCGACCGCCGCCGCCGGCGACGACGGCGATCCGCTCGCCGAGCCGCACATCGAAGGCGGAAATGCCGGTCTCGCGGTTGCGCAGCGAATCGAACAGCGCGGCGGCGGAAATGTCATCGCCTTCGAGCGCTGCGCACATGCCCATCGCGAGCTCCCACAGCGTATCGGCACTCGCCTGACGGCCGGTGCGGGCGATCGGGCAGAGCGCGCCGATATCGCCGGCGGCCAGCGCGACCTGGCCAGCGATGCGTGTGGTGTTGCGGGTGTGCGCCGCAATGGGCAGGCGGCTGATGAGCAGCGATGCCGCGTCGATCTCGCCCATGCGCAGCAGCAGCCAGGCGCGGGCGGCCACCCAATCGCCGGCGCGGATGCGGGCCGGTGCGGCGGCGCGGGTGATGAGTGCGCGGCGCAGGCCGATCGAGGCCCAGCGCGATGCAACCGGCGCCTGGATGCGCCGCGCGAGGGCGGCGAGGTAAACGCCATCGGAACCGGCGAACACCGCATTGCCCCAGCCGCCACTGGCGGTATCGAGCACGCCGGTGAACCGGGCATCGAGGACGGGTTCGGTGGCGAAAGGATCGGGCACCGGTTCGGCGCCAGGGACATCCACGCCGCCGAGCGGCGGCAACAGCGGATCCTCGTCAACGCCGGGGAGCGGCGGCGGTGTGCCGATGCCAGCGCCGGTGCCGGTGCCAGTGCCAGTGCCAGTGCCGGCGGAGGGGGGTGGTACCACGCCCGGCAGCGGGGCGGCTTCGACCGGCCCAGGGTCCGGCGTGCGGAAGGCATCGGGCAGCAGCGAGCGGGGCGACGGGGCAGGCGCTGGAGCAGGTGGGGGTGGCGGAGCCGGCGCGGGTGCCGGCTGCTGGCCGACGACAGGTGTCATCAGTATCATGGCGGCGGCAGCGAGCAGCAGCGCGCGGGCAGGTGCCCGGCTGAAGGCCGACGTTCGGGGGGATGGTGTTTCGGCCATGGCGGAAGCTATAGCGGGGGCGATGATGGAGTGCGACGCGAAAATCTCGGCGAAAGCAACCGGCGGCAGGGGCCTGGCAGGCAAGCTCCGCGCCGCCGCACTGCGGCCGATCACGCTTGTCGGGCTGATGGGGGTGGGCAAGACCACGGTGGGCAAGCGGCTCGCCGCGCGGCTGGGGCTGCCGTTCGTGGATGCCGATGCCGAGATCGAAGTGGCGTGCGGGATGACGATCCCGGAGATTTTCGAGCGCTTCGGCGAGGCGCATTTCCGCGATGGCGAGCGGCGGGTGATCGCGCGGCTGGTGGATGGCGCGCCCAAGGTGGTGGCGACCGGCGGCGGTGCCTTTGTACAGGCCGATACCCGCGCGCTGATTCTCGAACGCAGCCTGGCGGTGTGGCTCGATGCCGATATCGAGACGCTGGTGGAGCGGGTGAAGAAGCGCGAAACCCGGCCGCTGCTCGTGGGCAAGGACCCTGCGACGGTGCTGCAAGAGCTGGCCGATGCGCGTGGGCGCTTCTATGCCGAGGCGCCGATCACGGTGAAGAGCAGCGGCGGGCCGCATGCCGAAACGGTGGAGGCGATCATCACGGCACTGGCTGCTGCAAATCGGGGACGCGCATGATTGTCGATGTGGCGCTGGGATCGCGCGCCTACCCCATCCATATCGAGGCCGGGCTGCTGGCGCGCGCCGGCGAATTGCTGGCACCGCTCGTGGCGGCCAAGCCCGGGGGCAAGCGGCTGGCGGTGGTGACCGACCGGGCGGTGGCCGCGCTGCACCTGCCGGCGCTCGAGGCGAGCCTTGCGGGGATAGGCATTGCCGTCGATGCGATCGTGCTCGAGCCCGGCGAGGGGGCCAAGACCTGGGCGGGGCTGGAGCGGGTGTGCGAGGGGCTGCTGGAGCTCGGCGTGGAGCGGCGCGACGTGGTGGTGGCGCTTGGCGGCGGCGTGGTGGGGGACCTCACCGGCTTTGCCGCATCCATCCTGCGGCGCGGTTGCAGCTTTGTGCAGATCCCGACCACGTTGCTGGCACAGGTGGACAGTTCGGTCGGCGGCAAGACGGCGATCAATGCGGCGGCGGGCAAGAATTTGGTCGGCGCCTTTCACCAGCCGTCGATGGTGCTGATCGACCCGGCGGTGCTTGCCACGCTGCCGCCGCGCGAGCTTCGCGCCGGCTATGCCGAGGTGGTGAAATACGGGCTGCTCGGCGATGCCGGGTTTTTCGACTGGTGCGAGGCCAATGCGGCAGCGGTGCTGGCGGGCGATGCGGCGGCACAGGCCGAGGCGATCGCCGTCTCGTGCCGTGCCAAGGCGCGGATCGTGGCGGCCGACGAGCGCGAGACCGAGGATGTGCGCGCACTGCTCAACCTGGGCCATACCTTTGGGCACGCCTTCGAGGCCGAGGCGGGCTTTTCGGACCGGCTGCTGCACGGCGAGGGTGTGGCGCTCGGCATGGCGCTGGCCTTCGCCTTTTCGGCCCGGCTCGGGCTCTGCCCGGCTGGCGACGCCGAACGCGTCAAGGCGCATCTGGCTGCGCATGGCTTCACCCTTTCGCCGGCAGCCCTCGGGCTGGCGGCACCGCCGGCGACACTGATCGCGCACATGATGCAGGACAAGAAAGTGTCTGCCGGCCGCCTGCCGTTCATTTTGGCGCGCGGGATCGGACAGGCCTTTGTGGCGCGCGATGTGGCGCTGGCGGAGGTGGAGGCGTTTCTGGCCGAGGTGGTGGGCTGAGGCGGCGGTCGTTCAAATCTGACCGCTGGCGACAAGGCGACCGAGCAGGGCATTGACCCGCGTCTGCCACCCCGGGCCACTGCCACGCAAATGCTCGACCGTCTTGGCATCGAGCCGGATCTTGACCTCGACCTTCGGCGCGTCGAGCTTGGGGCGCCCGCGGCGCGACGGCTTCATGCCGGCCAGAAAGACCGCATCCATCGGTGGATTGTCGTCATGAATCGCGGCGTCAAACGTGTCCATGATAGAAGCGTACCTCATGCTTTTCTGCGGGTCTCAAGCTGATGACCCGAACCGTGTCATCATCGGACCCTTCGGTGAAAACCATCACATGCAGACGGGCTGAAATCAGGCCGATGGCAACGAAACGAACTTCGCCATAGTCGAGCCGGTTGTCCTCGCGTTCGAGCGACGTGTCCCAGTCGAACTCCGACGCCGCTTGCAGCGAGATGCCGTGCTTGATCCTGTTGGACTCGTCTTTCGCCGGATCGAACTCGACGTTCATCTAATTTATGTACACCCATTATATTTGCGAAGCAAGCAGGCCCGGCTGGGTCTGAAGCATCGTCAGCGCGTCTCGAACACATCGGCGCCGGCCGGCTCGAAGGCTCGCAAACGAGCTGCGGCAGCGGCGTCGTCGGCGAGGGCTGCGCGCCAGTAGTCGGTCGTGGCGGGGAGGAGGCGGGCGGCGATGCTTGCGCTCAGGTTGCGTGCGGTGCCGTCGAACTGCATGTGGGTGGCTCGGTCGAGGACCAGCAGATATTTGTCCCCGGCTGGCAAGTGCGGCCAGAGTGCGGTGCGCGTCTTCACATTGGCGGCACGGGCTTCGGCGTCAGCATCTTCGGGGGCGCCATCGAGCGCGCCGGTGACGAGCATGAAGGGCATGGCGATTCCGGCGGCACTTGTGGGCAGCTCGGCTGCGGGCGCCAGCGCCGAGCCGCTGATCGCAAGGGCTGCGCGAAACGGCGGCAGATTGCTCATCATCAGCCCCGGCAGCGCCTGGCCGGCCATGATCTGCGCCACCCAAGCGCCCATGCTATGCCCGGCGATTCCTGCATTGGCCGCATCGATGCGCGAGGTGATGCAGGCCCCCAGCGTCTCCCCGCCGACCAGCAGCGCATGGACGAGTGCCACATCGCCGAGCCGCGCCGCCACCTGGGGGCCGCTGGCGCCGGCGCGCACACGGGCCGCGCTCGCTCGCTGGCCGGCGGCAGGATCATCCGCTGCTTTGGAGAGCGCCGCGGCCTCGCGATAGACGGCGCCATCGGATCCGGGATGTTCGATCTGCACGGTGGCGATGCCCGCGGCAGCCCAGGCTTGGGCATAGCGGCGGCCCTGCGCGAGCCCGCCGCCGAGGCCGGGACTCCAGATCACCACCGGCAGTGCGGCACCCTCCTCCGGGAGCGTGACCGCGACCGGGATGCTGCGCTGGCGTGCCGGATCGCGCACGATGCTCTCGCAGCGCGTTGCGAGCGCCGGGCCGGCGGCGAGCAGTGCTGCCAGCGCCAGTGCGTGGTGGCAGCCTCTGATTGCTGCGGAAACACTCATCCCCGGCCTCGATCGCTGCGACCGGCAGCAGTCAAGCAGGCCGCCTCGCAGCGCGCAACCCCGCGCGGCGCGCGCGGGTCAGGCGAAGACCATCTGCCGCGCGCCACGCTTGACCGTGGCGGAACGGGTGCCGCTGGTGGCGGTGCTAACCGTGCGGATGCCCGACATGAAGGTCCACTCGTTCGTCACCTGCTCGGGGGTGAAGCTGACGGTCATGTAGCCGCGCTGGCTGGTGTCGCACCATTTCAGCTCGGGGCTGGCGCCGACCAGCGCGTCGCGGATTTTTGCCGGATCGGCCTTGAGCGCGCTTTCATAGCCCGGCGAGGTGACCGACTGGACTGCGAATTCGACGCCGGCGGGCTTGCCGTCGTTGGCGAGGTCGAACGCCCAGGCGTTGTGACTGTCTCCGGCGAGTACCACCAGATCGGCATTTGCCTTCTGGGCGGCGGCGAGCAGGCGGCGGCGGGCGGCGGGGTAGCCGGCCCACATGTCCATGGCGGCTGAAACGCCGGCCTGCGATGCCGCGAGACCGGCCGCGACATAGCCCTTGGCGCGCGGATCGGCATCGGGGCTGAGGAACTCCATCGCATTGGGCGGGGTGAGCACGTTGCCCATGATGACCTGCTGGGCGAGGAGCTGCCATTTCTGTCCGGCCTTGACCGAGCTGGTGAGCGTATCGAACAGCCATGCTTCCTGGTCGGCGCCGAGCAGCTGGCGGTCGGCCGCACCCAGCGGGCCATCGCGGAACTGGGCGATGGCGGTGGGGCCGGCGCGCAGCACGGGGACGATATCGAGCTGCTGGTCGCGGCCATGGATGCGCGTGTCGACGGTGATGAGGCTGACGAGATTGCCGATGTCGTAGCGATGCCACATGCGGTCGGCCTGCGGCAGCCACTCCTTGTGCGCCTTGGTGGCGGCGGCGAGCCGCACGGCGTAGTCACCTTCGTTCGGCTGGTGGTTCTGGGCGCCGGCCTTCCAGCTGTCGTTGCAGATCTCGTGATCGTCCCAGATCGCGATCATCGGGAAGTTGCGGTGCAGCTCCTGCAGTGCCGGATCGATGCGGTAGCTGGCGTAGCGCTGGCGATAATCGTCGAGCGCCACCATCTCGTGCGCGGGCTCGATGGTGCGGCCTTCCAGCGCCTCGGCCACGCTCGGATAGGCGCCGCGCTGATATTCGTAGATGTAATCGCCGAGATGCACGACCAGATCGATGTCGGTGCGCTGGGCAATGTGCGCATAGGCGTTGAAATGCCCGAATGGCTTGTTCGAGCAGCTGACCACCGCGATGTTGAAGCGGCTGAGCGGGCCTTGCGGCAGCGTGCGGGTGCGGCCGACGGCCGACTGGGTGCCATCGGGGGCGGTGAAGCGGTAGAAGAGCCAGCCGCCCACCGGCAGCCCGGCGATGCGCGCCTGGGCGGTTCCCCAGCTCGCCGGCCCGGCCACCACTTCGCTGCGGGCGATGATGTCGGTCATGCCCGGATCGCGCGCCACCTCCACCTTGAGCACGGCCTCGCGGCCATCGGCACTGGCATAGCGCGTCCACAGCCGGATCGAATCCGCGCCCGGATCGCCCGAGGCCACGCCGTGCGTGAAGCCCGAGGCCGGCCACATCTGGGCAAGTGCGGGGCGCACCGGCAGCAGCAGCCCCGCGGCCGATGCAGCGATGAAGGCGCGACGATCGAGAGCGAGACGCATTGCAGTTCTCCGGATAAGGAATGCTGGCCCCGTTAATGCGGGATTGTGACAGTTTGTGAGGATGCCCCGCGTGGCAAGGATGCGCAACAAGGCCGACCTGCCGACGAAGGATTGCGCCACCTGCGGGCGGCCGTTCAGCTGGCGAAAGAAATGGGCACGCGACTGGGAAAATGTGCGCTATTGTTCGGACGCATGTCGCAGCGGGGCCTACGCCCGCGCGAAGGGAGGATGATGACCATGGCCACCCAGATGAAGCCGCAATCGGTGCAGGAACAGGTATCGGCCGAGGAATGGGCGCTGCGCGTCGATCTTGCCGCCGCGTATCGGCTGGTGGCGATGCATGGCTGGGATGACCTGATCTTCACGCATCTCTCGGTGCGGGTGCCGGGGCCGGAACATCACTTCCTCATCAACCCGTACAATCTGATGTTCGAGGAGATCACCGCGTCGAGCCTCGTAAAGATCGATGTCGATGGGCACCCGGTGATGCCGACGCCGTACCTGACCAACGCTGCCGGCTTCACCATTCATTCCGCCATTCATATGGCGCGCGAGGATGCGCATGCGGTCATGCATCTTCACACTCCCCATGGGCAGGCGGTGGCTGCACAGGCGGAGGGGCTGATGCCGATCACCCAGACGGCGATGCTGATCCGCGACGAGCTTGCCTATCATCACTATGAGGGCGTGGCGACCGACCTCGAGGAGCGCGAACGGCTGGTGGCCGACCTTGGCACCAAGTCCGCGATGATCCTGCGCAACCATGGCACGCTGACCGTGGGCGAGACCGTGGCGGAGGCCTTCATCAAGATGTATTTTCTGGAGCGCGCCTGCGAGGCGCAGTGCCTGGCACTGGCCGGCGGCACGGCCCTGCTCAACCATCCACCGCAGGGGACGCCGGAAAAGGCGGCGAACCAGGGACGCGCCGGGCTGAAGCTGGTGGGCAACATGCTGGCGTGGCCGGCGTTGCTGCGCAAGCTCGACCGGGCGGATGCTTCGTTCCGGGACTAGGTCGCTGCCCAGGCGGCGTTGAGCAGGTCGCCGAGCGCCGTGCGGTCGATGTTCTCGAGCTTCTTGATGTAGAGGCAGCCGGCGCCGCGCTCGTGCTTGCCGAGGCGGGCAAGGATCGCTTCGAGCGGGGCCAGATCGCATGCGAGATAGATGACATTGGCAGCCTTGCGCGGGCTGAAGCCGATTCTGCAGATGTCTCCCTCGCGGCCGCTGGCGTATCGGTAGTGATGACTGCCGAAGCCGATGATGGCGCTGCCCCACATCGCCGGCGGCTGCTGCGCCACATCTGCCATGATCGCGCAAAGCTGCTTCGCATCGTCGCGCCGTGCTTCGGGGGCAACGCTTTCGAGAAAGGCATCGACGGACGATTCGGTCGCGGTCGTTGCCATGGCCCTGCCCTACTCCGCCGGCTTGGCCAACAGCGCTGAAGCGGCGGCGGCCTTGACGACATCGGCTTCATCCCATTTGGCGATCACCGCCGTTGCCACGGCATTGCCGATGACGTTGGTGGCGCTGCGGCCCATGTCGAGGAAATGGTCAACGGCGAGGATGAGCAGCAGCCCGGCTTCGGGGATGCCGAAATAGGGCAGCGTGGCGGCGATGACGACAAGCGACGCGCGCGGCACACCGGCGATGCCCTTGGATGTGATCATCAGCAGGCCGAGCATGAAGATCTCCTGCGCCAGCGTCAGCTCGATGCCATAGGCCTGGGCGATGAAGATGCTGGCGAAGGCGCAGTACATCATCGAGCCATCGAGGTTGAAGCTGTACCCCAGGGGCAGCACGAAGCTGGTGATGCGCGTCGGCACGCCGAAGCGATCGAGCGCCTCGATCATCTTGGGGTAGGCGGCTTCGGACGAGGCGGTGGCGAAGGTGATGAGGAAGGGCTCGCGGATGGTGCCGATAAGCCTCTTGACGTTGGCGGCACCGATGACGAAGGCACCGGCGCTGAGCAGCAGAACCCAGAGCATCCCGAGGCCGAGATAGAAGCTGCCGATGAACTTGCCGAAGGTGATGATGATTCCCAGCCCCTCGACCGCGATCGAGGAGGCGACGGCGGCGAAGACGGCGAACGGTGCAGTCTGCATCACATAGCCTGTGATCTTCAGCATCAGGTGCATCAGCGCATCGAGCCCGCGGATGATCGGCGCGCCCTGCTCGCCGATGGCGATGAGGCCGACGCCGGCGAACAGCGAGAAGACGACGATCTGCAGGATCTCGTTGGTCGCCATCGCCTCGAAGATCGATTTGGGCACGAGGTTGGGGAAGAAGGTGGTGGCATCGAATGCCGCCTTGGTGATGCCCGACGATGCCGCAGCATCGGGAAGCGTGAGGCCGACGCCCACACCCGGCTGCAGGACGTTGACCATGAGGATGCCGAGCGACAGCGACGCCACCGAGGCGACGATGAACCAGGCGAGCGTGCGCGCGAAGGTGCGGCCGATCGAGCCGCCCGAGCCCATGTGCGCGACGCCGACGATGAGGGTGGAGAGCACCAGCGGGGCGATGATCATCTTGATCAGCCGCAGAAACAGCTGGGTGATGATGCCGAGATAGCGGGCGATTTCGCGCGTGGCTTCAGGCGAGCCGGCGGTCAGGTTGATGACATAGCCAACGACCAGCCCCAGCACGAGGGCTATGAGGATATTGCGGGTGAGTTTGTTGGTCGCCATGCCGGGACGCTGGAAGCGGGGCGGCGTATCGTCAACCCCTTTCTGTGCGGCATGCGTTGGGCTACGACATCGGCCATGAAGACACTTGCAGCACTCGCCCTTCTCGTCAGCACTTCGGTCCAGGCCGCTCCGGCAGATGAGGCGCGAACGCTGCTCGAAAAGTCGGTGGGCTTCGCCACGGTGAAGGGGCGCGGCCAAGGGCTGGCCTATGCCGAGTTCCTGCGCGGCGAGCTGCTCGCCATGGGCTTTGCGCCGGCTGACGTGACATTGACGTCGAAAGGCGATGAGAGCCGGCTGCACGCGGTGTGGCGCGGGACCGGGGAAAAGCCGCCGATCGCGATCATCAGCCATATGGATGTGGTGGAGGCGAAGGCCGCCGACTGGACGCGCGACCCGTTCGTGGCGACAGCGGCGGAGGGCTTTCTGTTCGGGCGCGGGGTGGCCGACAACAAGTTCGATCTTTCGATGTCGCTGACGGCCATCGCGTCGCTGCGCCGCGAAGCGTTCAGGCCGGGGCGCGATGTCCACCTGTTCTTCTCGGGCGATGAGGAGACCGATGGCCTCACCGCCGCTCCCCAGGCGCTGGAAGCGAAAGCGGCGGGCGTGGTGATGGTGCTCAACACCGATGCCGGCGGCGGCGAACTGGACGATGCCGGGCGGCCGCTTGGCTATGGACTGCAGGCGGCGGAAAAGACCTATGCCGATTTCACGCTGCAGCTCACCGGCCCCGGAGGCCATTCGAGCCGGCCGACGGGGGACAATGTGATCACCCGCCTGTCGGCGGCTGCGGCGCGGATCGGCGGGCACAAATTCCCGGTGGCGCTCTCGCCGATCACGCGCGGGATGCTTTCCGAGCAAGCGCGGCGCCGGTCCGATGCGCTGGGCGGGCAGATCAAGGCGCTGCTGGCGAATGAGCAGGACGCGGATGCCATTGCGGCGCTGACTGCCGATCCGGGCACGGTGGGGCTGATCCGCACCACCTGCGAGCCGACGATCTTCGAGGCCGGCCATGCACCCAATGCGCTGCCACAGCGTGCCAGCCTGATCGTCAACTGCCGGATTCTGCCGGGCACCGATGTGAAGGCGGTGCAGGCGACACTTGCCGAGCTGGCGGGGGACCCTGCGATCACGGTGAAGCCGGTTTCCGAGTGGCCGGCCACCCCGGCATCGCCGCTGACGCCCGAGATCACGGATGCGGTGCGCAAGGCAGTGCAGCAGCACTTTGCCGGGCTGGAGCCGACGCCGGACATGTCGGCGGGGGCGACCGACAGCGTGTTCTACCGCGCCCAGGGCATCCCGAGCTATGGCGTGTCGGGGCTGTTCATGCGCTCGGCGGATGCATTTGCGCATGGGCTCAATGAGCGGGTGCCGCTGGCGGCGATTGCGCCGGCTGTGGAGCATTGGCGGACGCTCATTCGGGAAATAGCGAAATGATCGGCACGCGCATGGTCGAGGACGGGCGCACCGCGCGCGAGATCTTCGAGGATGTGATGGCCAATCCGGCGCGGGCGCGGTTCGGGTTCGGCGGCAAGCTCGCCATCGTCAATGTCGATTTTCAGAACGCCTATACGCGCCTCGACCGCTACAAGACCGCGTACGAAACCGACCCCCGCCAGATCGAGCACGCCAACACCATCAGCCGCCTCGCCCGGGCCGCCGCCATGCCCGTCGTCTGGACGCGCGTCGCTTTCGCCGATGATGCGTCGGACGCGGGCGTGTGGGGCACGCGCACCGACACGCCCGACAGCCTGCAGAACATCAAGCATGGCTCGGACAGGCACGCCTATGACGAGCGCTGCGACATCCAGGCGTCCGACACGCAGTTCACCAAGCGCATGCCTTCGGCGTTCCACGAGACGCCGCTGCAATCCTTGCTGGTGTGGCACCAGGTCGATACGGTGGTGGTGACCGGCGGCAGCACCTCGGGGTGCGTGCGCGCGACCGCGGTCGACAGCCTGTCGCGCGGCTACCGGACGATCGTGCCGATCGAGACGACTGCCGACAAGCATGCCAGCTACCATTTCGCCAATCTGACCGACCTGCAGCTGAAATATGCCGATGTGGTGCCGGTGCAGGAGGTTGCCGACTGGCTGGCGGCGCGCGGTTAAATCTCGACGCAGATCTTGCCGAAATGGCCGCCGCAGGCTTGCAGCTCGAACGCCTTGCCGAGCTGCGCCAGCGGGAAGCGGCGATCGTCGATGACCGGCTTCAGCCCGGCGACATCGATGGCGCGGATCATGTCCTGCTGCTGGCGCTTGGTGCCCACGGTGATGCCGATCAGCCGCACCTGCTTGGCCATAAGATGCACCGTGGAGATGGGCCCGGCATAGCCCGCCAGCACGCCGATGAGCGAGATATGGCCGCCGACTGCGACCGCGGTGATCGATTCGGGCATGGTGCCGGCGCCGCCGATCTCGACGATGTGATCCACCCCGCGGCCGCTGGTGAGCGCCAGCGCCGCCTTTCCCCAATCGGGTGTGGTGCGATAGTTGATGACATGGTCGGCGCCGAGTTCGGTCATCCGCGCCAGCTTTTCGTCGGATGACGAAGTGGCGATCACCGTTGCGCCCATGATCTTGGCGAATTGCAGCGCAAACACCGACACACCGCCGGTGCCCTGTACCAGCACCGTCTGGCCGGCCTTCAACTGGCCCTCGACGACGAGGGCACGCCAGGCGGTGAGCCCGGCGCAGGTGAGCGTGGCGGCCTCGGCATGGCTGTAACCCATAGGCACATGGGTGAAATCGGTGGCGGGGCGGGTGACTTCCTCCACGGCGAAACCGTCCGCACCGTCGCCGGGCACGCTGGCGAAGCCGGCCATTGAGGGAAGGCCATCGGGCCAGGCGGGGAAGAACACCGACACCACCGGGTCGCCCGGCTTGAATTCGGTGACGCCCTCGCCGACCGCCACGACTTCGCCCGCACCATCGGACATCGGGATGCGGCCATCGGGGGTGGGGATGCCGCCCATGACCACCATGTAATCATGATAGTTGAGGCTCGATGCGCGGATGCGGACCTTGATCTCGCCCTTGCCCGGCGCGGGGGCGTCGGGGAGGTCTTCGAGGCGGAGATTGTCGAGACCGGCGGGCTTGTAGAGGCGGATGGCGTGCATTGGGGGGCTCCTTTGGGGGGAGCTTAGGGGTGCGGAAGGGTGGCGGCGACTGGCTTTGGAGGGAGGGGCTTCAGAAAGGAAGAGGCTGCGGGCAAAGCCCGCAGCTGACGTTGGACGCGTTCGAGCGGCGAAGTGCCGCTCGCCTCGCCGGCCGAGCCTGCGGCGAGTCTCAAAATAGCTCCGCTATTTTGTGCCGCCTTGGCTAAACCCACTCCTCCAACACCAGATCCGGCGGCCGATGCCCATCCGCCCACACCCGGATGTTGGCGATCACCTTCTCGCCCATCGCCTGGCGGCCCTCGAAGGTGGCCGAGCCCATGTGCGGCAGCAGCACCACGCCGGGGAGTTCGAGGAGGCGCGGATCGACCGCGGGCTCGCGCTCGAAGACATCGAGGCCCGCACCGGCGATGCGGCCGGCGGCCAGGGCTTCGCACAGCGCATTCTCGTCGACGATCTCGCCGCGCGCGGCGTTGATGAGATAGGCGTGGCGCTGCATCAGCGCGAAGCGGCGGGCGTCGATGAGGTGATGCGTCTCGGGGGTGTGCGGGCAGTTGAGGGTGATGAAATCGACCCGCGCCAGCATGGCATCGAGGTTCTGCCACCAGGTCGCTTCAAGCTCGCCCTCGACTTCGGCGGGGAGGCGGTGGCGGTTGTGATAATGCACCGTGAGGCCGAAGGCGCGGGCGCGGGTGGCAACGGCGCGGCCGATGCGGCCCATGCCGATGATGCCGAGGCGCTTGCCGGTGATGCGGTGGCCGAGCATGCCGGTGGGGCTCCAGCCCTGCCATTCGCCGCTGCGGACCAGCTTCTCGCCCTCGCCCAACCGGCGCGGCACCGAGAGGATGAGCGCCATCACCATGTCGGCGGTGTCGTCGGTGAGCACGCCCGGCGTGTTGGTCGTGATGACACGGTGCGAGCGTGCTGCCGACAGGTCGATATGATCGACACCGACGCCGAAATTGGCGAGCAGCTTGAGGCGCCCGCCAGCGGCCCCGGCAGCGAGCACGGCGGCGTCGATTTCGTCGGTGACGGTGGGCACCAGCACTTCGCAGCGGCCGGCGGCATCGGCCAGGGCTTCGGCACTCATCGGCGAATCGTCGAGGTTGAGCTCGACATCGAAAAGCTCGGCCATCCGCGTTTCCACCGGCTGCGGCAGCCGACGGGTGACGATAACCTTGGGGCGGGGGCGTGTGGGCATGTCGCAAGGCTTGCCCGCACGCCTTGTGTGCGTCAAGACGGCATCCATGCCCCCTTCCCTCCGCCTCACCCTGCTGTGCGGCCTGCTCGCCGTGTCCCTCGCTGCCCCTGCGCGCGCGCAGGAAAATGCCGATGGCACCACCACCCTACCGGTGCCGCGCTTCGTGTCGCTGCGCTCGAACAAGGCGATGATGCGCGCCGGGCCCGACGACCTGCGCTTCCCGATTCTGTGGGAATATCGGCGCAAGGGGCTGCCGCTGGAGATCATCCGCGAATACGGCATCTGGCGGCAGGTGCGCGATGTCGATGGCACCACCGGCTGGATGAACAAGGCGCTGCTCACTGGCACCCGCACCGCGGTCGTGACGGAACGCGAGCGCATCCTTTATGTTGCACCCAATACACGCTCGCGGGTGGCGTGGCGGATCGAGCCGGGCACCGTGGTCACTATCACGCTCTGCGAGGATGTGTGGTGCCGCGTGTCCAATGAGGGGCGCTCGGGCTTCATCCTGCGCGCGCATCTGTGGGGGACGTACCCCAAGGAAGCGATCACCAATTGATGGCACTCCACCCTGTTGTCGAAGCCGTGACCGCGCGGATCATCGCCCGCTCTGCCGGGCCGCGCGCGGCGTATCTGGACCTGATCGACCGCGAGACGGAGGCCGGGCTTCGGCGTGGCAGCTTGAGTTGCGGCAACCTTGCGCACGGCTTTGCCGCGGCACTCGAGGACAAGGCGACGATCCGCGGGGGGGCAGCCCCCAATATCGGGATCGTGACCGCCTACAACGACATGCTGTCGGCGCATCAGCCCTATGGCCGCTACCCCGAGGCGCTGAAGATCTTTGCGCGCGAAGCGGGGGGCACGGCTCAGGTGGCAGGCGGCGTGCCGGCGATGTGCGATGGCGTGACGCAAGGGCAGGCAGGCATGGAGCTCTCCCTGCTCAGCCGCGACGTGATTGCGATGAGCACGGCAGTGGCGCTGTCCCACGCGATGTTCGAGGGCACGGTGCTGCTTGGGATTTGCGACAAGATCGTGCCCGGCCTGCTGATCGCTTCGCTTCGCTTCGGGCATTTGCCGGCGCTGTTCATTCCCGCCGGGCCGATGCGATCGGGGCTGCCGAACAAGGAAAAGGCGGCGGTGCGCCAGCGCCATGCCGCCGGCGAGGCGAGCCGCGACGAGCTGCTCGATGCCGAGAGCCAGTCCTATCATTCGCCGGGCACCTGCACCTTCTACGGCACCGCCAATTCCAACCAGATGTTCCTGGAAATGATGGGGCTGCAACTGCCGGGCAGCAGCTTCGTCAACCCCGGCACGCCGATCCGCACCGCGCTCACCCGCGCCGCCATGCACCTTGCGGTGGCGAACACGCGCGACCCGGCCAAGGCGTTCGGCCGGCTGATCGATGCGCGCAGCATCGTCAACGCCATCTCCGGGCTGCTGGCGACCGGCGGCAGCACCAACCATGCCATCCATTTGCCCGCCATCGCGCGCGCCGCCGGCCTGATCATCGACTGGCAGGATTTCGACGATCTATCGCGCGTCACGCCATTGATTGCGCATGTCTATCCGGGGGGCAGCGCAGATGTGAACGCCTTCCACGCCGCCGGCGGCATGGCCTTCGTGATTTCGGAACTGGTGGGGGCCGGGCTGGCGCATGGCGACATTGCCACCATCGCCGGGCCGTTCTCGGACTGGACGAAGGTACCGGTGATGGACGGCGAGACACTCGGCTGGACCGAGGGGCCGAAAGCGACGCAGGACGCGTCGGTGCTGGCCCCGGTGGCCACGCCTTTCGCAGCCGAAGGCGGGATGCGGCTGCTGGCCGGCAATCTCGGCCGCGCCATCATCAAGACCAGCGCCATTCCCGATGATCGCCACAGCATCACAGCACCAGTGCGGATTTTCCACGATCAGGATTCGGTGATTGCCGCCTTCAAGGCGGGTGAACTCGACCGCGATGTGATTGTCGCGGTGCGCTTCCAGGGACCGCGCGCCAACGGCATGCCCGAGCTGCACAAGCTCACCCCGACGCTGGGGCTGCTGCAGGACCGCGGACTCCGGGTGGCGCTGATCACCGATGGGCGGATGTCGGGGGCGAGCGGCAAGGTGCCGGCCGCGATCCACCTCATCCCCGAAGCGCATGCCGGCGGGCCGCTCAGCCGGTTGCGCGATGGCGATGTGGTGACGGTGTGCGCCCAGACCGGCGTGATTGGCACCGATGCTGATCTGGAGAGCCGGTCCCCTGCCCCGCCGCCGCCGGCGCCCGATGGGCTGGGCCGCGAGCTGTTCGGGCTGATGCGCCATGCCAGCCCCGACGCCGAGGCCGGGGCTTGCTCGCTGCTCGCTTGAGCTTCAGACGCGCATCAGGCTTTCGGTGAAGCGGCGGCGCCACCAGATGACGCTTTCGTCGCGGACATTCTCGAACATCGGGCGCCAGCGGGCGATTCTTTCGTCACGGCTCATGGCGAGTGCCTTGTCGATGGCATCGGCGATTTCGTCGGGGCTGTAGGGGTTGATGAGCAGCGCGCTGTTCAGTTGCTCCGCGGCACCCGCGAATCGCGACAGGATGAGGACGCCGGGATCTTCCGGGTCCTGGGCAGCGACATATTCCTTCGCCACCAGGTTCATGCCGTCGCGCAGCGGCGTGACCAGCCCGATGCGGGCAGCGCGATAGATGCCGGCGAGCATGGCGCGCGGATAGCTCTGGTTGACATAGCGCAGCGGCACCCAGTCGACATCGGCAAAGGCACCATTGATGTGGCCGGACAGGGAATCGAGATGGGCGCGAATGGTCTGGTAGCTTTCGACCGTGGCGCGTGACGGCGGGGCGATCTGTAGAAGATAGACTTTGGCATGGGCATCGGGCCGTATTTCCAGATAACGCCGATAGCCGTTGAAGCGTTCTTCCAGCCCCTTGGAATAGTCGAGACGGTCAACGCCGATGATCAGGCTGCGGCCGATCGAACTTTCCACCATGCGGGCATGCGCTGTCCGGGCGGTTTCGCTGGTGGCATTCCCGATGAAATCCTCGGCATCGATCCCGATCGGGCAGGCGATGACCCGGATCGTGCGGCCGCCGACAGTGACCATGTCATCCTCGCCGATCGAGCCGCCCATCTCGCGGACGACATAATCGTGGAATGTTTCGAGCCATTCCTGCGTCTGGAAGCCCACAACATCATAGGCGAACAGCGCATCGACGAGCCGGCGATGGTCGGGCAGTGCCGTGAGCAGGCGCGCGGGCGGCCAGGGGATATGGAGGAAGAAGCCGAGGCGGTTGGTGATTCCGCGCTGCCGCAGCATCCAGCCCAGCGGGATCATGTGATAATCATGCACCCAGACGAGGTCGTCGGGCTTGATGAACGGGCCGATGACGTCGCCGAACAGGCGATTGACGCGCTCGTAACCGCCCTGGAAATCGCGCTCGAACTCGGTGAGATCGAGTCGGTAATGGAACAGCGGCCAGAGCGTGCGATTGGCATAGCCATCGTAATATTCCTCGACGTCCTGCTCGGGCAGGTCGATCGTGGCCGAGGTGACGCCGTCGAACGTCTCGAATTTCGGTTCGCCAGTTTCACCGGTTCCGCCCGACCAGCCGAACCAGACTCCATCGGCTTCGCGGAGTGCTGCGCTCAAGGCCACCGCCAGCCCGCCCTGGGCACCGGGCTTTTCCGCCGTCGGCGCCGAGACGCGGTTGGAAATGACAATGAGCCGGCTCAACGAATAGTACTCCATGGTTTGCTGAGCAGGACGGCACAGTTGATCATCCCTACCAACGAATATGTTTGCGGATAGTTGCCCCAGAGCTCGCCGGTGACCGGATCGATGTCTTCGGAGAGCAGCCCGGCGGCGGTGCAGCGCGACAGCATCTCCTCGAACAATTCGCGGGCATCGGCATCGCGGCCGGTGAAGTGCAGCGCCTCGATAAGCCAGAAGGTGCAGACGTTGAAGGCGGTGTGCGGCAGCCCGAAATCATCCTCGGTGGCGTAGCGCAGCATGTGCGAACCGCGCCGCAGCCCCGCCTCCACCGCCGCCAGTGTCTGGCGGAAACGCGGATCATCCGGCGAGAGGAAGCGCAGGTCGAGCAGTTGCAGCAGGCTGGCATCGAGATCGTCGCCGGCGAAGGTTGCCGAAAGGCGGCCGGTCTCCGGTCGCCAGGCTGCCGTCTCGATCCGCGTGCGCATGCCATGCGCCCGGTCACGCCAGAAGGTCTCGCGCTCGACGAGGCCGAGCACCTCGGCCACGTTGGCAAGCCGGTCGCACGCTGCCCAGCACATCGCCGCCGAATAGGTATGGACATGGCTGCGGGTGCGAAGCTCCCACAGGCCGGCATCGGGCTGGTCAAACTTTTCCCAGGCGCGCTCGCCCACCGGCTCGAGCGCGTGGAAATCCTCAAGGGTGGAGATGCGCAACAGCCGGTGATCGAAGAAGGCCTGGGCGCTGGACAGCACGATCTGGCCATAGGCATCGTGCTGGACCTGCTCATAGGCCTGGTTGCCGACGCGCACCGGACCCATGCCGCGATAGCCGGACAGCCTCTCGGCAAAGCGTTCGACGAGCACCGCCTCACCGAGCACGCCGTAAAGTGGCTGGATATGCCCACCCTTCGCGTCGTCGACGATGTTGCGTAGATAGACGAGATAGCCCTCGAGCACATCGAGCGCACCAAGCCGGTTGAGCGCCTGC
>JBBSPR010000025.1:0-19088 GCA_038258615.1 Sphingomonadales bacterium
CCGTCGTGCGACTCGGTGCGAACGCCCATGATGGTGGCGTGATCCAGGCAGCGCACATTGATATCGACGCCGTCGGGATTGGAACGCGGCACATAAAAGCTCTTGATCCCGCATACGCCGCAGAACAGGTGCCGCGCGGTGCCGCTGCCCCAGCGATAGTCGGTCAGCACCTCCGCCCCGCGCAGCAGCTCGAAATCGTCAGCCGCCGCGATCAAATGCAGGAACCCCGTCTTGCTGCAGATCGAGCAATTGCAATCGAGCAGCTCGGGCGGGCTGTCGAAGGTCACGCGAAAGCGCACGGCGCCGCAGTGGCAGCCGCCCTCGGCGGTATGGCGGGAAGCGTTCATCGCCACAGCAAAGCTCAACCCAGGCGCCGGCGCAAGCGCCCCGGCTTTGACAGCATCGCCCATGGGCTCCCGAGCCGCATCCTCACTCCACCCGCAGCCGCAGAGCCTGGATCGTCGGCGGGTTGGTCGGCGCAAGCAGCAGCGTGCCCGCCAGCCGCCCGCGGTCGCACGCCCAAGCGAACCGCCCCGCCATGGCGCTCGTCGCCTCGATCGGCGCATCGCTCCGGCAGTCGCCCAGCGCCGTCCGCAGCTGCCCCAGCGCCAGCTTCCAGTTCGCCGCCGAGCGGTCGAGCAGCATGTTCATCGCCAGCGCATCCCCCGCGGCGGCAATGTCCCCGGCTGCCCACACCGATTTCACAGCATCATAACTGCGGGCAAGGGCAGGGGACACCGCCAGCAACGGCACGGCGGTCAACCCTGCCGCCTTCAGCCGCTTCAGCGCCGCATAGGCGGGCGGCACCGGGGCGGCATAGGTGCGGTTGGCAAAGGCAAACACTGCAACGCCGGCCTCGGGCAGCATCATCAGCACCGATCCATAGCCGGGGTAGCCGCCGGTGTGCGTCATGTAGCTGCCGAGGTCGCAATCCTCGATCATCCGGAAGCCCATGCCATAGGCCACCGCCTGCGCGCACGCCGGCCCCATATCGGCGCGGCGGTTGCCGAAGCGCATGAAGTTGAGCCCTTGCACCAGTTCGCGCACCGTCGCGCGTTTCATCGGCCGCGTCTCCGCCCCATCGCGCGCCGGCCAGGCGGCGAGCAGCCAGCCGACATAGCGCGCATAATCGTTCGCCGTCGTCTCGATGCCGCCCATCGCCCCGAACGCCCCCGCCGCCAGCTCGGGCTCGCGCGCAAAGGCGTCGTTCTCATATCGATAGCCCAGCGCCCGCTCGCCCTGCGGCCCCGCCAGCACATCATAGCCGGTGCGTGCCATGCCGAGCGGCCGGAACAGCGTATCCGCCACCACAGCCTCGAACGGCCGCCCGCTCACGTTGCGGATCACCCGACCCAGCGTCGCATAGCCGAAGTTGGAATATTCATGGGCCTGCGCCGGCACGCGGCTGAACGGCACCCCCGCCGCCAGCATCGCGGTGAAGTCCGCCTCCGGCAGCGGCGTCTGCCGGTCCCCCCAGGGGTCATCCTCCACCAGCCCGCCGACATGGTGGAGCAGGTCGCGCACGCGAATCTTCGGCGAGTCGGTGGTCGGATAGCGCCAGCTTTTAAGCTCGGGCACATAATCCTCCGCCGGCGCGTCGAGCCGCAGCCGCCCTTGGTCGCGCAGGTCCAGGATCGTCAATGCCGTGAACGCCTTGGACATCGAGGCGATGCGAAACCGCGTATCCGCCGTCACCGGCGCCCGGGACGCCAGGTCCTGCACCCCCAGCCCGCGCACATGCACCAGCCGGCCATCCACCACCACGCCCCACACCAGCCCCGGCACATGCTGTGTGGCGGCAAAATCGGCAAACAGCACGTCCAGCTCGGGCGCGAGTGCCGCAACCTGCTCCGCACGCTGCGCTGCCACGGGCCACGCCAGCAGCGCCGCGACAAAACCCAACATGGCCGTGATCATCCGCATCGCCTAACGCTCCCTCGGCGCGCACAATAGGCGCAGCCCCGCACGCGAGGAAAGCCCGTTGACCCCCACCCCCTTGAACTCGCGCATCGCCATCATCGGCGCCGGCATCGCCGGTCTCGCCGCCGGGTCGGCCCTCGCTGCTGCCGGCCGCACGGTCGTGCTGTTCGACAAGGGCCGTGGCCCCGGTGGCCGCATGGCAACACGCCGGATGCCCACCTCGCTCGGCGAGGCCGGTTTCGATCACGGCACGCAATTCTTCACTGCCCGCACCACCGCCTTCGCCGCAGAGGTCGCACACTGGGCCGATGCCGGCGTGGCCGCGCCCTGGCCCGCCGCCGGCCCGGACGCCTGGGTCGGCACGCCAGCGATGAATGCCCCGCTCCGCGCGCTCGCCTCCCGCCTCGACGTGCGCTGGAGCACCGAGATCACCGCCATCAAGCGCACCGGCGAAAGCTGGCTGCTCGAAGGCACCGAAGACCGTTTCGAAACGCTCGTCATTGCCATCCCCGCCGAGCAGGCCGCACGGCTGCTCGGCCCCGCGGCCCCGGACGTCGCCGCCCGCGCCGCCGCCGTCACCTCCGCGCCCGGATGGACGGTGATGGCTGCATTCGCCGAGCCGCTGCTGCTCCCCGATGTGCCGCAAGTCTCGGGCGCCCTCGGCTGGGCCGCGCGCAATTCCGCCAAGCCCGGCCGCATCGGCCCTGAAAGCTGGGTGCTGCAGGCCACGGCGGACTGGTCGCGCGCGCACCTCGAAAGCCCCACCGAGGCAGTCGTTGCAGCCCTGCTCGAAGCGCTCTCACCCGATCTGCCGTCGCCCATTGCCGCTGCAGCGCACCGTTGGCGCTATGCCTTTCCCGCCACCACCGAGACCGGCCCATTCTGGGATCCCGCGCGTGCGCTGGGGGCGTGCGGAGACTGGCTGGCGGGCCCGCGCGTCGGCAAGGCCTGGACCAGCGGCACCGCCCTGGCGGCAATGATATCGAAAAGCTGAACCAAAAAAATGGCCGCTCCGCAGAGGGGGGAAGCGCGGAGCGGCCAGGGTTCGGGGATTCAGGACCGGCAGGGAGGCCGGACCGTCCTTGCATCGGCGCCGAAGGGGGGGAAGGGCGCCGCTACATCTTCGAGATAAGAGCGGAAATTCCGGTTTCAATCCCCTTCCCGAAGAATTTCAGCACGGCTCAGAAGCTCAGTCGCGCCGTCACCCTGATGTCACGCCCGGCAAGCGGCGCCACATTCTTCAGGAAGCTCGAATGGCGCCGCGCCTCGACATCGAAAATATTGTTGGCAGACAGCAAAATCAACGTGTTGCTGTCCACGCCCAGTGGCCGCCAGTTGATGCTGGCATTCACCATCGTCCAGCCATCGGTGTCGCCTTCGAACACGGCGGTGCGACGTTGTGGCGTCGCCCGCTCCACCTCGATCCGGCCCCCGATCACGCCACCGGTCGCCTCGATGCCGCCGAGCATCCGCAACGGCGGAATCCGCGGCACCCGGCCACCGCCGTTCAGGATGTCGGCGCGTGTGAAGTCCACCAGTCCCGTCACGTCGATCCGCGTGCCGCCCAACCGCGCCAGCGTGATCGCCGCATCCACTTCCGCACCCCAGAAGCGCGCACCCGCCTGCGTATATTCGAACACCGGCAGGCCCTCCTCCTCGCCGCCGGTCGGGTTCAGATAAATGAAATCGCGAAAGCGGGTGAAGAAGCCGCTCGCCTCGATCCGCCAGCCGGTGCCCCGCCCGCGCAGCACCGCTTCGATGCCGTTGGAAATTTCCTTGTCGAAGCTCGTGTCGCCGATCTCGAACGCCTGTGTCGCCGCATGGGCGCCATTGGCAAACAGCTCCTCGGCCGAAGCCGCGCGCTCGCTGTGCGTCGCCGACACCCCGAGCCGCCAATTGTCCCCGAAGCCGACCGAAGCACCGATCGAGCCCGAAAAGGCGTTGAACGTCCGGTCCACATTCAGCGGCTGCGAATTGACGCGCGTATTCTCATAGCGCGCCCCGCCGTCGATCTTCACCGCCCCCAGGTCGAACTCCTGCAGCGTGAACAGCCCGAACTGGCTCGTCTGGTTGAGGGGAATATAGGCCTCTTCGCCGATCGCCTCGAAGCGCCGCGACAGATATTGCGCGCCGGTGGCACCCTGCCAGCCGCCCACCGCACGCTGCACCAGCTCGAGCCGGCCCTCGAACGCCTGGTTGAAAAAGCTCGTGCCGATCTCGCCATTCCCCTCGATCTCGTCGTGCCGGTAATCGGCATAGCCGAACCGCGCCTTCAGCGCCTCGAATGCGCCCTGCATCGGCACCAATGCCCGCGCATCGACGCGCATCTGCCGCATGTTCAGCCGGATGTCCTCATGGCCATGGCCCTCTTCACCCTCATGGTCATGATCGTCGTCATGGTCCCCGTCATGCTCGTCGCCATGCTCGTCGCCATGCTCGTCCCCATGCTCGTCGCCATCCAGCTCGAGGCCGTTCGGCACACCATAGTTGGAGCGCAAATGGCTCACGGCAATCCCGAGCTGGCCGCCATCGGCGCCGATCCAAGCCAGCCCGCCGCCAATGTTCCAGCTCTCGAGGTCGCTGTTGTCCACCCGGCCGCGCGCCTGGGCATCCTCGGCCACCTCGCCGCCGATCGCTGCCGCCTGGTCCCGCAAGTCGCGCGAGAAAATGAAGCCACCGGTGCGATAGTTGCCGGTGCGCAGATAGCTGCCATCGGCATGGACCACCAGCGCCGAGCCCTCGGCGCTCCGGAACAGCGGCACATCGACCGAGCCCGCACCACCGCGTTCCTCGGCGGCCGAGCCGTAGAAGCCCGACAGATCGAGGTGCAGCGGTTCATCGGGCACTTCGCGCGGGATCCGCCGGTCCTGCACATTCACCACGCCGCCGATGGCGTTGCTGCCGAACAGCAGCGCCGCCGGCCCGCGCACCACTTCCACCCGGTCGATCAGAAAGGGGTTGATCGCCACCGCATGGTCGGCCGAGGTGTTCGACACATCGAAGCTGCCGATGCCATCGGTCAGCACCCGCACCCGCTCGGCGTCCTGGCCGCGCAGGATCGGCCGCGAGGCACCGGGGCCAAAGAAGCTGCTGCTCACACCCGGCAAGCGATTGAGCGTCTCGCCGATCGATGGGCGCGTCTCCCGGATCAGCGCCTCGCCCTCCAGCACGCTGGCAGCCGTCGTCAGGCTGAACCGATCGCGGTTGAACGGGGCTGTCACGATGATCTCGGGCGAAACGCCGTCATGCATCATCGAAGGCGACCGCATCGGTGCGGCGGCGGTCTGCGCCTGCACGGCAAGCGACGACACGGAGGCAAGCAGCAAACCGAACCGCAAGGTGTTGTGGAGCATGATATAACCTTATATCCAGGACCAGCGGCATGACTAATTGTAACATTATCTCACGTCAACCGCTTTCGACGCGAATGGCGGTTCAGGCCCGCCGCTTCACCAGCGGCAGCATCCGCGCCAGCACATCGTCCCGGTCGAGGACATGGTGCTTGAGCGCTGCCGCCATATGCAGCACGACCATGCCGATCGCCACCCAGCCCATCACCTCATGCCCCTCGCGTGCCAACCCGTAGATTTCGGTCGGCAGCGGCAGCTTGGGCACTTCGAACAGCCCGAACCAGGGCAGCGGCCGCAGCGTCTTCGCCGTCGAGACGAACGCCCAGCCCGAAAGCGGCATCAACAGCATCAGCGCATAAAAGCCGTAATGACTGAGCTTCGAGAGCGCGCGCTCCGCCGGCGTCATGTGCCCCGGCAGCGGCGGCGGCGGGTTCGCCACCCGCCAACCGATCCGCACCAGTGTCAGCACCAGCACGGTAAGGCCGAAGCTCTTGTGCAGGCCGATCGCGGTGCGACCGATGGCGACCATGTCAGGGTCCGGGCTGTCCAGAAATGTGTCGAGCAGCAGACCGCCGGCCAGATTGCCGATCATCATCGCCGCGATCAGCCAGTGGAGGGTGATCGCGACGCGAGAATAGCCTGTCATCCAGCCGCCTTGCCATATTCGGCTTCGATCAGCACCGTCACATCATCGCCCAACACGCCCTCATAGGCCGTCAGCCCGAAGTCGGCGCGCTTGATCGTCGTCGTCGCCGAAACGCCGAACACCGGCTTCTTCATCATCGGATGGTTCGCCACCTGGCCATTGAGCACGGTCTTCAGCACCACCGGCTTTGTCACCCCGCGCAGCGTCAAATTGCCGGTGATGTCGGCAGTGTTGGCGCCCGTTCTCGTCACCTTCGTCGAGACAAAGCGGATCTGCGGATGCTTGTCGCCGTCGAGGAACTTCGGATCGGTGCCGATCTCCTTGTTGAAATCGGTTTTCTCCGGAAACGGAAAATCGGTCTTCACCGAGCGCGCATCGATGGTCACCTGAAGCGCGCTCGCTTCAGGCCGGGCGGCATCGAGCGTCACGGTGGAACTGACCTTGGCAAAACGTGCCGTGTAGAAGCTCAGGCCGAAATGGCCGATCTTGAAGGTCACACTGGTGTGCGCCGGATCACCTTCATATGTGCCCGAGGGGATCGAGAAACCCGCCGGCTGCGCCAGCACCGGGGCAGCCATCAGCAAGGCCGCCGCAAACATCATCACGCGCCTCGACAAAGTCCTCCCAGTCAGTCGCGCACCCGGGCGCGGGGGTATGTGCCCAGCACTTTCACCCATTTCGTGTGAAACGCCAATTCCTCCATCGCCAGCGCCACCCCCACATCGGCGGGTGCCCCTTCGATATCGGCATAGAATTCGGCCGCCGAAAAGCTGCCGTCGCGCAAATAGCTCTCCAGCTTGGTCATGTTCACGCCGTTGGTCGCAAAGCCCCCCAGCGCCTTGAACAGGCTCGCCGGCACGTTGCGCGTCTGGAACAGGAAGCTGGTCATCACCGGCACCCCGTCCGCCACCGGCACTGGCTCACGCGCCAGCATCACGAAGCGCGTGGTGTTGTGGTCGGCATCCTCGATGCCTTCCCCCAGCACGTTCAGCCCGTAAAGTTCCGCCGCCAGCCTTGAGGCCACCGCCCCGCGAGACACATCGCCGGCATCCGCCACCGCCGCCGCCGCCCCTGCTGTGTCGAAATAACCGATCGGTTCGATGCCCCAGCCGCGCAGCCGCATCCGGCACTGGCCCAGCGCCTGCGGATGGCTCTGTGCGCCTCGCACCTCGCCCAGCGTGCCCAGCCCCAGCAGGCAATGGCGCACCCGCACGAAATGCTCGCCCACGATATGCAGCCCGGCTTCGGGCAGCAGGAAATGCACATCCGCCACCCGGCCATGCAGCGAATTCTCGATCGGAATCATCGCCCGCCCGGCCCGCCCGGTCTGCACCGCCTCCATCGCATCCTCGAAGGCCACGCAGGGCAGGGCAGGGCGGCCCGGAAAGGCCTCGCGCACCGCCTGGTGCGAATAGGCTCCCGGCGCACCCTGAAATGCCACCGCCATCCCCGGGTCGGCCGCGGCCGCAGCTTCCATGTCCGCCACCAGGGCGGCCGCACAAGGTGAGTAACTCGTCATGCGTCCCGCCTAGCCGCAACCCCGCAATGCGGCAACGCATATGCTTGCCCCGCTGCCCACCACTGCTATAGAGCCGCCACAAAATGATGCAGCGCGGCGCGCGCGGTTTGCCCCAGCGAGCCCGGGAAGCCGCTGCGGCGGCAAGGAGATGCCAAGGTGGACAGTTTCGAATTCAACAAGATTGCCGGCGCCACGCTCGCCGCCTGTGTGGCCCTGCTCGGCATCTCCATCGTCACCGCCGAGGCGTTCACGCCCCACCTGCCCGAAAAGCAGGGCTGGGAAGTCGTCGGTGTGCCCGAGGAAGTTGCCGATGCCGGCCCGGCCGCCGAAGCCGAGCGCCCCATCGCCTTCTATCTGGCGTCGGCCACGCCCGAGCAGGGCGAGGCGGTCTTCAAGAAGTGCGCCGCCTGCCACAACGCCGCCGCCGGCGGTGCCAACGGCATCGGCCCCAATCTCCATGGCATCGTCGGCGCACCCCACGCCGCCAAGCCCGGCTTCTCCTATTCGGCGGCCCTCTCCGCGATGAAGGGCAAGCCCTGGACCTGGGACGAGCTCTCCGAATGGCTGAAGAGCCCCAAGGCCTACGCCGAGGGCAACAAGATGACCTTCGCCGGCCTCGGCAAGCCGACCGACCGTGCGGCCGTGATGCTGTGGCTCAACACCCAGTCGAGCAACCCGCTGCCGCTTCCGCCCGTCCCCGCTGAGGAAGCCCCCGCCGAAGAAGCTTCAGCGGAAGAAGCCGCAGCCGAAGACGCCCCAGCGGAAGAAGCCGCCGCCGACACGGCTGGCTGACGGGCAGCCCCCCGTCAGTCCGGTGCCGCCCCCCCCGACTACCAGTCCTTCACGATCTCCCCGCCCTCTTCCGCCGTCTCCACCAGGCGGAAGAGCGCCAGGTCTGAATCGGCAATCACCCCCTCCTCGGCCAGCGCCTCGAAGTTGACGACCCGGCTCCAGAAGTCGCGCCCATAGAGCAGGATCGGCATCGGCGCGACCTTGCCGGTCTGCACCAGCGTCAGCAGCTCGAAGAACTCGTCGAACGTCCCGAAGCCGCCCGGAAACACCGCCACCGCCTTGGCGCGCATCAGAAAGTGCATCTTGCGCAGCGCGAAGTAATGGAACTGGAAGCTCAGCCCCGGTGTCACATAGGGGTTGGGCACCTGCTCGTGCGGCAGCACGATGTTGAGCCCCAGCGATTGCGCCCCCACTTCCCAGGCACCGCGGTTGGCCGCCTCCATCATCGAGGGCCCACCGCCCGAACATATCGTCAGGCACGGCTCATGGCCCTGCTCATCGACACAGGCCGCCAGCTTCGCCAGACTGCGCGCCACCTCGTAATAATGGCTCTTGGCGACCAGCCGCTCGGCCACCAGCTTTTCCCGGTCGGTCGTCGCACCCGCCAGCACGCCGGCTGCCTGCTCGGGTGAAGGGATCCGTGCCGAGCCATAGAACACAAAGGTCGAATCGATCCCGGCCTCCGCCAGCGCCAGCTCGGTCTTCAACAGTTCCAGCTGGAAACGGACCGGCCGCAGCTCCTCGCGCAGCAGAAAATCCTCGTCCTGAAACGCCAGCCGATAGGCGGGATGCTCGGTCTGCGGCACAGCTGTCGGCTGGTTGGCGCGCGGCGCTTCTTCGGCAGCACTGGGGAAAAGCCTGTCCGGCACTTTCAGCGGCGGCGGATTCATCATGAAAAAACACTCGTCAAGGTTGCGGGTCGGGCGCTGTTAGTCGTCTATTTGCCACAAGTCACTCTCGTCCGCGGCGCTGCGGCACCGGAACCCCAGCCCCGTTCGCCGGTTCCCCAAGGGCAAGCGAGCGCCGACCGGCTGCTGCAAAATCGTAACAGGAGAAAAACCATGGGCGAAAAAGCTCCCGAATCCACCCAGGCCGATTTGGCCGCCAAGGCCGCCGCCATGAAGGATGCTGCCGAGCCGGCCCCCCGCCCCGCCCCGGAGCCGACCGCCAACACCGGCATGCCCAGCAACGATCGCCCCGACCAGCCCCCCTCGGGTGCACTCGACGCCGAAGGTCATCGCCCCGTGCTGGAGCGCTCGCGCAAGACGCGCTGAACAGGAGACAATATGCAGATCCAGATCAATTCCGACAATATCATCAAGGCCGATGCCGGCACCATCGAAGCGATGGACCGGCTGCTGCGCGACCGCCTCAGCCGTTTCGAAGCGCGGCTTACCCGCGTCGAAGCACATCTCAAGGATGTGAACGGCACCTCCGCCGGCGCGCCCGACACCGTGTGCACCCTCGAGGCTCGTCCCAACGGCCTCGATCCGCTCACCGTGGACGGCAATGGTGCCACCATCGATCTCGCCATGGCCAGCGCCGCCAACAAGATGATCACCGCTCTCGACCGCACCTTCGGCAAACTCACCAGCCGCAAGGGCCACTAGACGGCAATCGCGGCGCGGCTAGACTGCGGACCATGCTCCCCAGTCGCCGCGCCGTCCTGCCCCTTCCGCTGCTGGCGCTTCTCCCCGCCGCCGCATCACCCCCCGGCTTCGCACCGATCGCAGCAGCCCTCGCGGCCACCGAGCGCGCCACCGGCGGCCGCTGCGGCCTCGCCCTGCTCGACACCGCGACCGGCCAGCGCTTTACCATCCGCAGCGACGAGCGCTTCGCCATGTGCAGCACCTTCAAGCTTGCACTCGCCGCCCAGCTCCTCGGTTCGCAGCTCGATCTGCAACAGCCCATCCCCATCACCGCTGCCGACATGGTCAGCCACGCGCCTTTCACCCAGCCCCGCATCGGCACCAGCGCCAGCCTGCTCGATCTGGCGGCGGCAATGATGATCAGTTCGGACAATCCCGCCACCAACCTCATCCTGCGCCGCCTCGGCGGCCCCGCCGCCTTTACCGCCTGGGTTCGCGGGCAGGGGGATCGTGTCACCCGCCTCGATCGCTACGAGACGATGATGAGCGAAGGCACGCCCGGCGACCCCCGCGACACCACCAGCCCGAGCGCGATGCTCGGCCTCGTCAACCGCCTGCTGTTCGGTGACGCGCTCGAACCGACACACCGCCAGCAGCTCATCGCCTGGATGCACGCCAGCGAAACCGGAGACACCATGCTCCGCGCCGGCCTGCCCCCCGGCTGGACCGAGGGCAACAAGACCGGGGCAGGCGACCATGGCATCCGCAACACCGTCAGCCTCGTGACGCCACCGGGAAAACCACCGCTCCTGCTCACCATCTACATGGCCGGCGTCGGCACCACCCAGCCCGAGCGCAACGCCCACTACCCCCCGCTCGCCCGCGCGCTGGTCGAATCGCTCTCTACTTGAAGCTCGGCTCGGCCGGCTCCTGCACCTCGACATCGCGCTCCCAGCCTTCGTTCTCGAGCACCAGCACCTGCATCGCCACAGCACTGGTGCCGGCATCCAGATCGGGCAACGCCTGATATTCCGATGGCCAGCAACGGAATATCCGATAGGCAATCACCAGCTGCCCCGCCTCGTTGTACAGCTCCAGCACCACATCCTTGCGGAAGTCCGCCAGCGACACCTCCGACCCCAGGCCGCGCCCCACCGCCCAGACGCGGTTGGCCCATTCCTCGAAGGCGCCGTCGTGCGTCACGCCGCGCTCCAGCCGGATCGGCGCAAAGCGCGTGATCCCCGGGGACACGTGCAGCGCCGAAGGATCGCCGCCTTCGCGGTGCGCCACCACATCGGTCGTCCGCTTCAGCCCGCTCACGCGGGAAACACCCGCCACATAACGGCCATCCCATTTCACCCGAAACTTGAAGTTCTTGTACGGATCGACCCGACCCGCATTGACCGTGAATTCCGCCATCGCCGCTCCCCCCGATCCCTCGAACCGTCGCATGCAGTCTAGCAAATGCTTGACCATGCGTCATTCACCTCTAAGACCGGCGACGGGCCACGCCGCCCCAACGCGGCGCGAGCTCTCTGTGAGGAGAGAACATGACTGACAAACCCACCGCGCTTCCGGCGCGTCCGCATTTTTCGTCCGGCCCCTGTGCCAAGCGCCCTGGCTGGACCCCCGATCAGCTCGCCATCGAATCGCTCGGCCGGTCGCACCGCTCGAAGCTGGGCAAGGCGCGCCTCCAGCACGCCATCGAACTCACCCGCGAAGTCCTCGAAGTGCCGAGCACCCACCGCATCGGCATCGTGCCGGCGTCGGACACCGGCGCCTATGAAATGGCGATGTGGACGATGCTCGGTGCCCGCCCCGTCACCATGATGGCATGGGAAAGTTTCGGCGAAGGCTGGGTCACCGATGCCGCCAAGCAGCTGAAGCTCGATCCAACCATCGTCACAGCACCTTATGGCGAGTTGCCCGATTTCACCCGCATCGACCAGAGCCACGATCTCTGCTTCACCTGGAATGGCACCACCTCGGGGGTGCGCGTCTCCGGCGGCAACTGGATCCGGGACAATCGCGAGGGGCTCACCCTCATCGATGCCACCAGTGCGGTCTTCGCGCAGGAAATCCCCTGGGAAAAGACCGACGTCCTCACCTACAGCTGGCAGAAGGTGCTCGGCGGCGAGGGCGGCCACGGCGTCCTCATCCTCGGCCCCCGCGCCGTCGAGCGGCTGGAAAACTACACTCCCGCCTGGCCGCTGCCGAAGATCTTCCGCCTCACATCCAAAGGCAAGCTCATCGAAGGCATCTTCTCGGGCGAAACCATCAACACGCCGTCGATGCTCGCGGTCGAGGATTATATCGATGCCCTCACCTGGGCGAAGCACGGTGGCGGCCTGCAGGAGCTCATGGCGCGCGCCGACGGCAACGCCCAGGCCATCGATCGCTGGGTCGAGCGCACCCCATGGGTCGAGCATCTCGCCACCGACCCCGCCACCCGCTCCAACACCAGCGTCTGCCTCACCTTGCCGGGCACCTCGCCCAATCAGGTCAAGGCAATGGTCAGCCTGCTCGAAAAGGAAAAGGCCGCCTACGACATCGGCGCCTATCGCGATGCGCCCCCCGGCTTGCGCATCTGGTGCGGCGCCACCGTCGACACCTCCGACATCGAGACGCTGACCCTCTGGCTCGATTGGGCCCACGCCCAAGTCACCGCCTGAACTCTCCCTCCCCCTCGCGGGGAGGGACAGCCCGCCAAAGGCGGGCAGGGTGGGGGGTTCGGCCTTCCGCCATCACGCCAAAAAGGGAATCCCCCATGCCAAAAGTCCTGATCGCCGACGAAATGTCCCCCAAGGCCGCCGAGATCTTCCGCGCCCGCGGGGTCGAGGTCGATGAAATCACCGGCCTGTCGAAGGATGAGCTCGCCAAGATCATCGGCAACTACGATGGCCTCGCCGTCCGCTCCGCCACCAAGGCGACCGCTGCCATCATCGAAGCCGCCACCAACCTCAAGGTCATCGGCCGCGCCGGCATCGGCGTCGACAACATCGACATTCCCGCCGCCTCGTCCAAGGGCATCGTGGTGATGAACACCCCCTTCGGCAACTCGATCACCACTGCCGAGCACGCCATCGCGCTGATGTTCGCGCTCGCCCGCCAGCTCCCCGAAGCCGATGCCAGCACCCAGGCCGGCAAATGGGAGAAGAACCGCTTCATGGGGGTCGAGCTCACCGCCAAGACGCTCGGCCTCATTGGTGCGGGAAACATCGGCAGCATCGTCGCCGACCGAGCCCTTGGCCTCAAGATGAAGGTCATCGCCTTCGATCCCTTCCTCACGCCTGAGCGCGCCGGCCAGATGGGCGTCACCAAGGTCGAGCTCGACGAACTGCTGGCACAGGCCGATTTCATCACCCTCCACACCCCGCTCACCGACAGCACCCGCAACATCCTGTCGGCCGCAAACCTGATGAAAACCAAGCCCGGTGTCCGCATCATCAATTGCGCGCGCGGCGGGCTGATCGACGAGGATGCGCTCAAGGCCGGGCTCGATTCCGGCCATATCGGCGGCGCTGCCCTCGATGTGTTCAAGGAGGAGCCGGCCAAGGCTTCGCCGCTGTTCGGCACCCCCAATTTCATCAGCACGCCGCATCTCGGCGCCAGCACCGATGAAGCCCAGGTCAATGTCGCGATCCAGGTCGCCGAGCAGATGAGCGATTTCCTGCTCACCGGCGGTGTGACGAACGCCCTCAACGTGCCGAGCCTTTCGGCCGAGGAAGCGCCGCGCATCCGCCCCTACATGGCGCTCGCCGAACGTCTCGGCGCGCTCATCGGCCAGCTCGAAGGCACCACCATCACCGCGGTCAAGGTCGAGGTCGAGGGCGCTGCCGCAGCCCTCAACATCAAGCCGATCACCGCGGCCGTGCTCACCGGCCTGATGCGCCCGCATTCGGACACGGTGAACATGGTCAACGCCCCCTATCTGGCGCGCGAACGCAACATCGACATCGCCGAAGTCCGCCACGATCGCGAGACCGACTATCACACGCTGCTCCGCGTCACCGTCACCACCCCCACCGGTGACCGCTCGGTGGCCGGCACGCTGTTCGGCAACGCCAAGCCACGCCTCACCGAACTGTTCGGCATCACCGTGGAGGCCGATCTGGCGGGGCGGATGCTCTACATCGTCAACGAGGACAAGCCGGGCTTCATCGGGCGGCTGGGCACCACATTGGGCGAGGCTGGCGTCAATATCGGTACCTTCCACCTCGGCCGCCGCGATTCCGGTGCCGAAGCCGTGCTGCTGCTCTCGGTCGATGGCGACATCCCCGATCCGCTGCTCTGGTCGATCTGCCGCCTCCCCGGCGTCAAGATCGCCAAGGCGCTCAAGTTCGGCTGAGCGGGTGGGCTTCGATGGGCAGGGGCACGGCGCCCCTGCCTTTTCGAATCCTTGATAACTCGATAATGTTCACACAGTATCGACCGCTTTTTTGCCCCCCGCACTTTCCCGACAGATCTTGAATTTCGGCGACTACTTTGGTATACTCTAAAACGGGATTGGCTATGGGGAGGGTCCGATGGCAACGACCGATGTCGAACTTTATCGATCGCTCATGGGCACCGCGAGCAAACTCAAGGTGCGCGGCAACGAACCCGATCCGGGCATGCTCGATCCGCGCTGGGAGGCGACCTCTTACAAGTCCCAGGGCGTGACGAAGGTCAGCAACGCCGATGTTTCCTTCGTCACCGGCCCCACGGGATTGCCGCTTGTGGACAACAACGGCAAGGGCACGTCGCTTCACGACATTTCCAAATGGTTCAACTGCGCCGAATTCCATATTCCGCACGGCACCGAATATTCCGAAGAAATCCTGATCGTCAGAGACAAGCACAAGAAGACCTGCAAGGATGGCCGCCAAGGCTATCACTACATGCTCACCGCAAGGACCCGGATGACGCAAGAAACCTTCAGCGGATATCTCAACAACATGGCGCGGGCAGCGGTTGTCCGGCAAGTCGAGCTGGCCAACATCTGATCAAGTCAGGAACCGACATGCCCGATATTTCCGTCAATACCATGGTCATCGCCATCCAGGCGGTGTCGCAGCAGCTGCGCGGGCTCAGGGCCGAAGCGCAGGAGCAGGATGCCCCGCCGGAACTCGACCAGTTGGTCGAGGAATGGGAAGCCGCCGCAGACGATCTGGAAAAAGCCTACAACACCGCGTCCCGCGCAATTCTCAACTTGCCACCCTATGACGAACTCATGGCCTGAGCGCCGCGCCACCAAAAAAACCGCGTTTCGTGTCAACTTCGTCAATTTCGGGCGCCGCCGGCCCGGCGCAAATGAACGTCTTGCCCCCGCATCCCAGGCCCCTTCCTTTCCTCGCCCCTGCTGCTAAACCCCGCGCCATGCTTCCCCCCGGTCTCCTCCCCGAAGGCCTGCGCGATCGGCTGCCCCCCGCAGCCGAAGCGCAAGCCACGCTCACCGCAACAATGATGGCGGTGTTCGCCGCCCATGGCCATGAACGCGTCAGCCCGCCACTCGTGGAATATGAGGAATCGCTCGGCTCCAGGCTCGCCAGCGCCCAGCGCCGCGAGCTGCTGCGCTTCACCGATCCCGTCAGCCAGCACACGCTGGCGTTGCGGTCGGACATCACCGGCCAGGTCGGCCGCATCGCCGTCACCCGCATGGCAGCCGCCCCCCGCCCGCTGCGGCTGAGCTATGCCGGCCCGGTGCTGCGGGTCCGCGGCAGCCAGCTGGCACCCGAGCGCCAGTCCCAGCAGATCGGCGCCGAACTCATCGGCCTCGATACCCCCGCCGCCGCCCGGGCGATGCTCGCCCTCGCCGTCGAAGCCCTGGTCGCCGCCGGCGTCCCCGATCTCAGCATCGACCTCACACTCCCCACCCTCGTCGCCGATCTCCACGCCGCCGGCCTGCCCGCAGGCACCGCCGACCTGCCCACGCTGCAGGCGCTGCTCGATGGCAAGGACGCCGCCTCGCTCCGCGCCCATGGTGCGGCAGCCTATGAGCCGCTCATCGCCGCCGCCGGCCCCGCCGATGCCGCCCTCGCCCGCCTTGCCGCCCTGCCACTCCTCGCCGGTCGCCTCGATGCCGTGAACGCCGTCGTCGCCGCCCTCGCACCGCTGCCCGTCACCGTCACCCTCGATCCCACCGAGCGCCACGGCTTCGAATATCAAAGCTGGCTCGGCTTCTCGCTGTTCGGCGCCGGCCTGCCGTTCGAGATCGGCCGCGGCGGCAGCTACACCCTGCTCCACCCCGATGGCACGCCCGAAGCCGCGCTCGGCTTCTCGCTCTACATCGACAATCTGGTGGAAGCCGGCCTCGGTACCAGCGAGCGCCCCCGCGTCTTCCTGGCCGTCGGCACGCCGCAAGCCGAGGGCGAGGCACTCCGCGCTCAGGGCTTCATCACCGTCGCGGCACTCTGCGATGCCTGCACGCCGCAAGGCTGCACCCACATTTTTGAGGCCGGCCATGCCCGGCCGCTCGCCTGAGGACTGCCACCCATGCCAAATGTCACCGTCATCGGCAGCCAATGGGGCGATGAAGGCAAGGGCAAGATCGTCGACTGGCTCTCGGAGCGTGCCGATGTCGTGGTGCGCTTCCAGGGCGGCCACAATGCCGGCCACACGCTCGTCGTCGGCAACCAGACCTACAAGCTCAGCCTGCTGCCCAGCGGAATCGTGCGCGGCACGCTCAGCATCATCGGCAATGGCGTGGTGTTCGATCCCTGGCACTTCAAGGCCGAAGTCGAGAAGCTGCGCGGGCAGGGGGTGACGATCACGCCCGAAAATCTCGCCATCGCCGAGCAATGCCCGCTCATCCTGCCACTCCACCGCGACCTGGATGCGCTGCGCGAGGACGCGATGGGCGCCGGCAAGATCGGTACCACCAGGCGCGGCATCGGCCCGGCCTATGAAGACAAGGTCGGCCGCCGGGCGCTGCGCGTCTGCGATCTGGCGCATCTGGACAAGCTCGAAGCCCAGCTCGATCGGCTGCTGGCGCACCACAATGCCCTGCGCACCGGCTTCGGCATCGAAGCGGTGGACCGCGCCGAACTGCTCGCCCAGCTTGCCGAAATCGCACCGCATGTGCTGCCCTATGTCCAGCCGGTCTGGAAGGTTTTGGCCGAGGCCCGCACCACCCGCAAGCGCATCCTCTTCGAAGGCGCACAGGGCGTGCTGCTCGATGTCGATCATGGCACCTACCCCTTCGTCACCTCGTCCAACGTTGTCGCAGGGCAGGCGGCAAGCGGGTCCGGGCTGGGGCCGAATGCGATGGGCAATGTGCTTGGCATCACCAAGGCCTATACCACCCGTGTCGGCAGCGGCCCGTTCCCCACCGAGCAGGACAATGCGACCGGCGAGAAGCTGGGCCAGCGCGGCCATGAGTTCGGCACCGTGACCGGGCGCAAGCGCCGCTGCGGCTGGTTCGATGCGGTGCTCGTCCGCCAGGCGATTGCCACATCAGGCATCACCGGAATAGCACTCACCAAGCTCGATGTTCTCGATGGCTTCGAAACCCTGCAGATCTGCACCGGATACCGCCTCGATGGTGCAACGCTCGACCATTTCCCCGCCCATGCCCATGATCAGGCCCGGGTCGAGCCCATGTACGAGATCTTCGAAGGCTGGACCCAGTCGACAGCGGGTGCCCGGCGCTGGGCCGATCTCCCGGCGCAGGCGATCAAATACATCCGACGCATCGAGGAGCTGACCGAGTGCCCGGTGACGCTGGTCAGCACCAGCCCCGAGCGCGAGGACACCATCCTCGTCCGCGATCCCTTCCTCGATTGACTGCATGTCGCTGCTCCTCCCCCTGGCAGCAGCGCTGGTGTTCGCCTGTGAACGCCCCACGCATCATGATGGCGATGCCATCCGCTGCGCTGGCCAGGAACGGGCGATGCGGATGCACGGCATCGATGCCCCCGAAATGCCCGGCGCCTGCCGCCCCGGCCGCCGCTGCACCCCCGGCAACCCCTTTGCCGCACGCGACCATCTGCGCAGCCTGACACAAGGCCGGGTGGTGCGCTGCGAGGAGAAGGACGTTGATCGCTATGGCCGCGTCGTGGTTCGCTGCGTCGCCGATGACATCGATCTCGGCTGCGCCATGATCGAAGCCGGCCATGCGGTCGAACGCTACGGAAGGCTGAATTGCGATCGCGGCGTGCAGGTCGCCGCCGTCGATCCGGTACCGGTCGTGGCGGCCCGATCCGAAACACCTCGGCCGGCCCGCAAACCGGACGCCCCGAAGCGCTATTTCGCCCCGCCCGATGCCGAGCCAGGCTCACCGCTGCCGTCCTGGGCGCTGCCCGCGGCTCTGTTGCTGTTCGCTTTCGCCAACCTGCTCGGCTTCGCACTGATGGCGCATGATCTCGGCATCGCCCGCAGCCCGCCGGTCGAGCAGCGCCGCCGCCGGCGCCTGTCCAATGCCACGCTCACGCTCGTCGCCGCCGCCGGTGGTGGTGGCGGCATGCTGGCAGTGCAGACGATGCACGGCCACAAGCTGGAGGAGGCCAATTTCAGCCGCAACCTGCTGCTGCTCACTGGCCTGTGGATCGGCGTGCTCGCCGGCGCCGTGCTGCTGCAGGTCGGTTGAAGCCTCCGGTCGATGGCCGCCATCGGGACTTTCGATTGGCCTTGCCGGCGCCCAGCCCCTATCCCTCGCCGCAAGGCAACAAGAGAGCATCACCATGTCCGAATTCGATTATGATCTGTTCGTCATCGGTGCCGGCTCGGGCGGCGTCCGCGCCTCGCGCATCGCCGCCGGGCACGGCGCCCGGGTGGCCGTGGCGGAGGAATATCGCGTCGGCGGCACCTGTGTCATCCGCGGCTGCGTGCCCAAGAAACTTCTCGTCTATGGCGCCCATTTCGCCGAAGATCTCGTCGATGCCCAGCGCTTCGGCTGGCAGGTCGATGAGCGCAGCTTCGACTGGCCGACGCTCAGGGACAATGTGCTTGCCGAAGTCGATCGCTTGAACGGCCTTTATGGCAACACGCTGGAAAACAACAAGGTCACCGTGCTCAACGGCCATGCGCGCTTCACAGGTCCGCACACGGTGGAGGTCGATGGCAAGCCCATCACCGCCGGCCGTTTCCTCATCGCCACCGGCGCCCGCCCTGCCGTACCCGATGTGGCGGGTGCGGAACATGGCATCACCTCCAACGAGATCTTCCATCTCGAAACCCTGCCCAAGTCGATGCTCATCGCCGGCGGCGGCTATATCGCCAACGAATTCGCCGGCGTCTTCCACGAGCTCGGCGTCCACGTCACCATCATCAATCGCGGCGACACCATCCTCCGA
>JBBSPR010000026.1:0-18604 GCA_038258615.1 Sphingomonadales bacterium
ATGGCTTCCTTCTCGGTAAGCCCTGTCGGGTAAACCTTTTCATCAGTCATGGACGAGTCCCCTCTTCAACTGCGATTGCCGGGAAAAGATTGCGCAAAAGCCCGCTCCCTCCCCCGATCGGAAACCCGCCACGCAGCGACCCCCCGATCCTCGCCAGAAACCTCGTCCGCATCGCTGCCGACCGGAGCATAATCTGCTCCCACGCGATTCCTTGCCTGTCCCTTATTGATCAACTCCAGGGGTGTGTCAATTCGTCGCGTCATCAAAATGTCGCAGGGCAACCCCCGGATTTCACACGCCTTTGCCGCGGCGCACCATCAAACCAGCCGGCTCTGCTGCACCGCTGCCGCCACAAAGCCCGCAAACAGCGGATGCGGGTCGAACGGCTTGGACTTGAGCTCGGGATGAAACTGCACGCCGACGAACCAGGGATGCTCGGGCCGCTCCACAATTTCCGGCAGCAGCCCATCGGGGGACATGCCGGTGAACATCAGCCCCTCCGCCTCCAGCCGGTCGCGGTAGTGCACATTCACCTCATATCGATGCCGATGCCGCTCCTCGATCATGTCGCTGCCATACACGCTCGCCGCCAGGCTGTTGCCCGTCAGCCGCGCCGCATAGCTGCCCAGCCGCATCGTGCCGCCCAGGTTGCCGCCGGCCTCGCGCACCTGCAGCCCCTGCTCGCTCATCCATTCGGTAATCATCCCCACCACCGGCTCTTGCGTCGGCCCGAATTCGGTGGTGGAGGCCCCCGCCACCCCGGCCTGGTTGCGCGCCGCCTCGATGCACGCCATCTGCATGCCGAGGCAGATCCCGAAGAACGGCACGCCATGCTCGCGCGCAAAGCGCACACAGGCGATCTTGCCCTCGCTGCCGCGCTCGCCGAAGCCGCCCGGCACCAATATGCCGTGCATCGGCTCCAGCCGCGGCGTCACATCCTCGCCCTCGAAATCCTCGGCATCGAGCCAGCGGACATTCACCTTCACCCGGTTGGCAATCCCGCCATGCACCAGGGCTTCGGTCAATGACTTGTAGGCATCCTTCATGCCGGTATATTTCCCCACCACGCCGATCGTCACTTCGCCCTCCGGCGTCGCCAGCGCCTCCGAAATCGCTTCCCAGCGGCCGAGGTCGGGCGCCGGCGCATCGGTGATCCCGAATGCCTTCAGCACCTCGCCGTCCAGCCCCTCGCCATGATATTGCAGCGGCACATCATAGATGCTCGGCGCATCAAGGGCGGCAATCACCGCGCTGCGCTCCACATTGCAGAACAGTGCGATCTTCGCCCGGTCCGAATCCGGCAGCGGATGTTCGGAGCGGCACACCAGCACATCGGGCTGGATGCCGATGCCGCGCAGCTCCGCGACGCTGTGCTGGGTAGGCTTGGTCTTCAATTCGCCCGCCGCCGCCAGATAAGGCACCAGCGTGCAGTGGATATAAACCGCATTGGCCTTGCCCACATCGATCGAAAGCTGGCGGATCGCCTCCAGGAACGGCAGCCCCTCGATATCGCCCACCGTGCCGCCGATCTCGCACAGCACGAAGTCCAGCCCCTCGGTGTCCGCACGCGCAAACGCCTTGATGGCGTCGGTCACATGCGGGATCACCTGCACCGTGGCGCCGAGGAAATCGCCGCGCCGCTCCTTGGCGATGATATCCCGATACACCCGCCCCGAGGTGATGTTGTCGGTCTGCCGGCTCGGCACGCCGGTAAAGCGCTCGTAATGCCCGAGGTCGAGGTCGGTCTCGGCGCCGTCATCGGTCACATACACCTCGCCGTGCTGATACGGGCTCATCGTGCCCGGATCGACATTGAGATAGGGATCGAATTTCCTGATCCGCACGCTGTAGCCGCGTGCCTGCAGAAGTGCGGCGAGGCTGGCCGCCATGAGACCCTTGCCGAGTGACGAAACCACGCCACCGGTGATGAAGATAAACCGTGTCATGGGAGGATGGTCTTAGCGCGCCTGCCCCCGGCTGCGCCAGTGCGGCAACTCGATTAGCTGTGGAAAAGTGCGAGACCCGCCCGCGTCACGCCGTTTCGATCCGCGAATGCGTCCTTGTGTCGGGCAGGCTCCACGCCGCCACCAGCGCCACGCCGCACATCGCCGCCACATACCAGAAGAAGCCGGCCTCATAGCCCGCCGACTTGAACCCCAGCGCCACCGTCTCCGCCGTGCCGCCGAACACCGCCACCCCCAGCGCATAGGGCAGCCCCACGCCGAGCGCGCGGATATTGGCCGGGAACATCTCCGCCTTCACCAGCCCGGAAATCGCCGTGTAACAGCTCAGCACACACAGGGCGGAGAACATCAGCAGCAGTCCTTCATAAGGGTAGGTCGCCGTTCCAAGCGCCTGCAGCGCCGGCACGCTCAGCAAGGTGCCGCCGATCCCGAAGGCGATCAGCAGCGGCCGCCGCCCCACCCGGTCCGAAAGCGCCCCGAACACCGGTTGGAGCAGCATATAGCCGAACAGCGCCACCGTGCTCACCGTCGTCGCCTCGGTCTTGCTCCAACCCGCTGACAGCACGAGATATTTCTGCATGTATGTGGTGAAGGTATAAAACGCCAGGCTGCCACCCCCGGTCAGCGCCACCACCGTCAGCAACGCACGCGGATGCGCCAGCAGCCGCCGCATCAAGCCCTTGCGTTCGTCGCGGCCCACCTTCTGGAAGGCCTCGGTTTCCACCAGCCCGCGCCGCAGCCAGAACACCAGCACCGCACACAGCGCGCCGATCACGAACGGCACCCGCCAGCCCCAGTCGAGCAGTTCCGCCTCGGTCAGCGTCGCCTGCATCGTCACCAGCACGCCCAGCGCCACCAGCTGCCCGCCGATCAGCGTCACATATTGAAAGCTCGCCCAGAAGCCGCGGTTCTTGGCATCGGCCACCTCGGCCATGAAGGTGGCGGACGCCCCATATTCGCCGCCCACGCTCAGCCCCTGCACCAGCCGCGCCACCAGCAGCAGTGCCGGCGCCGCCAGCCCCACCTGGTCATAGGTCGGCGCCACCGCGATCATCAGCGACCCCAGGCACATCAGGCTCACCGAAAGTGTCAGCGCCGCCTTGCGCCCATGCCGGTCGGCATAGATCCCGAGCAGCCAGCCGCCCAGCGGCCGCATCAGAAAGCCGATGGCGAAGATGATCGCGCCGTTCAGTTGCTGCGCGAGCGGATCATCCTGCGGAAAGAAGCGCGGCGCAAAATACAGCGCAAAGGCCGAATAGGCATACCAGTCATACCATTCGACGAGGTTGCCGGCAGCACCGCCGAAAATCTGCTTCACCCGCGAAGGGGTCGCTGCCGTGCCTGCCGAAGCCCCCACCCCCGCGGTGCGTCAGCGCGCGAGCGGCGCGCCAGCCGGTTCCGCCGGTTGCGCAGCTGCCTCGCCCGTCGGCTCCGCCGGCACCGCCAGCGGCGCACCCGGCAAGGAACCCGGAAGCGCACCGGGTAGCGCACCCGGAAGCGCACCGGGCAGCACCGGCTGCGCCAATGGTGCACCGCTCTGGGGCGCACCGGTCGGCGCAGCGCCACTCAGCGGGACCAGGCTCGTGTCCACCGCGCGCGGCTTGCTGGTGCCCGCCGCCAGCACCGCCAGCAGGATCGAGGTCGAAATGAACAGCACCGCCAGCACCGTCGTGGCGCGCGTCAGCAGATTGGCCGCCCCGCGCACCGACACCATGCCGCCGCCGGTGCCGCCACCAATGCCCAGCCCGCCGCCTTCGGAGCGTTGCAGCAGGATCACCGTCACCAGTGCGAGCGCGATCAGCGCATGAACGACAAGAAGAAAGGTGGTCACGGGCAATCAATCCGGCTGGTCGGGGAACAAGCCCGAGCCTCTAGCGGCTCCGCCCCCGATCAGCAAGCGTCAGGCAGGTGTCACCCTGCCGCCGCCACTATCGCCAGCAGGCTCGCCGCGGTCAGGCTCGCCCCGCCCACCAGTGCCCCCGCCACCTCGGGCACCGCCAGCAGCAACCCCGCATTGTCGGGTTTCACCGATCCGCCATAGAGAATCGCCACCCCGGCCCCCGCAGCCCCGAAGCGGTCCACCAGCGCTGCCCGCACATGCGCATGCATCGCCGCCACATCGTCCACCGTCGGCGTCCGCCCGGTGCCGATCGCCCACACCGGCTCATACGCCATGATCAGGCCATCTGCCGCATCGGGCAACGACCCCGCCAGCTGTGCCGCCACCACCGCCTCGGCCTGCCCGGCATCGCGCTCGGCCTCGGTCTCGCCCACGCACAGGATCACCTGCAGCCCCGCCTCGCGCGCCGCCATCGCCTTGGCGCGCACCTGGGCATCACTCTCGCCAAAATCCGCCCGCCGCTCGCTGTGCCCCACGATCACGAACCCCGCTCCGGCGTCGGCCAGCTGCGCCGCCGACACACAGCCGGTATGCGCGCCCTTCACCGCATGATGGCAGTCCTGCCCGCCGATCGGCACCCGGCCGCCCGCCGCCTCCACAGCCGCTGCCACCAGCGTGAACGGCGGCGCAATCCACACATCGGCCACGTCCGCGCTCGCCACCGCCGCCACTTCGGCCAGCGAGGCCTTCAGCCCGTGCATCTTCCAATTGCCCACGATCAGCGCCACGGCCATCCTCCTGCTTTGCGCCGCGCTTGTCGCAAGCCGCCGCCATGGTTACAAGCCGCCGCATGCTCCGGCGCCCGGTTTTGCAAGCAAGGTCTTCATGCTCCAGTTCATCCGCAAGGGTCTGTCCAGCCCGATCGCCCTCGGCATCCTCGCCCTGGTCGTCGTCGCCTTCATCATCACCGGCGTGGGGGACCCGTTCGCCGGCAGCGCCACCCGCCAGGGCGTCATCGCCACCGTGGGGGAGCGCACCGTCACCGAAGGCGATCTCCTCCGCACCCTCGACAGTGTCCTGCAGACTGCCCGCCAGCAACAGCCCGATGCCACCCTCGCCGATCTTGCCAACGATGGCGCCGTGTCGCTGATGGCCGATCAGCTCGTCGGCCGCGCCGCCCTCGAAGCCTATGCGAACAAGCTCGGCCTCACCGCGTCGGACCGTGCAGTCGGCGCCGTCATTGCCGCCATCCCCGCCTTCCAGGTCGCCGGCAAGTTCGATCAGGATACCTACAACCGCGTCATCTCCCAGCAGCGTCTCTCCGATGCCCAGCTGCGGCAGGATATCTCCGGAGACATCACCCGCAAGGCACTCATCGCCCCGCTCACCGCCGCCATGAACATGCCCGCCGGCATGGCCACCCCGCTGGCGCAGTCGCTCGTCGATATCCGCCGCGGCGGCGTCGCCCTGGTGCCCCCCGGCGAGGTCACCCCCGCCACCGAGGCCGAGGTCACCACCTTCTACACCGCCAACCGCAGCCGCTTTGCCGTGCCCGAGCGGCGCGGCTTCCGCTATGCCCTGCTCGATCCGACACAGGTCACGGTCACCGTCACCGATGCCGATGTCGCCGCCGCCTTCGCCAAGGATCCGGCGCGCTATGGTGCGGCCCCCACCCGCCGCCTGCTTCAGGTCGTGCTGCCCGATGAAGCCAAAGCCAAGGCCGTCGCCGCCGCGGCCGCAACCGAAGGCTTCGCCGCCGCCGCCCAGCGCCTCGCCGGCTTCGGCGCCGCCGACATCGCCATCGGTGAAAAATCGCAGTCCGCCCTTGCGTCGGAAACCAGCCCCGCCGTTGCCGCCGCCGCCTTCGCGCTGCCGGTCGGCGGCATCAGCGCCCCCGTCCGCTCGCCCTTCGGCTGGCATGTGCTGTCGCTCGAAGCCATGGGCGCACCCGCCAGGAGCCTCGCCGAAGTCCGGGACACCATCCGCGAGGAGCTGACCGCCCGCGCCGCCGCCGATGGCCTCGCCGCCACCGTGGCGCGCATCGAGGAGGCCGCGGAGGACGGCAAGAGCTTCGCCGACATCGCCGGCACCGAGCAGCTCGATCTGTTCAGCCAGCCGCCGGTCACCCGCGAAGGGGCGAGCATCGATGCCGCCCCGCTCGAAGGGATCCCCGCCCAGCTCGCCGCCCTCGCCTTCTCCCAGCAGCCTGAAGACGGCATCACCGTCCAGCGTCTCGAAGGCGAACAGCTCGCCGCCATCGAAACCACCACCATCGTCGGCGCCACAGTGCGCCCGCTGGCCGAGATCAAGCCCCTCGTCGCCGAGCTCGCCGCGCGGGACAAGGCGGTCAAGGCCTCGCGCGCCAGGGCCGATGCGATCGTCGCCGCCGTGAAGAAGGGCACCCCCTTTGCCAAGGCCGTCACCGATGCCGGGCTGCCCGCCCCGCAGCCGCTCACCGGCCGCCGCGTCGATGTCCTCCAGCAGCAGCAAGTGCCGCCGCTCATCCAGGCCGTCCTCACCACCCAGCCCGGCACCACCCGCGTCATCGGCGGCATGGAGGGCTGGGCGCTGGTGCATGTCGAGAGCGTCACCCCCGGCAACCTCGCCGAGGCCCCCGGCCTCGTCGATGCCATGCGCCGCGAGATCGCTGGCCAGCTTCCCAACGAGTTCGCCGAAGCACTCGCTGCCGCCGCCGAGCGCGAGGTGGACACCAACCGCAACACCGCCGCCGTCGATGCCCTGCGCCGCCGGCTTGCAGGTGCGGCCGACCCCGCTTCATGAGCAGTGCGAATGCGGTGATGCCCGCCGCCGACGAAGCGATCGCCACCCTCGCCGCCGGCCGGGCGCTGCTTCTCCACACCAGCATCGTCGCCGATACCGAAACCCCGGTTTCGGCAATGCTCAAGCTCGGCACCAGCGGCTCGGGCGCCTTCCTGCTCGAATCGGTCGAAGGCGGCCAGGTCCGCGGCCGGCACTCGCTCATCGGCCTCGATCCCGATCTGGTCTGGCAGGCGTCGGGCAAAAGCGCGCGCATCAACCGCAACTGGCAGCAGGACCGCACTGCCTTCACCGAGCAGCCCGGCGATCCCCTCACCGAGCTGCGCGCGCTGGTGGCCGAAGCCCGCGCCGATGTTCCGCAAGGCCTGCCCGCCGCCCTCGCCTGCCTCGTCGGCTATATCGGCTATGAAGCCGTCCGCCTCACCGAGCCCAGCGTCCCCGCAGCACCTCCCTCGCCGCTCGGCCTGCCGGACATGATCTTCGTCCGCCCCCAGTTGCTGCTGGTGTTCGACCGGCTTCGCGACGTGCTCCACATCGTCGCCCCGCTGTTCCCCGACCAGCCCGGCACCCCGGAGGCCCGCCACGCCGCCGCCCTCGACCGGCTGCACGCCGCCGCCCGGTCGCTGAGTGCCCCCCTGCCACCCCGCAACACCCCTTCGGCACCCCTTCCCGACCCCATCCTGACCGCGCAGACCCCCCCCGAACGCTATGCCGCGATGGTCGAGACGGCGCGCGAATACATCCTCGCCGGCGATATCTTCCAGGTCGTCCTCGCCCAGCGTTTCAGCCTGCCCTTCCCGCTGCCCCCCTTCGATCTCTACCGCGCGCTGCGCCGCATAAACCCTTCCCCCTTCCTCTATTTCCTCGATCTGCCGGGCTTTGCCCTTGTCGGCTCCAGTCCCGAGATCCTCGTCCGCGCCCGTGAAGGCAAGGTCACCATCCGCCCCATCGCCGGCACGCGCCCCCGCGGCCGCGACGCCGCCGAAGACGCCGAGAACCGCGCCAGCCTGCTCGCCGACGCCAAGGAGCAGGCCGAGCACCTCATGCTCCTCGATCTCGGCCGCCACGACACCGGCCGCGTCAGCATCCCCGGCAGCGTGCGCGTCACCGACCGTGCCGGCGTGGAATTCTACAGCCATGTCATGCACATCGTCTCCAACGTCGAGGGTCGCCTCGCCCCCGGCGTCGATGCCGTCGATGCGCTTCTCGCCGGCTTCCCCGCCGGCACCGTCAGCGGCGCCCCCAAGGTCCGCGCCGCCCAGGTCATTGCCGAGCTCGAGTCCGAAGCCCGTGGCGCCTATGCCGGCGGTGTGGGCTATTTCAGCCCAAGCGGAGACATGGACAGCTGCATCGTGCTGCGCACTGCGATCGTGAAGGACGGCACCATGCACATCCAGGCGGGTGCCGGCATCGTCGCCGACAGCGTGCCCGCCTATGAGCAGCGCGAGTGCGAAGCCAAGGCCGGCGCGCTTGTCGCAGCCGCCCGCACCGCCCTCGCCGCCGCCGCCGAGCCGGGCTATGGGCAGTGAAAGAGGAGAACAACCATGGCCAAGGCTGAATGGAACGGCACGACCATCGCCGAATCGAACGACACCGTGATTGTTGAAAACAATCACTATTTTCCCGCCGAAAGCGTCAACGCAGCACTGCTTCAGCCCAGCACACTCACCAGCGTGTGCGGCTGGAAAGGCACCGCGCATTATCACAGCCTCAACGTCGATGGTGCGGTCAACAAGGACGCCGCCTGGTATTACCCCGAGCCCAAATCCGCCGCGTCGAACATCAAGGGCCACATCGCCTTCTGGAAAGGCGTCAAAGTCACCGCATGATTCTTGTCATCGACAACTACGACAGCTTCACCTTCAACCTCGTCCATTATCTCGAGGAACTGGGGGCGCCGACGCACGTCGTCCGCAACGATGCCATCACCGTGGCAGGAGCCATGGCCTTGGCGCCCGCCGCCATCCTCCTCTCCCCCGGACCCTGCACCCCCAATGAAGCCGGCATCTGCCTGGATCTCATCACCGCCGCGGCGCAGTCCCGGCTGCCGCTGCTCGGCGTCTGCCTCGGCCATCAGGCGCTGGGCCAGGCGTTCGGCGGCCGCGTCATCCGAGCACCCCGGGTGATGCACGGCAAGACCAGCGACATCGCCCACACCGGCACCGGCGTCTTCGCCGGTCTCCCCAGCCCCTATCTCGCCACCCGCTACCACAGCCTCATCGTCGAGGGCGAAACCCTGCCCGCCTGCTTTACCGTCAACGCCTCCGCAGATGGCCTCATCATGGGCATGCACCACAACGATCTGCCGCTCCACGGCGTGCAGTTCCACCCCGAGAGCATCGCCACCGAACACGGCCATGCGCTGCTCGCCAACTTCCTCGATTCCGCAGGGATCGCCCACAGCGCCGTCCCGGCATGATCCGGCCGCTGCCTGATCCGTCCCGGCCTCTCGACGCGCAAGCCGCCGCCGATGCCTTCGCCCGCATCTTCGACGGCGACGTCGAAGATGCCGCCCTCGCCGGCTTCCTCACCACCCTCGCTGAGCGCGGCGAAACGGTCGAGGAAGTCACCGCCGCCGCCCGCGCCCTCCGCGCCCGCATGGCACACCGCGTCGACGCCCCCGACACCGCCATCGACGTCTGCGGCACCGGCGGCGATGGCATGCACAGCCTCAACATCAGCACCGCCGTCAGCCTCGTCGTCGCCGCCTGCGGCGTGCCCGTCGCCAAGCACGGCAACCGCGCAGCTTCCTCGGCGAGCGGCGCCGCCGATGTGCTCGCCGCCCTCGGCGTCCCCGAACTGCCGATCGAGCGCCTCGGCCCCTGCCTGCGCGAGGTCGGCATCACCTTCCTCCACGCCGCCCGCCACCACCCCGCCATGGCCCGCGTGGCGCCGGTCCGCCGCGCGATCGGACGGCGCACGATCTTCAATCTGCTCGGCCCCCTCGCCAACCCCGCCGGGGTCAAGCGGCAGATCGTCGGCGTCTTCGCCCCTCACGCGATGCCCCTCCTCGCCGGCGCCCTCGCCAGCCTCGGCACCCGCCGCGCCATGGTCGTCCACGGCGACGGCTTCGACGAACTCGCCATCTCGGCGGCGAGCGAGGCCCTCACTGTCGAAGGCGGAAGCCTCACGCCGAGCACCATCCACCCCGAGGATGCGGGCCTGCCTCTCCACCCCGCCGCCAGCCTCGCCGGCGGCGACCCGGCCCACAATGCCCGCGCCCTTGAAGCCCTGCTGGCGGGAGCCAATGGCGGCTACCACGACATCGTCGTCCTCAACGCCGCGGCCGCCCTCACCCTAGCCGATCCCGCCCTCACCCTCCCCGCCGCCGCCGCGCGTGCCGCACAGGCACTGGCCAGCGGCGCTGCTGCCGATACACTGGCGCGATGGAAAGCCTTTCGATGACAGACACGCTCACCACAATCTGCGCCAACAGACGTGCCCAGACGGCTGAACGCAGCGCGCAACACAGCCTCGCCGACCGCGAAGCCGCCGCTGCCGCCGCACCGCCGCCGCGCGGCTTCATCGCCGCCATCCACGCCGCCCACGCCCGAGGGGACAAGGCGCTGATCGCAGAAGTCAAGAAAGCTTCCCCCTCCAAGGGACTGATCCGCAAGGATTTCGATCCCGCCGCCATCGCCCGCGCCTATCAGGCCGGCGGCGCCACCTGCCTCTCCGTCCTCACCGAAGAACGCTGGTTTCTCGGCGCCGATGCCTATCTCATCGAAGCCCGCGCCGCCTGCACCCTGCCGGTCCTCGCCAAGGATTTCTTCGTAACCCGCTGGCAGATCGCCAACGCCCGCGCCATCGGCGCCGATTGCATCCTGCTCATCATGGCAGCGCTGTCCGATGCCGAAGCCATCGACCTCGAAGCCTATGCCCACAGCCTCGGTCTTGATGTTCTCGTCGAAGTCCATGATGCCGCCGAGCGTGACCGCGCGCTGCAGCTGAAAACGCCGCTGCTCGGCATCAACAACCGCAATCTCAAGACCTTGAACGTCGATCTTGCCACCAGCTTCGAGCTCTCTGACACCCCCGGCCGCACCCTCGTCGCCGAATCCGGCCTGTCCGGCCCCGCCGAACTTGCGGCCCTCAGAGCGCGCGGCATCAACACCTTCCTCATCGGAGAATCGCTCATGCGCCACCCCGATGTCGAAGCCGCGACACGGGCGCTGCTGGCATGAGCCGTCTCACCCATCTCGACGGCGAGGGTGCCGCGCACATGGTCGACATCTCCGCCAAGACCGCGACCCGCCGCGAAGCCCTCGCCGAGGGCCGCATCACCATGGGCGAGACCGCCCTCACCGCCATCCGCTACGCCACGCGCAAAAAGGGCGATGCCCTCGCCACCGCGCGCATCGCCGGCATCATGGCCGCCAAGGCCACATCCTCGATCATCCCGCTCTGCCACCCGCTCCCCCTCGATGCCGTGAGCGTCGATCTGGCACTCGAGGAGGACGGCATCCGCGTCCAGGCGCGCGTCGTCACCACCCACGGCACCGGCGTGGAGATGGAAGCGCTCACAGCGGTTTCCGCCGCACTCCTCACCCTTTACGACATGGCGAAATCGCTCGATCGGTCGATGGTCATCGGCCAGGTGCGCCTGCGCGAAAAGTCCGGCGGCCGCTCGGGCGACTTCCGGGCCGAATGACCCTGCTTCACCCCGACGAAGCCCTTTCCCGGCTGCTTGCCGGCGCCGGCCCGCTCGGCACCGAAACCCTGCCACTCGTCCAGGCCGCCGGCCGCATCGCCGCCGAACCGGTCCATGCCCGCCTCACCCAGCCACCCGTCGCCGCCAGCGCCATGGACGGCTGGGCGGTGCGCTGGGCAGACATCCCCGGCCCCTTCCGCATCATCGGCGAATCCGCCGCCGGCCACGGCGTCGCCGGCGAGGTCGGCGCCGGCGAGACCGTCCGCATCTTCACGGGCGCGCCGCTGCCCGCCGGCGCCGACACGGTGATCGTGCAGGAGGAGGTACGCCGTGAAGGCGAGAGCGCCATCCTGTCCGGCGAAGGCCCACCAAAGATCGGCGCCCATATTCGCAATGCAGGGCAAGACTTTACGGAAGGTTCCTTGCTCACGACCGCAGGAACGCGGCTCACCGCGCGCCACCTCGGCCTGCTCGCCGCCGCCGGCCATGGCAGCGTCTCCGTCATCCGCCGCCCGCGCGTCACGCTCATCGCCACCGGCGACGAACTCGTGCCCCCCGGCACGCTTCCCGGCCCCGGCCAGATCGTCAGCAGCAACGGCGTCATGCTCGCCAGCCTGTTCACCACCGCCGGTGCTGCGATCACCGATCTGGGCATCCTGCCCGACGATCGCGCCGCCATCACTCACGCCATTGCCAGCGCGGACGCCGATCTCATCATCACCATCGGTGGCGCCTCGGTCGGCGACCATGATCTCATCATGCCGGCCCTCGAGGCCCTCGGCGCCACCCTCGATTTCTGGAAGATCGCCATGCGCCCCGGCAAACCGCTCATCGCCGGCGCGCTCGGCGCCACGCGCATCCTCGGCCTGCCCGGCAACCCCGTCTCCGCCTATGTCTGCGCGCTGCTCTTCGGCTGGCCGCTGGTGCGCGCCCTCGGCGGCCGGGCCAGTGCAGTCCCGACCATCACCGCGACCCTCGCCGCCGCCCTCCCCGCCACCGGCAACCGCCGCGATCATCTCCGCGCGCGCAGATGGCCCGATGGCCGGGTCCAACCCGCCCCCACGCAGGACAGCGGGCAGCTTGCCCGCCTCGCCGAAGCCGATCTCCTCATTGTCCGCGAAGCCCATGCCCCGCCTGCCGAAACGGGTGAAACCGTCACCTGCATCGCGCTTGACATGTTCTCGGATGTTGCCTAATCGTTCCACATGTGTTCCCAAGGCAGTTGTGCCAAACAGGGGGTGAAAACATGTTGACGCGCAAACAGCAGGAACTTCTCGGTTTCATCGATGGCCGGCTCAAAGCCAGCGGCGTGTCCCCCAGCTTCGAGGAAATGAAGGAGGCGCTCAGCCTCCGCTCCAAGTCCGGCGTCCACCGCCTCATCAACGCGCTCGAGGAGCGCAACTTCATCCGTCGTCTTCCCAACCGCGCCCGCGCGCTCGAAGTGCTGCGCCTGCCCGATGCGATGAAGCCGGAGCCTGCGGCCGCCGCCCGCGCTGCTCCAGCCCTGCCCGAACCCGCCAATGACAGCGTGTCGGTGCCGCTCCATGGCCGCATCGCCGCCGGCCTTCCAGTGGAAGCGCTGGAATCCGATCGCTCGCTCGCCGTGCCCTCGGCCCTGCTCGGGCCGGGAGATCATTACGCGCTCGAAGTCTCGGGCGACTCGATGATCGAGGCCGGCATTTTCGATGGTGACTATGCCCTCATCCGCCGCTGCGAGGACGCGCGCGATGGCGATATCGTCGTGGCGCTCATCGACGACAGCGAGGCGACGCTCAAATATCTCCGCCGCGAGAAGAACATGGTCCGCCTCGATCCCGCCAACAGCACCCACACCCCGCAGCGCTACCGCCCCGAGCAGGTGCGCGTGCAGGGCCGCCTTGCCGGAATCCTCCGCCGCTATCACTGATCAGCGCCAGCGATGGTCCCCGAGGCCGTCGCGGGCACCCACCACTTTTCCCGACCCTAGCCAAACCGCCACCGCTCCGCGCTCCGCCAGCGCCGTCCGGTCGAGCCGCAGCCACCGCGCCCCGCACCAGTCGGGCAACCGCCGTTCGCTCACCACGATATCGGCCGCCGCACACGCCGGCTCCATCGTCGCGCGCGGCAGCCAGTCGCTTGATCTTGTGGCGAACAGCGTTAGCCGGCCGACCCGGCCCAAACAGGCATCGCGGCTGCAATCCATCCCAGGCAGGTCGTCGAACGAACGCCCCCGACCGTCCCCCGCCACCGCCGACCCCCAGCTGTCACGCAGATACTCCCCCGTACGTGGCCGCAGGAACGCCAGCTCGCCGCTCTCCAGCACCAGCGCCACATGCCGCCCATCGCGGCTCACCAGCAGGTTGGGCGGCGACCCGAACAGCGCCAGCACCGCGCCCGCCAGCCGCAACCGCGTCCGCCACAGCACCAGCCACAGCCCGCCCAGCGCCATCAGCGGAAATGCCAGTACCGGCATCACCGGCAGCCGTGAAACCGCCCCCGGCAAGCCCGCCGTCGCATAGGCAATGTCGAGCAGCCACGTCACGGCCCATCCGGCCGGCGCAAAGGCCACAGCGCCAAGCCCCAGCGCATCCCCGAGCAACCCCAGCACCAGTGCAGGCATGATCACAAAACTCGCCAGCGGGATCGCCAGCAAGTTCGCCCCCACGCCGAACAGCCCCGATTGCTGGAAGTGGAACAGCCCGATCGGCGCCAGCACCATCTCCGCCACCAGCCCCGTCGCCACCAGCGCCACCACGCCATGCCCCAGCCGCCGCAACACCCCGGCATCCTCGCGCGGCGCCAGCGCCGCCTTGGTCGCCGGCGCCTCATACAGCGCGATGATCGCCGCCACCGCGGCAAAGCTCATCTGGAAGCTCGGCCCCATCAGCACCTCGGGTCGCGTCAGCAGGATGATCACCGCCGCCGCCCCCAGCAGCCGCAGCGAAATCGCATCGCGCCCCGCAACCAGCCCCAGCAGCACGATCAGCGTTGCGAGCAAAGATCGCACCGTCGGCACCTGCCCGCCCGCCAGCAGCGTATAGCCCAGCCCCGCCACCGCCCCGCACAGCATCGCCAGCGCGCGCACCGGCAGCCGCAGCGCCATCCACGGCCAGAGCCCCATCAGCCGCCGCACCAGGAAGATCACCCCGCCCACCACCACCGCCATGTGCAGCCCCGAGATCGACAGCAGATGCGCCAGCCCCGAATCGCGCACTGCCGCTGCCGTCTCCAGCGGCACCGCCCCGCGGTCCCCGGTCACGAACACCGCCGCCACCGCCTCGCCCGGCACCGCCGCCAAGATCCGCGCATTCAGCCGCCGCCGCGCCGCCGCCATCCACGCCGAAATTCCATCCGGCGCCGGCGCCGCCTCCACCACGTCAACCCGCCCCAGCACGATCCCGGTGGCCCCCACTCCCTCGAACCACAGTGCCCGCGCCGCATCATAGTCCCCCGGCACCGCCGGCCCCATCGGCGGCATCAGCATCGCCCGCAACCGAACCCGCGCGCCCTCCGCCAGCCCCGGTAACGCCTGCGCCCGCTCCGCAGCCACCCCGCGCAAGCTCACCCGCACCCGCTCCGGCAGCGCCGGATCGTCCAGCGCCAGCACCAGCCGCAACTGCTCGCGCGCCGCTCGCGGCTCCACCGCCAGCACCCGCGTATCGAGCCGCAAGATCGTCCGCTCCACCAGCACCCGGTGCGCCACCGTTCGGTCCCGCACCTCAGCCGCCGTCATCCCCAGCGCCGCCATCAGCAAAAGCGCCGCCGGCCAGCGTGCGCGCAGCACTACCAATGCCCCGCCCAGCCCGGCCAATGCCAGCCCCAACGCCAGCCGCTGCCCGGCCCAGGGCAGCGCAAACCACAGCGCAATCCCCGCCCCCAGCGCCACCGGCAGCCACAGCGGCAGTGCCTCGCGCTCGGCATCGGCCAGCGTGCGGGAACGCACGGCAAAGCCCGGCCACAATCCCCCTGCCGGCACTGCGGTTTGAACCGCCCCAAGGCTTCTGCTAGTCACCCCGCCGAACGCTCCATCCTGGCGCGTAACGCATCCACGACCCATATCCAGAATTGGACATTCCCGGCATGAGCGCAAGCGCTCCCTCTTCAGCTGTTGTCACCCGCTTCGCGCCCTCGCCAACCGGTTTCCTCCACATCGGCGGCGCCCGCACGGCGCTGTTCAACTATCTGTTCGCAAAGCATCACGGCGGCAGCTTCCGTCTGCGCATCGAGGATACCGACCGCGCCCGCTCCACCGATGCCGCCATCGCCGCCATCCTCGATGGCATGGGCTGGCTCGGCCTCGATCATGATGACGAGATCGTCTACCAGTTCAGCCGCGCTGCCCGCCACGCCGAGGTCGCGCACGCGCTACTCGAAGCCGGCCACGCTTATCGCTGCTACGCCACCGCCGAAGAGCTGGAGGCCATGCGCGCCCAGCAACGCGCCGAAAAGCGCCCGCTGCGCTACGACGGCCGCTGGCGCGACCGCACCGATGGCCCCGAGGGCGCCCCCTTCGTCATCCGCCTGAAGGCGCCGCAAACCGGCGAAGTGACCATCGACGACAAGGTCCAGGGCCCCGTAACCGTCGCCAACGCCGAGCTCGACGACATGGTGCTGCTGCGCTCGGATGGCACCCCCACCTACATGCTCGCCGTCGTCGTCGACGATCACGACATGGGTGTCACACATGTCATCCGCGGCGACGATCATCTCAACAACGCCTTCCGCCAGCTCGCCCTCATCCGCGCCATGAATGAAGTCGAGGGGGCCTGGCCCGAGCCCATCTACGCCCACATCCCGCTCATCCACGGCGCCGATGGTGCAAAGCTCTCCAAGCGCCATGGCGCGCTCGGCGTCGATGCCTATCGCGATCAGCTCGGCCTGCTGCCCGAGGCGCTGGAAAACTACCTGCTCCGCCTCGGCTGGGGCCACGGTGACGATGAGGTCATCAGCCGCGCCCAGGCCATTGAGTGGTTCAGCCTCGAAGCCGTCGGCCGCAGCCCGTCGCGCTTCGACATGAAGAAGCTGGAATCGGTCAACGGCCATTATATCCGCGCCACCGATGACGCCCGGCTCACAACCCTGATCCAGCCGAAGGTCGAGTCGGCGCTCAGCCGCCCGCTCTCCCCTGAAAACGTCGACCTGCTGCAGCGCAGCATGCCGGAACTCAAGAAAAGGGCACCCGATCTCAACAATTTGGCCGCCTCAGCCTTGTTCTACCTTCGCACCCGCCCAATCCCCATGGACGAAGCGGCGCTGCGGCTGCTAGCATCGGCCCCATCGGGACTGCTCGTCCGGGCACGCGCGGCCCTCGCCGCCGTGTCGCCCTGGGCGGTCCCCGATCTGGAGGCAGCAGCAAGGGAGCTTGCAACGGCGGAACAGCTCAAGCTCGGCGCAGTCGCACAGCCCCTGCGCGCTGCCCTCACGGGTGCGGGCCAGTCGCCTGGCCTGTTCGAAGTGATGGAAGCGCTCGGCCGCGACGAAACGCTGGGCCGCATTGACGACGCCATTGCCCATCAGACCCACGAAACAACAAGCGCCTGAGAGCGAAAGGGACCAACGCATGACCAACACAGCCAACATAGCACTGGGCGACAAGTCGGCCGATTATCCGGTGCTGAGCGGCAGCGTCGGCCCTGATGTGGTCGATATCCGCAAGCTCTACGCCAACACCGGGCGCTTCACCTATGATCCGGGCTTCACCAGCACTGCAGCGTGCGAATCCAAGATCACCTATATCGATGGCGATCAGGGCATCCTGCTTTATCGCGGCTACCCCATCGACCAGCTCGCCGAAAAGTCCAACTTCCTCGAAGTCGCCTATCTGCTGCTCAACGGCGATCTGCCGAGCAAGCCCGATCACGATGAGTTCACCCATCTCATCACCCGCCACACCATGATCCACGAGCAGCTCGCGCAATTCTACCGTGGCTTCCGCCGCGATGCGCACCCGATGGCGATCATGTGCGGCATCGTCGGCGCCATGGCGGCCTTCTATCACGACTCCACCGACATCCATGATCCGCAGCAGCGCGTCATCGCCTCGCACCGGATCATCGCCAAGATGCCCACCCTGGCGGCGATGGCGTACAAATATTCGATCGGCCAGCCCTTCCTGTATCCCGACAATTCCTTGAGCTTCGCCGGCAACTTCCTGCGCATGACCTTCGGCGTCCCCGCCGAGCCCTATGTCATCGATCCGGTGGTCGAGGACGCCATGGAAAAGCTGCTCATCCTGCAGGCCGATCACGAGCAGAACGCCAGCACCTCGACAGTCCGCCTCGCCGGCTCGTCGGGCGCCAACCCGTTTGCCTGCATCTCGGCCGGCATCGCCTGCCTCTGGGGCCCGGCGCACGGCGGCGCCAATGAAGCCGCCCTCAACATGCTGCGCGAAATCGGCCGCCCCGAGCGCATTCCCGAGTTCATCGCCCGCGCCAAGAACAAGGACGATCCGTTCCGCCTGATGGGCTTCGGTCACCGCGTCTACAAGAACTACGATCCCCGCGCCAAGGTGATGAGCAAGGTCGCCAAGGACATTCTGGACAAGCTCGGCAAGTCCGATCCCATCTTCGACGTGGCGCGCGAGCTCGAGCACATCGCTCTCAACGACCAGTATTTCATCGACAAGAAACTCTACCCGAATGTCGATTTCTATTCGGGCGTCGTCATGTCCGCCATCGGCTTCCCCACCTCGATGTTCACCGTGCTGTTCGCCATCTCGCGCGCCGTCGGCTGGATCGCCCAATGGACCGAGATGATGGAAGATCCCGAGCAGAAGATCGGCCGCCCGCGCCAGCTCTACACCGGCCCCACCCAGCGCGATTTCGTGCCGCTCAATTCGCGCGGCTGACAGCGCCGGTGCGCGCCATTCTCGCCGGCGCGCTGGCGCTCGGCCTCGCCTCGGCCGCCACCGCCGGTCCCTTCGCCGAAGTGGGGGACCGGCAGCTGCGGCAGGATGTCGGCACGCTCGCCGCCGCCGGCCTCATCCGCGGCCCGGTAGACAGCTGGCCGCTGCCCTGGGCGCAGATCGACGCCGGACTGAACCGCGCCAGAGACGGCCGGGCACTTCCGCCCCACATTGCCGCCGCAGCCCGCCGGCTCGACCGCCTGGCCGATTTCGCCGCCCAGCGCGTTGCCTTCGAAGCACGGCTCATGGGCACCAACGAGGTCAGCGTCGCACGGGATTTCGGCACGCTGGCGCGCGGCCGCGCCGATGTGTCGGGCCGTGTCGAGGCCACCGGCGATGTCTTCTCCATCAGCCTTGGCGGCGGCTACCGGTCGGATCAGGCTGTGGCGCGCTGGCACCCGGAGCCGTCGCAGGTGACCGCCCGCCTCGGCAATTGGGCGGTCTATGTCGGCAACACCGAACAGTGGTTCGGCCCCGGCGTCGATGGC
>JBBSPR010000027.1:0-18545 GCA_038258615.1 Sphingomonadales bacterium
ACCTGTTCCATCTTTCCGCGCCCGATCCGCTCGGCCACAGCGCCAAGAAGCTGGCCAAGAGCCTGAACGCGCCGGTGGTGGCCTCGGTCCACACCCGCTTCGAGACCTATTTCGAATATTATGGCTTTGGCTGGGCCCGCCCCGCCGGCGAGGCCATCCTCAAGCGATTCTATTACGGGCTCGACGAGGTGTTCGTCACCTCGCCCGGCTTCGGCGAGATGCTGCGCGAGCAGGGCATGATCGAACACGCCGCCACCTGGAGCCGCGGCGTCGACAAGGAACGCTTCTCTCCCGATCGCCGCGCGCCCGAGTGGCGGCGCAGCCTCGGCATCGCCGATGACGATGTCGTCATCGGCTTCGTCGGCCGCCTGGTGCTCGAAAAGGGCCTCGACATGGTCGCCGCAGCGGTGGCCGAGCTCAAGCGCCGCGGCGTGCCGCACAAGCTGCTGGTGGTGGGCGAAGGCCCCGCGCGGGCAAAGTTCGAGGCGCAGGTCCCCGATGCCATCTTCACCGGCTTTCTTGATGGCACGATGCTCGCCACCGCCTTTGCCAGTGCCGACCTGCTGATCAACCCCTCGATCACCGAGACTTTCGGCAACATCAACATCGAGGCACTGGCGAGCGGCATCCCCGTCGTCGCCGCCATCGCCTCGGGCAGCAGCTGCATCATCGAGGATGGTCTCACCGGACGGCTGGTGCCCCATGCCGATGTCACGGGCTTCGCCGATGCGCTCGAGCATTATCTTGTCGATCATGATGCCCGCCATGCGGCGGGTGCCGCCGGACTCGAAGCCGCCAAGGCCTATGACTGGGATGCCATCAACGGCGCCGTGCTCGCCCGGTATCTGGAAATCATCGCCGCGCACGCACCGCCTGCCGCCGCCGGATAGCCACCTGCTTGCACCTGGCCACCGCAATCCCTATATCGAGGGGGCTCGGGAAACCGGGCTATGGCAATACAGGATGGCGTGAAATAGACGCAGCGGACCCGGGGGCAGTACCCGGCGGCTCCACCATATTCCCCCGGTTGTCGCGGGATGTCTGGGGCCGAACCAGGATCGACGTGTGTTCAAAGACGATCATCTTTGCCCGGCCTGAATGCGCCGTTAAACCGTTCAAAACACCATAAATGCCAACGACAACGAGGCATTCGCAATCGCAGCGTAACCCAAGGTCCTCACGGATCTAGTTACACTGGCCGAAAGCGCGGCTGGGCCGAGCCGGGCAACAGAATCGGACACCGGCGGTACGGGGAGCACCGAGCAACAGAAGCTCCCCACTCATGCTCGAGGAGAGGCTCCATGCGCATCGCTCCCGTCAACACATGGTTCAAACCCAAGCGGATCGGCTTGGGCTGGACGCCGGCGCGACCCGAGGGATGGGCGGCCATTGCCGCTTTCATCGTGCTGCTCGCCGCGTTGGCGGGTTGACACGTCGCCGCGAGTGCTTGACCGAGCGGCACGGCTTCGCCACCAAAGGCGAGGCCGACCACCCGGAGCAGCCGTGACCGAAACCCCGCCCGACAGCCTGATCCCCTACGACGATATCGTCCAGGATGCTCTGCGCGGTGTTGTGCAGCGCGTGCTGATGCGCATCGATGCCGATGGCGGGCTCCCCGGCAGCCATCATTTCTACATCGCCTTTCGCACCCGCGCCGCCGGGGTCAACATTCCGCGTCACCTCATCGAGCGCTATCCCGACGAGATGACCATCGTCATCCAGCACCGCTATTGGGAGCTCGCGGTGCACAACGACAGTTTCGAGATCGGCCTCAGCTTCAACCAGGTGCCGGCAAAACTCCACATCCCGTTCAGCGCCATCACCGGCTTCGTCGATCCCGCGGTCAATTTCGCGCTGCAATTTGCGGCCCCCGCCGACACCGCACCGCCGCCGCCCGAGCCCAGCCCGGAGCCGCCGACCGAAGATCCCGGTGGCAATGTCGTGGCGCTCGATCGCTTCCGCCGCAAGTGACCGCCTTTGCCACCCCCGGCTCGGCCACGCCGGCACGGCGCGGGCTGATGTTCGTCATGTCCTCGCCTTCCGGAGCAGGCAAGACCACGCTCAGCCGCCGTCTGCTGCGCGAAGATCCCGGCATTACCCTGTCCGTCTCGGCCACCACCCGGCCGCCGCGCCATGACGAAACCGAAGGCAAGGACTATTATTTCGTCAGCCCCGAGCGGTTCCAGACGATGGTCAAGGATCATGAGCTGCTCGAATGGGCCACTGTGTTCGGCAATCGCTACGGCACGCCGCGCGCACCGGTCGAAGCGGCCCTCGCCAGCGGCGGCGACGTGCTGTTCGACATCGACTGGCAGGGCACCCAGCAGCTGCAGCAGACCGATGCCGCCTCCGATCTCGTCCGCATCTTCATCCTGCCGCCCCATCTCGGCGAACTCGAGCGCCGGCTGATCGCGCGTGATACCGATCATCCCGAAGTCATCGCCGATCGAATGGCACGCGCCTGCGACGAGATTCGCCACTGGGGCGAATATGATTACGTCCTGCTCAACGAGAATATCGAGACCTGTCTCGCCGAGCTGCGCGCCATCCTCAGGGCCGAACGGCTCCGCCGCAAGCGCCAGCTCGGCCTCGCCGATTTCGTCCGCACCATGCTGGGAGAGGATGGCTGATGCGGCCCGCGCTGCCCGTCCTGCTGCTCCTCACCGCAGCACCGCTGGCAGCACAGCCCGCGGCGAGCAGTTGGCAGGGCCGCATCCAGCCCGAAGACCGTCCACGCATGGCCGGCCTCTGGAGCGCCTGGACGCGCAGCCTTGCGGATATCCAAGCCGCCGGCGGCCGCGCGGCCGTTGAAGCGCTCGGCCCGGTCGCCATACCGCCGGTCGAGCCGCTGCCCGGCCGCCGTGTGAATATCGATGCCGCCACGCTGCCGGCCCCCGGCGCCTACCGCTGCCGCACCATCCGGCTGGGCAGCCGCGACGATGGCTGGCCGCGCGATGGCGTGCTGCCGTTGCAGACCGGCAATTGGGGCGCGTGCCGCATCGGGCCGGGCCATGGCCAGCCGCTGGCGCTCACCATGGCCGAGGGGGAGCAGCGCGTCTCCGGCGGTCTTTGGCCCGATGGGGACCGCATGGTCTTCCTGGGCGCCCTGTCGCTCGCCACCGAGACCGGCCGGCGCGGCTATGGCGACGATCCGGACCGGGATCATCTCGGCGTGCTGCGCGCCATCGGACCCGATCACTGGCGGCTGGAGCTGCCCTGGCCGCGCTGGCAATCCGTTCTCCTGCTCATCGAGATCACCAGCGCCTGATCGGCAATGTGCCGCACGTCGGGGAACTCCCGGCGGTGCCCGGGCGTTGACAATGCGGTTGGTCCCTGTGCCACCTCAGTGGCGACCCGCCTCCCCTTCCGCTCCATCCGCAACACCTGACCTCTGGACGATGCCATTTACCTGATCGAGCTGCTCAGCGGCAAGCTGCCGGCGTGGAGCGTCGTGCCGGTCGCAACGCTGCTGATCGCCGTCGTGGGCGTCGCCGCCGCGCTGGCGCTGCACAGCCTTCTGGTCATCGTCTTGCGGCGTGTCGCGGCCGCCAGCGCCAGCAAAAGCGACAACACGTTGCTGCGGTATCTGGTCAGGCCCACACGCTGGATCATGGCGGCGATCGGGCTCGGCGCGGCGCTCGCAGCCGCCCCGCTCGATGAAGCGGCCGTCGATGTCGTCGTGCGTGCGGCCGGCATCATCTCCCCGTTGCTGTTGGGATGGCTGGCGCTGTCGCTGCTGCGCGCCGTGGGCGCCATCGTTGACGCCCAGTCCGATATCGCCGCATCGGACAATCTGGCCGCCCGCCGCCGCCGCACGCGCATGAGCATCCTGTCGCGCATCGGCACCGCCGTCATCGTCTTCATCACCCTGTGCCTGATGCTGCTCAGCATCCCCGCCATCCGCACCATCGGCGTCACGCTGGTGGCCTCGGCCGGCCTTATCGGACTTGCCCTCGGTGCTGCGGCACAGCCTGCGCTCAAGAACCTCATCGCCGGCATCCAGATGGCGTTCAGCGAGCCCATCCGCATCGATGATGTGGTGATCGTCGAGGGCGAATGGGGCCGCATCGAGGAGATCAAGCTCACCTATGTCGTCGTCCGCATCTGGGACGAGCGCCGGCTCATCGTGCCGCTGGGCCGGTTTCTCGATTCTGCCTTCCAGAACTGGACCTTGCAGAGCAGCGAACTGCTCGGCACCGCCTTCCTCTATGTCGATCCGCTTGCCGATGTGCCAGCACTTCGCCAGGCGCTCGAAGCCTATGTTGGCACCCATCCGAAATGGGATGGCCGGGTGGTCGGGCTGCAGGTGACCGACATCAAGCCCGAAGTGATGGAGCTGCGCGCGCTGGTCAGCGCCGCCGATGCCGGCAACGCCTTCGATCTGCGCTGCGACGTTCGCGAAGCGATGATGGCGCATATCGCCACCAGCATGCCGAAGGCACTCCCCCGCCAGCGCACCGAGATCTCCGGCGCGCTCGCAGACGGCAAGGACGATTGAAACCGGCCCTCAGCTCTCCACCCAGCGCCGCAGCAGGTTGTGATAGATGGTCGCCAGCGTCAGCAGCTCAGGATGGTCCGGCCCCAGTGCCGCGCCGAGCGCCTGCACGCTGCGATCGAGTTCGAGCAGCAGCATCCGGTCGGCGTCGCTGCGCACCATCGATTGCACCCAGAGCACCGCCGCCAGCCGCACGCCGCGCGTCACCGGCAGCACCGCATGGCGGCTCGATGCCGGGTAGAGCAGCATCTGCCCCGCCGCCAGCTTGAAGCGCGGGCGGCCGAAGCTCGTCTCCACTTCCAGCTCTCCACCGTCATAGCTCTCGGGCGCGCTCAGGAACAGCGTCGCCGCCAGGTCGGTGCGCAGCCGCTCGCGGCCTTCGGCGCGGACGGCATTGTCCACATGCGCGCCATAATGCTCGCCCGGCATATAGCGACTGAACAGCGGCGTGGTGATCCGCCGGGGCAGGGCGGCGGTCATGAAGCCGCGATGCTCCCCGAGCGCGGTGCCGATCGTGCCGCTCCACTGCCGCGCCAGCGGATCGTCGGCCGCCATCTGGCTGTTGGCCTTCACTGCAGCCGATTGCGGCCCCGCACTCGCGCGCCCATCGCGCCACGCTGCGTCACCCAGCGCCGATTGCAACGCAGCAAGCGCTGCCGGAGGAAGGATATCGGTCAGCACCAGCGCCATGGCGCCAGCGTAGACAGCATTTGTGGCAGTTGCCAGTCCGCCCCGGCGCGGTCACCCTGATGCCTTCAGGCAGGAGATTTGCGATGTTTGCAGACGGTTTGATGCGCGGCCAGAAGATCCTCGTCACCGGCGGCGGCACCGGGCTCGGCAAGTCGATGGCAGGTGCCTTCGCGAAGCTCGGTGCCGAGGTGGTCATCTGGGGCCGCCGCGGCGGCGTGCTCGACGAAACGGCGGCGGAACTCACCGAGGCCAGCGGCAGCACCGTGTCGGCCATGCCGGTCGACATCCGCAATGGCGGCGCCATCGACGAGGCGATGCAGGCGATCTTCGATGCCGGCCCCTTGACCGGCCTCGTCAACAACGCCGCCGGCAATTTCATCTCGCCCACCGAGGATCTCAGCCCCAACGCCTTCAACGCCATCGCCAGCATCGTGGCCGCAGGCACCTTCAACACCACGGTTGCGGCGGGCAAGCGCTGGATCGAGGCCGGGCTGCCCGGCAACATCCTGTCGATCGTCACCACCTGGGTCTGGACCGGCGGGCCGTTCACCGTCCCCAGCGCCATGAGCAAGGCCGGCGTTGCGGCGATGACGCAGAGCCTGGCGCAGGAATGGGGCCCCAAGCGCATTCGCGCCAACGCCATCGCCCCGGGCCCCTTTCCCACCAAGGGCGCCTGGGAGCGGTTGATGCCGGCGCCGCTGATGGAAAAGACCGGGGCGGGCACGGGTGCGGCCGGCATCCCGATGGGCCGCATGGGCGAGCATGAGGAGCTCAACAACCTCGCCGTCTTCCTGATGGCGCCGGGCTGCGCCTATCTCACCGGAGAAGTCATCGCGCTCGATGGTGGCCAGTGGCTTGCCTCCAACGGCAATTTCAACAGCCTGTCGGCGCTCGACCGCTCGGATTGGGACATGATCAAGGGCGCCATCCAGTCCACCAACGCCAAGGATCGGCAGGACCGGACCGCCTGAAGACTCCGCTGCTACCTGTTGCCGCCCTTGTCGGCGCTGACCAACATGGTAAACGGAGGACGTGTTCTGGGGAGAAACGCGATGCAACGAGCAATTCTGGCTGTTCTGATGGTGACAACGGCAGCCACAACGGCGGCCACATCGGCATCGGCGGTCACCACGCCCCGGCCCAGCCAGCTCGTGATCTTCGGAGACAGTCTGGTCGATGCCGGCAACATCAACGCGGCGTTCGGCAGCGATGTCTTCAACCCGGTCGCCGCCGGTTATTTCCCCGGACGCTTCACCAACGGGCCGGACTATACCGATCTCATCAGCGAGCATATCTACGGCAGCTTCACCACGCCGTCGCTGCTCGGCGGCAGCAACTATGCCTTTGGCGGTGCGCGCATCGTCAACCATGGTGATGCCGTGCCCGATCTGGCGCTGCAACTCGGCGCCTATTTCCTCAACACCGGCGGCGTCGCCGATCCCAACGCACTCTACATCCTGAATTTCGGCGGCAACGACGTGTTCGGGCTGGAGAGCGGCAGCATCGGGCCGTTCGCGGACAGCGCCGCCTATGTAAGCTCGCTGCTCGACACCATGCAGAACAGCCTGTTCGCGTTGGCCGGCAGCGGCGCCAGCCGCATCCTCGTCACCGGAATTCCCAACATTTCGGCGACCGGCTTTAGCCTCGAAGGGCAGCTGCAGGCGCGCCTCGACAGCGTGGAGCCGCTGCTCGGCAGCACCGAGTTGCTGCGCTTCTCCTATCAGGATTTCTTCACCGGCCTCGCTGCCGATCCGCGCGCCTTTGGCGTCAAGCCGTTCACCGAGACCGGCAATTGCATCGGCAACCGTCCGGTCATCGATGGCGCCATCGATTGCACCGGCTATTTCAGCTTCGATGGCATCCACCCGACAGCGCAGGTGCATGAGGCGCTCGCCCGCCAGGTCGCCAGCACCGCCGGCATCACCGTGCCCGAGCCCGGCACCTGGGCCATGCTGATCGCCGGCTTCGGGCTGGTCGGCGCCACGCTGCGGCGCCGGCGTCACGCGCTCAGCAGGGCGTGATCGCAGCGCAGGTCAGCTTGACATAGGCTTCGGTGCGCAGCTGCCAGCGGCCGTCCTCGCGCACCCAGCCCGCCTGATAAGCCCCGGCATTGCCTTCCACGCCGCCGGCCGGATTGCGCAGCTTTGCCTGCCAATGCCCACGCTCCATCGCCAGCGTGCCGTTGGGGCTCACCTCGATCGCCTCGGGCACGCGTTCATAGGTGATGAACGCCGGGTCCTTGAACTCGTTGGCGGCATAGCTGGCCGCAACCGTGGCAGCCCCCGCAATGGTGCTGCCGCCGCTGCCGATCTGCACGAAGTCGCGGTGCAACACGGCGCCGAAGCGCTCGGGCGCATGCGCATCGAGCGCCGCCCCATACGCGGCGCGCGCCGCGCGGATGTCGGCTTCGTCCGAAGCAAGGGCAGGGGCCGCAAGCAGGGCGGCGAAAAACAGGATCTTCATGGGGCAGGGTTCCGTGCGCGTTCGAAAAGCCAGACGCGGATGGCGCTGGAAAGGTTGGTGGTGCGCGCCTCGTCGATCTCCGTCACCAGTGCCGCAAGCGGCTTGCCCTCGGCGGCGGCCGCTTCGTGCAGCGCCTCCCAGAACGGCGGCTCGAGGCTGATCGACGTCGCGTGGCCGGCGATGGTGACCGAGCGCTTGCGCATGATTCCGTGGTCGGTCCTCTTCCGCGATAGAACACGGGCAAAGCCCGTGCCGACGTCAGACGAGTTCGGTCGGCCTGGTGCCGACCGCCTCGCTGGCCGGTCTTGCGCCTGTCGGCGCGCGGCACGCGCGCTCGCGGCGCTGCGACTAGTACATGTGCTGGCCGCCGTTGATGCTGAGCGTCGAGCCCGTCACGAACCCGGCATCATCGGCACACAGGAACGCCACCCCGCGCGCAATCTCCTGCGCCTGCCCCAGCCGCCCGGCCGGAATCTTGGCGACGATCTTCTCAAGCACATCCGCAGGCACGGCAGCGACCATGTCGGTATCGATATAGCCCGGCGCAATCGCGTTCACGGTGATGCCGAAGCGCGCACCCTCCTGCGCCAGCGCCTTGGTGAAGCCATGGATGCCGGACTTTGCAGCGGCATAGTTCACCTGGCCATATTGCCCGGCCTGGCCGTTGATCGACCCGATGTTGACGATCCGCCCGAACCCGCGGGACTTCATGCCGGCAAAGGTCGCCTTGGCCATGTTGAAGCAGCCGCCGAGGTTGACGCGGATCACCTCGTCCCACTGGGCGTAGGACATCTTCATCAGCGTGCCATCGCGCGTGATGCCGGCATTGTTGACGACGATATCGACAGGCCCGAGATCGGCCTCCACCTTGGCCACGCCATCGAGGCACGCCTGATGGTCGCCCACATCCCATTTGTACGCCGCGATGCCCGTGCGCTCGGTAAAGGCAGCGGCCTTGGCATCATCGCCGCCATAGTTTGCAGCAACCTTCACACCGGCGGCCTGCAGCGCCAGCGAAATGGCCTCGCCGATCCCGCGCGTTCCACCCGTAACGATTGCAACTCTCGACATGGTCATTCCCCAAGCAAATTCTTGGGGTCAAACTAGCAGCTTAAACCCATCCGGCAAGCTCGCGCGCAATCAGCCTTTCTAGCATGGCAACCCCGGTTTCGCTGGTATTGAGGCAGGGCAGATAGGCGAAGTGCGTGCCGCCATGCTCCATGAAGGTCTCGCGGCCCTCCATCGCCACTTCCTCGAGCGTCTCCAGGCAATCGGCGGCAAAGCCCGGGCATACCACGGCAATCTTCTTGATGCCCTCGCCCGCCAGCCCTTCCAGCGTCGCATCGGTATAGGGCTTGAGCCATTCCGCGCGCCCGAAGCGCGATTGGAAGGTCACCCGCACCGGCAGCCCCAGCTCCTCGGCAAGCAGCCGCCCGGTCTTGCGGCACTGGCAATGATAGGGGTCACCCTTGTCGAGCGTGCGCTGCGGCATGCCATGGAAGCTGGTGACGATCAGGTCCGGCACGAAATCCAGCCCCGCCAGCCCCTCGCGCACCGAAGCGGCAAGGGCTGCTATGTGGTCCGGGTTGTCATAATAAGGCGGCAGTGTCCGCATCGTCGGCTGCCACCGCCATGTGCGGAGCGCCGCATTGGCGGCATCCACCACCGTGCCATTCGTTGCCGAGCTATACTGCGGATAAAGTGGCACGGTGAGGATCCGGTCGCAGCCGGCATCCATCAGCGCCTTCAGCTGCTCGGGGATCGAGCGTGTGCCATAGCGCATCGCCCAATCGACCATCACCCGCGGCCCGAACCGCCCCGCCAGCGCCTCCGCCTGCCCGCGCGTGATCGCGGTGATCGGCGAGCCCTCCGGCGTCCAGATCTTCGCATAATTCTGCGCCGTCGTACGCGGCCGCAGGTTGAGTACCAGCAGCCGCAGGATCGGCTGCCAGATGAACTGCGGAATCTCGATCACCCGCGGATCGGACAGAAACTCCCCCAGAAACCGCTTCACATCCCCCACCGAGGTGGAATCGGGGGACCCGAGGTTGACCAGCAGCACCCCCACGCGCCCCACCTGCACCTGTGGATGCTCGGGCGGCAGCGCACTTCCCGGGATCGCCGCCGGTCCCACGGCCGCCCCGGCAGCAGCCGAAGTCGCCCCTGCCGCTACCGGCAGATCGGCTCGCAACACAGGGTCCGCATCCGCCATATCTGTACGCGCGAGAAGGGAGGGGGGCTCGGTTGCCGACATATCACTGCGGCGTTTCGGCCATTTCCGCGCCCGAGTCGATGGTCACCGTGGCCGCACCAGCCGCAGCACCGCCGCCACCGGCATCGATCGCCCCTGAAGAAGCTCCCGTCCGCAGCGGTCGCTCGCCGACAGCACCACCCAGCGGCAGCCGCCGCCTGCGGATGCCGCTCGCCGCAAAAATTGCATTGGCCAGTGCAGGCGCCACCGGCGGCGTCCCCACTTCGCCCACCCCGCCCGGCGCCTCGGTCGATTCGATGAGGATGATCTCGATCACCGGCGTCTCCGCCAGCCCCAGCAACGGCTGGCGATCGAAGTTCGTCTCCTGCGCCTCGCCATCGGCAAAGGTCGCCTGCCCCGAAAGTGCCGCTGACAGCCCGAAGATCGCTGCCCCCTCCAGCTGCGCGCGCACCGAATCGGGGTTGATCACCCGCCCGCAATCCGCCGCCATGATCAGCCGCACCACCTTCGGCGGCTCGCCGCCGCGCACCAGCACCTCGGCCGCTACCGCCACGACGCTGCCGAAGCTTTCCCACAGCGCCATGCCGGTGCCGCTGGTGCTGCCATCGCCGTTGCGCGTCGCCCCCAGCGCCCCCGTGGCGCCCGTCAACGCCCGCACCACCGCCGCATGGCGCGGCCGCTCCGCCAGATGCACCAGCCGAAACCCGCCGGGATCGACCTGCGCCTCTGTGGCCAGCTCATCGACGAAGCTCTCGGTGATGAACGCCGTGTAGCTGTTGCCCACCGATCGCCAGAAGCCGAGCGGTACCGGCACATTCACCAGCACATGCTCTAAAGCCACTGCCGGCACATCATAGGCAAACACCACCATGCCCTCGAAGGCGCTGGCTCCCGCCTTCGGGCTGCCGCCCAGCCGCGGCAGGTTGCGGCCGATCACCGAGGCGCCGACATCGGGCACCGCCACCCGCGCCGCCAGCGCCGTCATCCGCGCATTCGCCCCCACGCCCTCCAGCCGGCCCCGCAGCCGCGCCGCCACCGCCGGCCGCCAGCAATCATGCGCGAAATCCTCTTCGCGGCTCCAGATCAGCTGCACCGGCTTGTTCACCGCCCGCGCGATCAGTGCGGCCTGCATTGCCGCGTCGGTCTCGATCTTGCGGCCGAAGCCACCGCCCAGCAACGTGGGATAAACCGTCACATCGGCATCATCGATGCCGAGCGCCCGCGCCACTGACCATGTGGTCAGCGTCAGTGATTGCGTCGGCGTCCACAGCTCGCAGCGCCCTTCCTCGATCCGCGCCGTCGCCGTCATCGTCTCCATGCACGCATGCGCCAGAAACGGCAGGGCATATTCCGCCCCGATCGCACCTTCAGCCGGGCCGCTCAGCAGCGCCACGGCGTCGGCATCATCGCGCACCAGCGCCGTCTCCAATCCCTCCAGGCTGTCGAGTGCTGCATCGAGTGCGGCCTCCATCCATGGCCCCGCCGGCGTCTCGCTGCGGTCATAGCTGATCGTCAGCGCCTCGAGCCCCTGCTTCGCCTGCCACCAGCCGCGCGCCACCACCGCCACAAAGCCCGGCTGCTCCACAAGCTGGCACCCCGCCGGCAGCCGCGCCTTGTCGACGCCCGTGCGCCTGGCCCCGATCGGTCCCTGCGCAATCGCCGCATAATGCATCCCCGGCAGCCGCACATCGGCGCCGAACTGCGCACTGCCATCCACTTTCGCCGGCAGGTCGAGCCGCGGCACGCTGATGCCCGAAATCGTCCGTTCCGTCCGCAGCGTCGCGCTGCGCGGCGGATCGAGCAGGGCAGCTTCCTTCACCAGCTCGGCAAAGGCGATGCGGTTGGCCTTGTGCACAACAAAGCCATTGTCGGTGTTGCATTCGGTCCAGTCGATGCTCAGCCGGTTGGCCGCCGCCCGGCACAGCATCTCGCGGCCCACCGCGCCCGCCGCGCGCAGCGGCGCCTCGAACCCGCGCACAGAGGTGCTGCCCCCGGTCATCTGCATCTCGAAATATTCGACCACGCGGTCGGTTGTCCAGCGCGCCGCCCCGCGCAGCGCCGCCGGCAGGCCCGCAGTCATCTCGCCCAGCGCAAAGCGGTTGGCATAGGCCGCCCCCAGCGGCGCCGGCTCCACACTCACCGTCTCCCAGTCCGCCCCCAGCTCGTCGGCAAGGATCTGCGCCAGCCCGGACCAGATGCCCTGGCCCATCTCCGCCTGCGGCACCGCCACCACCACCCGGCCATCGAGCCCGATCTTGAGATAGGCATTGAGCACCACCTCGTCGTCCGCCGCCGCCCAGCTGATCGCATGGCGGCGCGGCCAGGCCGCCCAGCCGATCACCAGCCCAGCGCCCACCCCGGTGCCGATCAGCAGGTGTCGGCGGGTCATAGCCATGGGCGTCAGCCCAGATGGGCGAGCATGTGCTCGGCGCTCGACACGCCGAAGGCGCCCGGCTCCTCCACGAAAAGCTGCGTCACCACGCCGTCCTTCACCACCATCGAGAAGCGCTGGCCACGCACCCCCATGCCATATTTGCTGGCGTCCATCTCCAGCCCGAGCGCCTTGGTGAAATCGGCATTGCCATCGGCGACCATCGTCACCTTGCCCACCGCATCGGCAGACTTCGCCCAGGCGCCCATCACGAACGCATCATTCACCGAAAGACAGACGATCTCGTCGACACCCTTTGCCATGAGCGATGCCGAATGCGTCACGAACCCCGGCAGATGCTTGGCCGAGCAGGTGGGGGTGAAGGCCCCCGGCACCGAGAACAGCGCTACCGTGCGGCTGCCGAACAGCTCGGCGGAAGACACCTGCCCTGGTCCCTCGGCGGTCGCCTTGACCAGTGCGCCTTCGGGAACCCGCTCACCAACCTTGATCGCCATCGTCCATACTCCTCGAATTTCGTGGCCCATCCCTACCCGGCGCACCGGCGAGCGTCCAGCGCCCCCCGAGCCGAAGCGCCGGCCAGCCACGCTCCCGCCAAAGGTCGCAGCCCTTTGCACGGGCGCCCCGCTCTGCCATGAAAGCGGCATGACCCAGCCGCCCTATCTCTCCGGGCAGCTTCTGCTGTCCATGCCCGGCATCGGTGATCCGCGCTTCGAGCGTGTCGTCATCGCCATCTGCGTCCATGACGAAAATGGCGCACTCGGCCTTGTCGTCAACCGCGCCCTGCCCGATCTGAGCGTCCCAGATCTCATGCGCCAGCTCGCCATCGATCCCGCCGCCACCCCCGATCGCGCCGTGCTCGAAGGTGGCCCGGTCGAGCCGTCGCGCGGCTTCGTGCTGCACTCCACCGATTACGAGGGGCAAAGCACCATCATGGTCGGCGATCTCTGGGGCCTCACCTCCACGCTCGATGTGCTCAAGGACATCGCCGCAGGCCGCGGCCCCGCGCGCTGGATCTCCACGCTCGGCTACACCGGCTGGGGGCCGGGACAGCTCGATGAGGAGATGGCGCGCCACGGCTGGCAGCAGGCCCCCGGCAATGGCACGCTGGTGTTCGACACGCCGCTCGAAAAGCGTTGGGCCACCGCCTTTGCCGGGCTCGGCATCAAGGTCGGCCAGCTCTCCACCACCGCCGGCCGCGCCTGAGCCGCAACCCGCCCGCACAGTCGATTGCGGTTGCGCGAATCTCCCGGCTGCCCTATGGCGCGTCCCTCGCATGACCGAACGGCCCGGCTGAATGGGCTGCCGTGGCTGTTCAATGATGCGTCCATCAGGAGACGAAAATGCCCAAGCTCAAGACCAAGAGCGGTGTGAAGAAGCGCTTCAAGATCACCGCCACCGGCAAGATCAAGCACGGCGTCGCTGGCAAGCGCCACCGTCTGATCAGCCACAATGCAAAGTACATCCGCCAGAACCGTGGCACGTCCGTGCTGTCTGCTGCCGATACGCCCCGGGTTCACGCCTGGGCGCCGTACGGCCTGAAGTAAGGAAACCGAGCCATGCGCATCAAACGCGGTGTCACCACCAAGGCTAAGCACAAGCGGATTCTCGAAGCCGCCAAGGGCTATTTCGGCCGTCGCAAGAACACCATCCGCATCGCCCGCCAGGCCGTCGAAAAGGCCGGCCAGTACGCCTATCGCGATCGCAAGGTCCGCAAGCGTTCATTCCGCGCCATCTGGATCCAGCGCATCAACGCTGCGGTGCGTGAACAGGGCCTCACCTACGGCGTGTTCATGCACGGCCTGACGCTCACCAGCATCGAGCTCGATCGCAAGGTGCTGGCCGATATCGCCATGCACGAGCCTGACACCTTCCGGGCCATCGTCGCCCAGGTGCAGTCGGCGCTCGATGCCAAGCCGGCAGCCACGGCCTGATTTGACATGCCGTCAGCGGCCTGAAGCTTCGGCCAAACAATGCGAAATCGGGGCGCGGCACTCTCAAGTGTCGCGCCTTTTTCGTGCGTTTGGTGGCTCATGCGCCGCTGAACGAAAAATATTGTCAAACAACGGTAAAAGCGCTTCTGGCGCGCGAGCTTCTGGTTCATATTGTTTATGTCGGAGCGCGAAGCTGCGTTCAATGGGGGATAAACTGATGATCAAGATGCTTGCCATCACCTTTGCGGCCGCGTTTGGAATGGCAGCCAGCCCTGCAACTGCGATCATCATGGCGCCGGTCCCTGCAAATGCTTACATCACCTTTGGCGGCCTTGACTGGGCATGGGCAAGTCCTTGCGATGCCGAAGGCGAGGATAGCTGCAGCAGCATCGACCTTTCTTATCAGGCAACCCAAGGCTGGCGGATCGCCAGTGTCGCCGATTTCGCCAATGGTCCGACTGCTGAAGACTTCCTGTTCGCGGGCGCAAACGTCCCGGCGGAGGGCGAAGAGCAGGGCACAGGCGCAACGTTCTTCGGTGCCAATCCAATTGATGGCGCCTGTGCGACAGCGTGGTTCTCAAATCTCTACACGCATTGTGATTATGGAGATGGCGTTTCAGGAACTGTCTGGAACATGCCAGGAAACACTGGTCAGGGCGACTGCTGCAGCGAAACATGGGTCGTTCGCGGCTTCTGTGGTGGCAACGTCGTTCCCGAGCCCGCAAGCTGGGCCATGCTCATTGCGGGCTTTGGCCTTACAGGTGCTGTCATGCGCCGCCGACGCCCGAGTTCAGCGCAGGCCGCCTGACCGCGGCGCCGAAAAGCCAAAACAAGGCAAATGTCTCTGGCGCAGCGGGTTCACCCTGCTGCGCCCCTTTCTTTCTTTCGCGTCAACCACTACGCCCCAACCCCATGACAATCGATCAACTCCAGAGTGATCTCCTGTGCGAGATAGAAGCTGTCTCCACGCCCGAGGCGCTTGAGGCCGTCCGCGTTGCCGCCCTCGGCAAGCAAGGCCGCGTCACGCTGCTACTCAAAACCTTGGGCAGCCTCACCCCTGAGGATCGCACCACTCAGGGTCCGCGCATCAACGGATTGCGAAACGCTGTCGCAGCCGCCCTTGCCGCGCGAAAGACTGAACTTGAAGCCGCCGCCCTAAACGCCCGCCTCGCCGCCGAGCGGCAGGACATGACGCTGCCCGTCAGCCTGCCACCACTGGGCAGCATACATCCCGTCAGCCAGGTGATGGACGAACTCGCCGAAATATTCGCCGACATGGGTTTCGCGGTCGCCACCGGCCCCGAGATCGAGGACGACTGGCACAATTTCACCGCCCTCAACATCCCCGAGCACCATCCGGCGCGCGCGATGCACGACACCTTCTATGTCGATGGCCTCGACGCCGAGGGTCGCAAGCGCGTCCTGCGCACCCACACCTCGCCCGTGCAGATCCGCACGATGATGAGCCAGCAGCCCCCCATCCGCATCATAGCTCCCGGCCGCGTCTATCGGTCGGATTCGGACGCCACGCACACCCCGATGTTCCACCAGATCGAAGGCCTCGTCATCGACAAGGGCATCACCCTCGCCCATCTGCGCTGGACGCTGGAACCCTTCATCAAGGCCTTCTTCGAAGTCGATGACGTGTCCTTGCGCTTCCGTCCCAGCTACTTCCCCTTCACCGAGCCCTCGGTCGAAGTCGATGTCGGCTATTCCTCCAAAACCGGCAAACCCGCTGCCGCCGCCGATGTCGACAAATGGCTCGAAGTGCTCGGCTCCGGCATGGTCCACCCCCGCGTCATCGCCGCCTGCGGGCTCGATCCACAGGAATGGCAGGGCTTCGCTTTCGGCACCGGCGTCGATCGGCTGGCGATGCTCAAATACGGCCTCACCGATCTGCGCGCCTTCTTCGATGGCGATCTGCGATGGCTCCGCCAACACGGCTTCGCCTTCCTAGATGTGCCCACCCTTTCCGCAGGCGTTTCCGCATGAAGTTCACCCTGTCCTGGCTCAAGGCGCATCTCGAAACGACCGCGTCGCTGACCGAAATCACGCAAGCCCTCACCAGCCTCGGCCTCGAAGTCGAAGGCGTCGAAGACCCTGCCTCGAAGCTCGCCCCCTTCGTCATCGCCGAGGTGCTCACCGCCGAGCGCCACCCGCAGGCCGACAAGCTGCAGGTCCTCAGCGTCGATGCCGGAGGCGGTCCCATGCAGGTCGTCTGCGGCGCCCCTAACGCCCGCGCCGGCATGAAGGGCGTCTTCGGTCCCCCCGGCGCCTATGTACCGGGCGCCGGCATCACCCTCAAGGTCGCCGCCATCCGCGGCGTCGAATCCAACGGCATGATGTGCTCCACCCGCGAGCTGGAGCTGGGCAGTGACCATGACGGCATCATCGAGCTCGACCCATCAGCCCCCGTCGGCACCCCCTATGCCGATTGGGCCGGCCTGTCCGATCCCCTCATCGACATCGCCATCACCCCCAACCGGCAGGAATGCCTCGGCATCCACGGCATCGCCCGCGATCTCGCCGCAGCGGGCCTCGGCACCCTCATCGAGCCCGACACCACGCCGGTGCCCGGCACCTTCCCCAACCCCGTCGCCATCGCCACCCACGATCCGCAAGGCTGCCCCGCCTTCCACGCCCGCACCGTTCGCGGCGTGAAGAACGGCCCAAGCCCCGCCTGGCTGCAACGCTGGCTCACCGCTGTCGGCCTGCGCCCCATCTCGGCGCTGGTGGACATCACCAACTACATGAGCATCGCCCATGGCCGGCCGCTCCATGTCTATGATGTCGCCACCCTCACCGGCGGACTCACCGCCCGCCGCGCCCGCGCCGGCGAGCAGGTCAACGCCCTCAACGGCAAGACCTACACCCTCGACGAGACCATGACCGTCATCGCCGACGACACCCACGCGCACGACATCGGCGGCATCATGGGCGGCATCGAATCCGGCGTGTCCGACGCCACCACCACCGTCCTCATCGAAGCCGCCTGGTTCACCCCCGAGCGCATCGGCGCCACTGGTCGCGCCCTTGGCATCAATTCCGATGCCCGTGCCCGCTTCGAGCGAGGAGTCGATCCCGGCTTCGTCGCTCCCGGCCTCGAACTCGCCACGCGCATGGTGCAGGACCTCTGCGGCGGCGAAGCATCGGACGTCACCCAGGCCGGCACCCTCCCGCTCGCCCCCAAGGTCGTCGCCTACAACCCCGCCCGCGTTCTCGGCCTCGCGGGGCTTGATGTGGCCGAGGACGAGCAGGACGCAATCCTCACCCGGCTCGGCTTCACCGTGTCGCGCGGCACCCCATGGCACGTCACCGTCCCCAGCTGGCGCCGCGATGTGGACGGCGAAGCCGATCTCGTCGAGGAAGTCGTCCGCCTCCACGGCCTCGACCGCGTCCCTTCCACCCCCCTCCCGCGCCGCGAAGGCGTCGCACTCCCCACCGCCACCCCGGCGCAGAAGCGCGAACGCCGCCTGCGCCGCGCCCTCGCCGCCGCCGGCTTCAACGAAGCCATCACCTGGAGCTTCCTGCCGCCCGCCCATGCAGATGCCTTCGGCGGCGCTGTGCACAATTTGAGCAACCCCATCAGCACCGACATGGCCGCCATGCGCCCGTCATTGCTCCCCGGCCTGCTCGCCGCCGCCGCGCGCAACTTCGACCGCGCCCAACCCAGCGTGCGCCTGTTCGAACTCGGCCACCGCTATCTCGCCGAAGCCGAGCGCCCCACCGCCGCCGCCCTCATGGCCGGGGACGCCCGCGCGCGCGACTGGCGCACCGGCCCTGCCACCAAATTCGATGCCTTTGACGCCAAGGCCGCCGCCCTGTCGGCGCTTGCCGCCCTCGGCGTCCCCACCGATCGCCTCAACGTTCAGCCCCCCGCCGACAACTGGTGGCACCCCGGCCGCGCCGGCCGCCTGGCACTCGGCAAACAGGTCCTGGCCGATTTCGGCCTGCTCCACCCCACCACGCTCGCCACCCTCGACGTTCGCGGCCCCGTCGCGGCCTTCGAGCTCTATCTCGACGCGCTGCCGCCCGCGCCCAAGCGCAAGACCGGCGCCTGGGCCCCGCCCGCGCTCAACCCGCTGGCGCGCGACTTCGCCTTTGTCGTCGATGAAGCCATGCCGGCCGAAAGCCTCGTCCGCGCCATCACCGGCGCCGACAAGGCCCTCATCACTCAGGTTCGGCTGTTCGATCGCTTCACCGGTGGCAACCTCCCCGCAGGCAAGGTGAGCCTCGCCGTCGAAGTGACGCTGCAGCCGACCGACCGCACCCTCACCGAAGCGGACATCGCTGCCCTCTCGGCCAAGGTCATCGCCGCCGCCGCGAAGCTCGGCGCCGAGCTTCGCGCATAAAGAAAGGCCG
>JBBSPR010000028.1:0-17896 GCA_038258615.1 Sphingomonadales bacterium
ATTTCCTCGGGGCAGCAGATCTTGAGGCCCTGCCGCTCCTCGACGATGCGGACATAGAGGCCGGCATCGAGCAGCGACGCATGGGTGCCGGTATCGAGCCAGGCGAAACCGCGGCCCATCAGCTCGACATGCAGGCGGCCGGCTTCGAGATAGAGACGGTTGAGGTCGGTGATTTCGAGCTCGCCGCGCGCCGAGGGCTTGATGTCCCTTGCCAGCCGCACGGCGTCTCCATCGTAGAAATACAGGCCGGTGACGGCGAAGTTGGACTTGGGGCTTGCCGGCTTTTCCTCGATGGAGATGGCGCGGCCCTGGGGATCGAAGGCGACGACGCCATAGTCCTTGGGGTTGCTCACCGAATAGCCGAAGACGGTGGCGCCATCTTCACCGCGCGCATCGGCGCTGGCGAGCAGCTCCGGCAGGCCATGGCCGTAGAAGATGTTGTCTCCGAGGATCAGGGTGCTGGGGCGATCACCGACGAAGTCCGCACCGATGTGATAGGCTTGGGCAAGGCCGGCAGGCTCGGGTTGGATGGCGTAGTGGAATGCCATGCCCCAGTCAGCACCATCGCCGAGCAGCGCGCGAAAAGCCGGCTGGTCGGCGGGGGTGGTGATGATCATGACCTCGCGGATGCCGGCGAGCATGAGCACCGACAGCGGATAATAGATCATCGGCTTGTCATAGACCGGCATCAGCTGTTTGGAGACCGGCTTGGTGAGCGGATAGAGGCGGGTGCCCGAGCCGCCGGCGAGGATGATGCCGCGCCGGGCTGTTGCTGCAGTGGTCATGCGGGTCTCCATGGGTATCAGGCCCGGCCTTGCAGGAAGCGGCGGACGAGGCCGGCAAAGGCCTTGGCTTGCGACAGCAGGGGCTCGCCCCGGGCGGCCTCGGCAAGCTGGTTGCCCGAGAAGCGGGGGCGTGGGCGGCGGACCGCGGCCATGGCGGCGAGGCGGGCGAGCAGCTGGCGCTTGCGGCGTGCCTGGTGCGGCTGCATGCGGATGATCTCGGTGATGGCGAGCGGGGTGGTGGCGATGGTGCCGGCGGTGCGCGCGCTTGCCAGCAGGGCGACGCCGGCGGGGGTGCGCGCCATGATGAGGCTGCGGCCATCCTGCTCCTCGAAGCTGGGATAACCGCGATCATCGCCGTACCAGGCATCGGCGGCGGCGACATCGGCATGGCCGCCGACGGCATCGGGGCAGATCTTGCAGCGGAACTGCACTTCCTTGGAAAGGATCTGGCCCCAGCTGTCGGCATAGCTCATGCGGGCAGTGCTGCCGTCGATGCGCGTGGCGGTGGCGAAGCCGGGCCAGCCGTCGCCGCGATAGCGGAAGGCGGCGACGTCCTGCTCCTCGACCTCGAGACGCTTGAGGATGCGGCGGGTTCCGGCGGCACTCGGGATGCCGGCGCAGAAGAAGGCCAGCATCAGCGGTACCTTTTCGGCAATGCGCGGATCGGTGCGGGCGCGGGCGCGCAGGGCGGCGACATCGCAGGGCTTGCCGACAAAGGCGAAGCGGCCGGGGCGCGCGAGCCAGTCTTCGAGCCGTTCCAGCGGGGCCGACGCGGGGTAGCGCGACCCGGCGGCGTCGGCGACCTGGGCGGCGCTGGTGGTAGCGCGAGTTTCGTTGGCGAGCGGCTGGGCGGGATCGGCGCCGGTCTGCACGACGAAATCGACGAGGCCGCTGTTCATGGCGTGGATGACGAGGGCGGAGATGGCGCCGCCCGACGAGGCCTTGTAGCGGAGCGAATCGTCGGTGGCGTGGCCGGTGGCGACTTCGATGGCGGGGCCCCAGAGCGGATCCTGCATGGGTGCGGCGGGGACCGGATCGATGACGAGGCCGGGGCAGGCATCGGCGATGGCGGCATCGGCCTCAGGGGTTACGCTGCCCTGGATGCTCGGGCGCAGATAACCGGGGGGCTGCATGGCCATGGTGATGGCGGCCGGGGCGATGGCGGCGCATAGCCCGCAACCCGAGCAGGTGTCGGCGCGGGCGACCCTGGCGAGCGACTGGCTCATCGCTTGAGTGCGGACTGGAATTGCAGCACGAGTTCATCGACATAGCGACCGAGTGCGGCATCGATGATCGGCTGGGCGCGGGCGATGTTTTCGGCCAGATCGGCGCGGTTGTGGAAGCTGGTGACGATGCGGGCATGCGCCTCGTCGGTGGTCATGCCCTTGGCGTTGACGAGATGGGGATATTCGAGGCCGGCATAAAGGCCCTCGAACTTGTTGCTGTAGGAGATGGGGACCAGGGGGACGCCGCTGGAGAAGGCGGCGATGGTGGCGTGCATGCGGCCGCCGGTGAGAAAATCCAGGCCCGAGATATAGGATTTGGCGTCCGACGGAGAGGCGAAATCGGGGGCGCGGACGGTGCGTGGATATTCGGCGTGCAGCGTGTCGATGGCATGGGCATCATCGTCCCGCGGCATTTCGGGGGCGTAGACATGGGCGATGAGGTGCACCTCGACGCCCGGCATGGCGAGAAAGCTTTCGATCAGCCGGCGGGTGAGGGCGGCGAAATCGAAACCCAGGCCATATTCGTTGCCGCCGCCATAGCCGCCCGAGAGCAGCAGGCCCGAGACCGAGAAGCCGATGCGGACGGTGCCATCGGTGGCGCGGGGCTGGCGGGTGAAGGGCAGGGCGAAGGCGACATCGATGACCTGGCTGGCGCGGGCGCGCGGCGCGATGCGGCGGGTGAGCGCGAGGCTGATGGGATCGCGTGCGAACACATGCGCGGCGCGGTTGCAGATCCAGCCGGCGATGCGGGTGTGCGGCTGGCGGCTGAACGGGCCGATGGTCTGCGGGGAGAGGACCAGCGGCACGCCGGCCATGAGCGGCACGAGCTTGGTGCCGACGATATAGGCGAAGCGCTTGTCCGGATAGATATCGGCGAAGCTGTCGCCGGCGCCGATATCGAGGAGGATGTGCTGGGCGCGGACATCGGCGAGATAGCCGCCCGGCGATGCCATGTAGCGGCCGGTGATGGTGCGGTGGGTGATGTCCGGCCCGGTGACATAGGGGGTGCCGGCGGCGTGCGGGCCGAAGATGGTGAAGCGCGGGGTGAGTCCCAGCCGATCGGCAGCGCGGCGGGCGAGCGCTATGTTGCCGACCGTCAGCGCGCCGACGCCGAGGTTGCCGGCGGCGGTGGAGTGCCAGGGAAGCCCGATGTTGATGATCGTCAAGTCGGCGCTCCTGCCCGGCTTCGGGATGCTCGCTGGCTCCGGATTTCTGGCAAACACAGGCCGGTGCGGCGTGGGAGCCGCACCGGCTTATCGACGCATGGACGGATCAGCTGGTGGCGGCGCTGGTGGCGTCGGCGGGGTCGACGGCGCGGGGCGCGCGGCGGGCGCCCGGGGCGGGTGCCGGCGTGGCACCTGCGGGGCGGTTGAGAAGCGTGGGATCGGGCGGGCCATAGTTTTTGGCGTAGACGATCTTGGGCTTGTAGGCCTCCTTCCAGCGCTCGAGCTCGCTGGCGAGCCGCTTCTGGACGGACTGCTGCTGCAGCACGACTTCGGCATAATTGATGGCGCGCTCGCCGGTGAACGGCTGAACCTTGGTTTCGATGACATTGTTGACGAACACGACCTGGCCGATGGCGTTGGGCGGGGTGTCGATGAACATGAACGGCTCAGGATTTTCGGCGCTGGCGATCCGCGTGACCTCCGAGGTGAGCTTGGGATTGATGGTGAGCGAATCGATCTGCTGCGGGGCGCGGCGATACTCGATGCTGGCATCGATGAGGATGCGCTCGACTTCGTCCATCGTCTTGGCGCGGGCCAGCGGCAGCTGCTCGAGGTTCTGCGGGCGCAGGAACTGGATCTGATCGAGGGTGAAGATTCGGCGATCGGCGAAAACCTGCGGATTCTCCTCGACGAACTTCTGCGAGGCTTCGCGCGTGGCGCGCGGAACCTGGCCGGTGACTTCGGCCTGAAGTGCCTGCACGAGCAGGCTTTCGGAGGCGCGGGTCTGCGAGAGCAGGAACTCGGGACGGGCATCGAGCTTCATGGTCCGCGCTTCGTTGGCGAGCATCTTGCGCTCGACGACGCGGGCGAGGGCAACCTGCTCGAGCAGCTTGCGCGGGGTGTTCTGATCGGCGCGGACCTGGGCGAGCTCGGCGTTGAGCTCGTGGATCGTCACCTCCTTGCCATCGACCGTGGCGACGACCTGGCCGTCGGGAAGCTCCGCCGTCTTGTCGCAGGCGGCGAGGCCGAGCGCCAGCAGGGAGACAGCCAGCAGCCGGGTGGACGGAACACGCATATGATCTGACCCTTTCAGAAACTTGAGCGAGATGCGCTTGTGCTCACCATGCGCGCTAGCCCTTAGGATGAAAATGGCCGTCCGAAAAGAGCGCGTGACAGGCTTTCTGCCTTGGCCGGTTGGCCACGGGCGATGCGACGGCCGATGAGCACCAGTGTGAGCAGCCAATGGAGCGGCAGCAGCAGCGGATAATGGCGCCCGATGAAGGCCAGCCGCGAGCGGTTAAGCCAATATTCGGAGAAGCTGCTGCGCTGGCTGTTCGTGCCCGACGAGCCGATCGAGCCGCCCTCCTTGTGGAACACCTGGGCGTCCGCGGCCCAGGTGGTGGCAAAGGCCTGGCGGCCAAGGCGGCGATTGCGGACGGCCCAGTCGATCTCCTCGTAATAGAGGAAGTAGCGGTCCTCCATCAGCCCGACGCGCTCGAGAAAGCCGCGGCTGACGGCGAGGCTCGCGCCGAGGATGAAATCGACCTTCGGCAGGATGGCCTCGGGCGACGGAACCGGCGTGGCTGCGTCGCCATGGCCGATGCCGCGGGCCTGGCCGGTGAGGGCGGAGAAGCGGTTGCCGGCCCAGGCCTGCACAGTGTCCGGCCGGTGGTAAAAGCGCACTGTTGTTCCGGCCATGCCGATGCCGGGTGTTTCGGCCATCGTGCGATCGAGGATGCTCGCGGCATCGGGGGCGATCACGGTGTCGTTGTTGAGGAGCCAGATGTGGCGGATGGCCGGATCGGCGAGGAGCAGGCGGATGCCGATATTGTTGCCGCCGGCAAAGCCGAGGTTGGCGCCCGACTGGACGATGGTGAGCGGTGCCATTGCGACGGCGCCGGCGAGTTGCTCGGGCTGCAAGGTCTGGTGGGCGACAGGCTTGGGGAGCGGCGGCTGGCTGAGATGGCCGAGGGTGGGGTTTTCGACACCGGCCGGCTGCTCGCCGCGCGCCCAGGCGGCGATGCGGGCGAAGCTGTCATCGGGGGAGGCATTGTCGACGATGACGACGCGGACGGGGCCATCGGAGCGGAAGACCGATTCGAGGCATTCGATACTGTCCTGCCAGCGGCCGTAGTTGACGAGGACGATGCCGAGCGGCGGGGCAGGGCTCATGCCGAGCGGTTCCAGTGATCGGCGCCCGAACCGCCGGGGCTGGCGGCGACGCGCAGCATCTCGGCGGCGCGGAAAGTTCGGATTGCGGCGAGTGTGCCGACGCCGCGGAGCCGGTTGCCGAGGCCGTGCAGGCGGGGGCTGGTGAACAGCTTCACCGCCTCGACCGGGACCGAGAGCAACATCGCCAGGGCGCGGAGATGCCAGCGCAGCATCGGGCCTTCCCGCTCGGTCCAATCATGGCGGATGTGCCGCTGCCACTTGCGCTGCAGCGCTTCCATGTGGGGTCGGGCGGGGTGAAGGACGTGCATGGCGGGCACGAAGCGGGTGGCGTGGCCGGCGGCATGGGCGCGCTTGCCCCAGTCGAGATCCTCGGCGATGTCGATGCCGCCGAACGGGCCGATCTTTTCGTGCAGCGGCCGCGCCATCGCCAGATTGGCGGTTACGGAGAAGCGCTTGGTTTCGATGTACATGCGCTGGCGGAAGCCGAAGACCGCCTCATAGGCCTCGATACCGGTGAGGCGGGCGGGATCGACGAAATCGATGGTGATCTCGCCGCCGGCGGGGTGCGCCGGATCGGCTTCCACGGCATCGACGGCGGCTTGCAGCCAGCCGGGCGCGGCGCGGCAATCGGCATCGATGCAGACGATGGTGGGTGCGGCGGCGGCGGCGATTCCGGTGTTGCGGGCGTGGCCGGGGCCGGGGCGGGGCTCGGAAAGGAAGCGGACGCCGGGAAAGGCAGCTTCGACCGGCGCGAGGGGCCGCGAGGAGCCGTTGTCCACGACGATGACTTCGAAGCTGCCGGAATCGAGCGTTTGCGCCATGACCGACTGGAGGCAGCGGGCGAGCAGATCGGGGGTGTTGAGATGCGGGATGATGACCGAGGCCCGGGGGTGCGGGCTGCTCATGACGGCGGCAGTGCGGCGAGATTTTGCGGCGTGGGGCGATAGGCGGCGTCGGGATTGGCGGTGACCAGTGCCTTCAGCTGCTCCTTGTCCATCAGCCACCAGCGTGAGGCCTCGACGGCGGCGATGGTCTCGGCATCGAAGCGCTGGCGGATGGGTTTGGCGGGCATGCCGGCCATGACGGCATAGGCGGGGACATTGCGGGTGACGATGGCGCCGGCGCCGATGATGGCACCGCGGCCGATGTGCTTGCAGCCGGGGAGGATGGTGGCGTTGTGGCCGATCCAGACATCGTCCTCGATCACCAGCCATTCGGCGGTGACGCGGTCGGCGGGGATGACGCCCCACCGCGCTTCGTAGAGATATGGGTGGGTGGTGAGGCTGTCCATCGGGTGGTTGGCATCGAGCACGCGCACCGATTTGGCGAAGGAGCAGTAGCGGCCAATGCGGGTGCGGGGCGGCACCCGCCAGCGATCGAAGCAGCCATAGGAATAAAGGCCGACCTCGATCTGGTATTTCGACGCGAAATAATCCCGCAGCGCGCGGTTTTCATATTCGGTGCGCAACCAGCCGCGCAGGCGGACGAGTTCGATGAGCCTGTAGATCATCGGCCGCCCCCGACAGATCTCAGGGGGTGAGCCGCGCCAGCGCCGCCGAGATGAGCAGCAGCGACGAAACACCGGGATAGGCGAAGCGGAAGCGTGCGCTGCCGCCGGCCTCGGAGCGTTCGAGCAGATTGTGCGGGCCGGCAAACTGCTTCAGCTCGCGTTCGATGAAGGCGGGGTTGTTCATGCCCGGAGCGACGTTGGGGCCGAACTCGGTGATGACGTCATCGGCCGAGAAGAAGCCATCGGCCGAGCTGCCGGCGCGGGCGGCGGCGATAAGCAGCGGCCAGTTGGCGCGGGCATCCTCCCGGGCGAGATTGGCCTGGACGCGGCGGGGCAGCGAGGCGTTCCAGTCGTTGAGCACGCGCTCGACAGCGGTGCGGCCATGCTCGGGCGACACGACATCCCGGCGCTGATCGAGCGCTGCCATGCCGGCGGCATGCGCCAGCAGCCGGACCAGATAGGGCGAACCGCCTGCCATGGTGGTGATCATCGTGCAGGCTTCGTCCGAATAGCGGATGTTGGAAGCGGCCTCGCCGATCGCCAGCAGTTCCTTGACTTCGAGGGCGTTGAGCGGGCGCATCGGCAGGCCGACGATGTTGCGTCGGATGGACGGGGCATAGCCGATCAGCTCGTCGAGGTTCTGGGCGACGCCGGTGAGGACCAGCTGCACGCGCGCCGCACGGTCCGACAGGTTCTTGATGAGCTCGGCGACATCGCGGCGGAAGTTGGCATCGACCACCCGGTCGTATTCATCGAGGATGATGAGCACGCGGGTGCCGATGACATCGGCGAGGACATCGGCGAGCTCGCGCGGGCCGAAATGATCGGGCAGCATGGAATCGAAATGATCGCCCTTTTCGGCATCGGCCGAGTTGGGCAGCACGCTGCTGTGATAGAGGCGGGGAATGCGACCGCAAAAGGCCTTGAACATGGCGCTGAAGTCCGCATCCGAACCGCAGCTGCCGTAGAGGACGAGATAGCGGGCTTCGCGCGCCGTTTCGGCAAAGACATGGGCGAGACTGGTCTTGCCGATGCCGCGCTCGCCGTAGATGACGACATGGACGCGGTTCTGTTCGACCGAGGTGATGAGCTGGCCCAGCGCATCGTGCCGGCCGGCGAAGACATCCCGGTTGATGACCGGCTGCGAGGCGCCGAGCGCATCGCGCAGCGCGAGCTTGCGGCGCGCCATGTCGGAATCGTCACCGCCCTCGACATCGTCCGACGCACTGGCGGAGAAGCGCGGCAGCGTCTGGCCGCGGCCGCGCTCTTCCGGCTCGCGCCACAGCTGGTCGAGGAACGCGGGGCGTTGCAGATCGACCGGCGTTGTCGGCTGGAAGGGTTCGGTGCTGCCCCCCGCAAGCGTCTCGTCGCGGGTGACGGGCTCGACTGCGGTCTCGGCATCTTCAGCACGAAACCAGCGTTTCCAGATCATTGCGACACTCACTCGTCTGGTCCCGGACCGATGGCGGCCGCCGACCTTTGGCTTCTGCAGTTCCTTTTGCGCATTCTGGCGCTGCGGGCAATGGTTGATAGGTTGTTGGCGGCTTGGCAGGGGCGACACTTGCGTGGATGATGCTCGACCAATGCGTTACCCGCCGGCAACAAACTTCACGGAAACCGGCAATTGCCGTTGTTCCTGACTGCTTGGCGTTGCGGGCAGGCAGGCGAGCGTGTAGCAGCGCCACTGCGAGAGGTTGCACCTGTGGCAGGATCCTGTTTTGCGAGGGAGTTGGCGAACATGTGCGGGAGGGGGCCTGGAAATGTGCATGGTGACAGAATTTGTGTCGATGGTCGGCTGATCCTGTGGCTGTGACGCGTCTTCTCCCGGGCGGCCCTCTTGCCGCGTGGCTGCTGGTGCCGTTGCTGCTGTCCGCGACGCCGGCTGCGGCGCAGAGCAGCATTGCCGATGATGACCCGCCGCTGCGTGATGCCGGCTTCATCGGCGTGCCACAGCCGCAGGGCCGCAACTTCATTCTCGCCGGCAGCATTCGTACCCGCTACGACACCAACTTCCGGCGGCAGGCCGTGGCACGCGGTGCCGGACGGATAACGCCCTTTGCGGAAGGCGGTATCGGCCTGCCGGTGGGCCAGCAGCAGCTGTTCGTGGGCGGCACGATCGGGCGCGACATCTTTCCGGGCAACAGCCGCTTCAACCGCAACCGCTATTCGCTCGGCGCCGGTGCCAACCTGCGCGCGGGCTCGCGCTGCACCGGCAATCTGGGTGGCCAGTTCAGCAGCCAGCAGCTGCTGCAGACCGATGCCGTGGTGCTCGAGGACAATGTGCAGAAGCGCAGCACGCTGGGGGTATCCTTCAATTGCCAGGCGCCCGTGGGAATCGGGTTCGGCGCGTCGGTGATCTACCGCGATGCCAGCAACGAACGCGCGCAGCGCGCGCTTTTCGACTTCGAGACGCTCACCATTGCACCGCAGATCAGCTATGCATCGCCTGTGCTGGGCGTGTTCACGCTCAGCGGCAACCGCCAGCGCGTGCGCTATCCCAACCGGTTGGTGGTGTCGCCGGATGGTCCGGAACAGGACGGGGTGGACATCGACACGGCGCGGTTCGGTTTCAGCCGGGCATTGGGCACACGGCTCAACCTGACCCTGGGCGCCAGCTACAATGACGTGAAGCCGACGCCCGATGGGCAGCTGTTGTTGACCGAGGTGCCGGGACAGGTGGTGCTGGTGCCGCGCCCTGGCTTCACCGGAGCCGGTTTCGATGCCGGGCTGACGCTGAAGCTCGGCTCGCGAATGACGCTGGCAGCGACCGGCGACCGGTCGGTATCGGGTGGCGGGAATGTGGGCAGCCTTTTCCGGGTGCGCAACAGCTTCGGCCTCGATGCCGATTACCGGCTGAGCCGGGCGTTGACGGCCGGTGTGGGCGGACGGATCGTCAACAATGATTATCGCGGCAGCTTCGCTTCGGCGGATGAACCGCGCCGGCGGCTTTCGGACACGACCAAGCGGGTGTATGCGCAACTCGCCTTTTCGCCGACGCCGCGCTATTCGATCAGCACCGAGATCGGGCACCAAACGCGTGATTCGGATCCGGCGTTGTTCAATTTCAGCAACACCTTCGGGATGTTGCGCATGCGCGTGCAACTCGGCCGCGGGTGACGGGTGTTTTGGGAAGGATGATGGACATGGCATTCGGCGTGTTGCGGACGATGATCGGGGCAGTGGTGCTGACGGCTGGTGTGGCTGGTGGCATGGCTGTGGCGCAGCCGGCGTCGCCGGGCTATCGGCTGGGGCCGGACGATGCGATCCAGATCGTCATCTATGGGCAGCCCGAAGCCGGGATCACGACTCGCGTGAAGGCGGACGGGTCGATCGTGATGCCGTTCATCGGCAAGGTTGACGTGAACGGACTGACGAACATCGCGCTGGCCGAGCTGATCACCGAGCGGATGGTGGCGGGCGGCTTTTTGCGACAGCCGGTGGTGAACGTCGAGGTGACGCAATATGTCAGCCGCTCGGTCAATGTGGCGGGGCGGGTGGCGTCCCCGGGCATCGTGCCGCTCGACCGGCCGTATCGGGCGCTCGAAGTGCTGCTGAAGTCCGGCTGGATCCGCGAGAATGGTGCCACCTATGTGTATCTGCGCCGCCGCGGCCAGCCCGAGGTGCAGCTTGCCGTGGAAGAGCTTGTGCGCGGCTCTGGAGACAAGGATCCGCTGCTGCAACCCGGCGATACGCTGTTCGTACCTGATGCGGATAACTTCTTTATCTATGGCCAGATCAACCGTCCCGGCAACTTTCCGATCCTTCCCGGCATGACAGTGCGCCAGGCGCTGGCGATTGCTGGCGGCGTGACGGCTACCGGGTCGGCCAACAAGGTTGGCCTGCTGCGGGGCGGCGACGAGGAAGTCGACGCCGAGCTTGCGGACATCGTGCGCAAGAACGACGTGTTTGTGGTCAAGGAGCGGCTGTTCTGATCGGAAGGTTGGTGCGGTCCCGTGTTTGAGGATTTCGTTGGATGAGTTTGATTCAGTTCCTGAACATCCTCCTGGCAAGGCGTGTCATCGTGTTCGTGACGTTTGTTACGGCGGTGGCCGTGGCCATGGCGGTGGCAGCGGTGCTGCCGGCGCGCTACGAGGCCAAGGCCCGCGTGCTGATGGACATCGTGAAGCCCGATCCGGTGACCGGGCTGATGATCTCGGGGCGTGACCCGCGCTTCTACATCCGCAGCCAGGTCGAACTGATCCAGGACTATCGGGTCGCGACCGACGTGGTGGAAAAGCTCGGCTGGCCGAGCAACCCTTCGGTGATCGCGGCGTGGCAGAACGAGACCGGCGGCATCGGCGACATCCGGCGCTGGGGTGCACAGCGGATCATCGCCAATACCAAGGCAGCGCCGGTATCGGGCTCCAACATCATGGAGATTTCCTACCAGGCGCCGACGCCCGAAGCGGCGCGCACGATCGTGACCTTGCTCCGCGAGGCCTATATCGAGGGCAGCCTTCGCTTCACGACCGACACCGCCGGCCGCAATGCCGAATGGTATCGGGAGCAGACGGAGCGGGCGCTGGCAGCGCTGACCTCGGCCGAGCGCGCCAAGAGCCGCTTCGAGCAGGAACAGGGCATTGTCATGACCTCGAATGGCGAGGCCGAGACGGCAAAGCTGGCTTCGTTGCAATCGGCGCTGCTGGCGGCGCGGAGCAACCAGGGCAACCAGCAGTTTGCGGCAGCGCAGCAGGCCACGACGTCGACGGTTGTCGACCAGCTGAAGATCCAGCTGGCGACGCTCAATGACCAGATGGGGCAGGCCGCGGCGACGCTGGGCACCGAGCATCCGAGCTACAAGGCGATGATCGCACGGCGTGACCTGCTGAACAGCCAGGTGGTTCGCGAGACCGCCGCGGCTCGCGCGGCGGGGGCAGCACAAAGCAACGTATCGCGCCAGTCGATCAGCCAGCTGGAAACCGAATATAATGCGCAGCGGGCCAAGGTTCTCGGCATGAAGGACACGCTCGACTGGCTGGGCCAGTTGCAGCGCGAGGTCGAGCAGCGGCGCAGCCAGTATGAGAATGCGGCGACAAAGGGTGCCGAGCTTCGGCTGCAGTCCAACCTTTCGGAAGGGGCACTGGTGATCCTGGGTGACGCCATCGGTGACAACAGCCCGGCGTTTCCGAAATGGCCGCAGGTGATCGGGCTTTCGGCAGCGTTCGGCCTGGCGCTGGGCGTTGTGCTGGCGCTGCTGGTCGAGCTTTTGGCGCGGCGGGTCCGCTCGCCCGAGGATCTGCGATTTGCGGCCGGTGCACCGGTGATGGCGGTCATTGCCGATACGAAGCGGTCGGTGTGGCGCGAGCAGGGCCGGCGCTGGCTGTCCCGCCGTGGCCTGGCGATCGGCAATCTGAGGCCGGCGGAGTGAGCATGACTGACGAACAGAAGCCGACACCGGATACCACGAGCGCAGACGCGGCCGAGGGCAGGCCAGATGTGGGGCCAGAGGTCGAGTCGGGTGCTGCGGGCGACGCGCCGTCGTCGGCGTCCCCGCCGCGCGGCCCGTCATGGTTGCCGCCCGAGCAGCATGAGGCGATTGCGGCAACGCTCGGCGGCGCTGGCCCCGTGGTCCGCGACGAGGCGCTGGACGACGGCAATGGCGAGGCCGCACCCGATGCCGAACAACCGGCCGGGGCTTTCTTCGACGGGCCCGATGCCGGCGACAATGATGCGGCGGTCGAGGCCGAAAGCACGGCCGGCCCACGGTCCAACAGCGTGGTGCGCGGTGCGCAGGGAGCCGATCCCGGCGGTGCGTTCATCAATGACGGCACGCAAGGGCAGGACGATCCGATCCGCGACACGCTGCTGCAGCTCGGCTATCTGTCCGAAGACCAATCGGCGCGGGTGACGGCACATGCCTCTTCGCGCGGCCTGCCTTTCGACCAGGCGGCGCTCGAGCTCGGCTTCATCACTTATGATGATCTCGACCGGGCGCGCGAGCAGCTCATCACGAGTCTGGCGCAGAGCACTGCGCGGCGGCAGCCGGTGTCCGACGAGCTTGTGGTGATCAGCGATCCTCAGGGGTTGCGCGCCGAGGCCGTGCGGCTGCTGCGCACGCAGGTGATAGCACAGCACATCAAGGCCGGGCGGCGCGGGCTGGCGCTGGTGGCACCCGTGGAAGACAGCGGTTGCAGCAACCTTTCGAGCAACCTGGCGGTGGCGCTTTCGCAGGTCGGCATCAAGACCTTGCTTGTCGACGCCAATCTGCGCGCGCCGCGGTTGCACGAGATCTTCGGGCTCGATGCGAACGCGCCCGGGCTGACGAGCTATCTTTCGATGCAGGTGAGCCGGCCGGAGCGGGTTGTGCAGGCCAATGTGCTGCCGAGCCTGGCGTTGATCACCGCCGGTCCTGCCGCTTCACGGCCGCAGGAGCTGCTTTCCAGCCGGCGCTTCCGCGACGGCGTGAACATGCTGTTGCGCGAATATGACCTTGTGCTGTTCGACACCCCACCGGCCAACAGCAGCGCCGATGCACTCACCATCGGTGCCGCGGCAGGCTATGTGATGCTGGTGGCACGTCGCAACCAGGCGTTTTTCAAGGACATTTCCACCCTTGTGGAGCAGTTGCAGACATCACGCTGCCCGTTGATCGGCTCCGTGCTGAACGAGTTCTGACGATGGCCACGCTTGCAACAAGGCCCATGCCGGACTGGCCGGCGCTGGTTCGCAGCCACTGGCTCCTGGTCGTCGGCGCGCTGTCGCTTCTGATCCCGACCGTCTATTCGATGGCGCGGGGACCGTGGTCCGTCGAGTCGGGCGTGCATGGCCCGATCGTGCTCGCGACCGGCCTGTGGCTGATCTATGGCCGGATCGACGAGATTCGCGAGCATATGCGGCCGGGTGCCGGTTGGCTGACGGGCCTTGGCCTGGCGGTTGCCATCGCGATGTACGGTTTCGGCCGGGCGTTCGATTTCATCAGCATCGAGGTTGCCGGCATGTTGCTGGCGCTGCTTTCCGTTGCCCACGCCTATCTCGGGCTCGACGTGCTGAAGCGCCTGTGGTTTCCGATTTTCTACCTGGGCTTCATCATTCCGCTGCCGACCTGGTTTCTGGATGTGGTGACGCAGCCGCTCAAGCTGTTCGTGAGCGAGGTGGTGACCGGTGCGCTGGCGGGGTTCGGTTATCCGATGGGGCGGCAGGGAGTGACGATCTTCGTATCGACCTACCAGCTGCTGGTGGAAGACGCGTGTGCCGGGCTGAATTCGCTTGTCAGCCTTTCGGCGATCGGGCTGTTCTATGTCTATATGCTGCGTGGCTCCAACTGGCGTTACTCGCTGCTGCTGCTGGCGCTGGTGCTGCCGGTTGCGGTGGGCGCCAATATCGTGCGGGTGGCAGCACTGGTGCTGATCACCTATTATATGGGCAATGCTGCGGCGCAGGGCTATCTGCACAACTTCGCCGGCATGGTGACCTTTGTTTCGGCGCTGCTGCTCATCTTCCTCGTCGACAAGATCCTGACACCTGTGCGCAACGCGATGGCGCGCATGGAAACCCCAGCCGAGAGCCGCACCGCATGAACCGCCGCGATCTCTTGATGGGTGGCGGCATGCTCGCCGCGTCAGGGGCGGCGCTGGCGTTGACGCCGCGCAACCGGCTTGTGCTGCTCGACCCCGACCGCAGCCTCGATGATCTCGTTCCCGAGACGATCGGCAACTGGCGGTCTGCACCGTCGGATGCGTTCGTGCTGCCCAAGACCGAGGGAAGCCTTTCGGACCGCATCTACAACCAGACGCTGACACGGCTTTATGTGTCCCCGGAATCGCTGCCGGTGATGCTGGTGATCGCCTATGGTGCAGTGCAGAACGACCAGTTGCAACTGCATCGGCCGGAAGTCTGCTATACGGCGGTAGGCTTCGACATTGCATCGACGCGGGTGGACACGCTGGATCTGGGCGGCAAGGCGCGGTTGCCGCTGCGCGAGCTGGAAGCGACATCGACCACGCGGATCGAATCGATTTCCTACTGGACGCGGATCGGCGACGATCTGCCGACCGATGGCGGGTCGCAGCGGATGGTCAAGCTGCGCCAGCAGCTATCGGGCTATCTGGCCGACGGTGTGCTGGTGCGGCTGTCTGCCGTCACCCCGGCATCCCCGAAAGTGTTCGCCGAGCTGGGCGCGTTTGCTACAGCGATGATCGGTGCGATCGCACCGGCCGATCGCGATGTGCTGATCGGTCGGCCGCTCGCGAAAATGCTGGCGTGAGATCCGCTTGGCCTGAAGGTCGGACGGGCCCGACCGGCTGCCCGCCGGTCGCGGGATCAGTCGGTGCGATCGAAAGGGCGCAAGGCGTACCAGATGAACGCCAGCGTGCCGAGGCCGAGGCAGATGGCCAGGATATGGTAGCTCGAATCGTCGGCCTTGATCGCTTCGTTGCCGAAATAGTTGGTCACAGCGCAGCCGACCGCAGCGACGAGATATTGCCACAGATGATCCTTCGCCTCTCCCTGAGAACGTTGCAGGAAGAGAACGATCAGGCCGGCAAACACCAGAATAGTAAGCCAATCGTACGCGGTTTCCATCGGCATGATCCTAAAAGACCGCTGGTCGTTATACCAATGTGCAACATATTGCGAATGACTTTTCTCGCCACGGTGCGCGGGGCGGCGGCGTGACGGATCCCCTGCCAAAGGCCATGGCAGCCAATGCCGATCTGCTGCACGGAGACCGGCCGGGGGTGCCACTCGAGCTTGCAGTCGTGGTCCTGCGGCTTGTCGAGTTCGGCATCGTTCTGGTGTCCGGCTACGCCATGGCGCTGCTGCTGGGCGAGCCCCAGCCGGGTATGGACGGCGCTGTGTATGGCCGGGTGGTGCTGTTGGGCGCGATCGTGTTCGCGACGCTTGCGGAAACGATGGGCTGTTACGACCTTGATGCGCAATTTTCGCTGCGCATCGTCTGGCGGCGTATTGCGGGCAGCTGGATGATGACGGCGCTGTTCCTGATCACGCTGGGATTCCTGCTCAAGGCATCGGACGATGTATCACGCGCCTGGGCGCTGGCCTGGTTTGCCGGCGGGGGCTCGGCGCTGCTGTTAAGCCGCGGCGGGACGACGATCTGGGTGCGGCGGCTGAAGAACCGCGGCACCTTCAACCAGCGCGTGGCGATTTTCGGGGCGAGCGTGCAGGGTGAGCGCTTTGCGAATTATGTTCTCAACAACAGCCGGTTGACGATCTCGCTCGTGGGATTTTTCGACGACCGCTCGGATGGCCGCGTGCTGGCGGCACCGGCCGGGCAGAAAGTGCTGGGGAACCTCACGACGTTGATGGCGATGATCCGCGAGGGCCGGGTCGATCAGGTTGTGGTGGCGCTGCCCTGGTCGGCGGAAACGCGGCTGCAGCAGATCGTCAGCCGGCTGGCGCTGACGCCGGTTCGGATTCGGCTGGCCCCCGACCTTGCGAGCTTCGCCTTTGCGCGGCGGCCGGTGGTGATGCTGGGCGAAATGCCGGTGATGACGCTATTCGAGCGGCCGATCTCCGGCATGGACGCGCTGCTGAAGCGCGCCGAGGACCTGTTGCTGACATCGGCGATCCTGGTGCTGATCTGGCCGGTCCTGCTGCTGGTGGCGATCGCGATCCGGATCGATTCGCCGGGGCCGATCTTTTTCCGGCAGCCGCGCGAAGGGTTCAACAACCGGCAGTTCAAGGTCTACAAATTCCGCTCGATGTATCATGACATGGGGCAGGTCGACCGGATCCAGCAGGCTAGCAAGCAGGATCCGCGGGTGACCCGGGTGGGGCGCTTCATCCGCCGCACCAGCCTCGATGAGCTGCCGCAGCTGTTCAACGTGATGCAGGGAGACATGAGCCTGGTGGGGCCGCGCCCGCATGCACCCTCGACACGCGCGGGTGGACGACTGTTTTCGGAAGTGGTGGCCAGCTATGCGGCGCGGCACAAGGTGAAGCCGGGGATCACCGGCTGGGCACAGGTTTGTGGCTGGCGGGGCGAAACCGATACCGAGGACAAGCTGATCAAGCGCCTCGAGCATGACCTTCATTATATCGAGAACTGGTCGCTGGGGTTTGACCTTTATATTCTCGTGCGGACCGTGGGTGCTGTGGTTTTGAACCGCGAAGTGTTCTGATAAGATTGCAGATGGTGAAAACTTGCCGGAGTGGGGCAGTTTTCGGCAATTAAGTTGTCGGAGCAGGGTTTGCAACGGACATGTTATTGTCTAATGCCAATGCTTCATCGTGATTCGCGTGCTTTGGCGTGACGGATCGGCGTGGCAGAATTCTCGAAGCGGGTGATTTTTATGACCGACACGATCGACAGGCAGAAGAGTGCACCCGAGGGCAGGCCGGTGCCGGTGCCGGCAGCAAGCCCGGTGGCGAACGTGGTGCGGACGCGGGCGGACTGGGACGCGATGCGCGCGGACGTGCTGGCCGATCCGGGTGCGTTCCATGGCGAGATTGCCTCGCGCAACCTGCACTGGCTGGTGACGCTCGAGGATGGCCGCAAGGCCTGGCTGACGCGCGACGGGGATAGCTGGACGGGCTGGGATGCGGAGTCGCTGGCGCCGGTGACCGCCGCGCTCGGAGCCGAGTTCGCGCCATGGGACCGGGCGTTCAACGCCGATGATGCGCCGCATTTCCGCTGGTTCGAGGGTGGGCGCACCAATGCGGCGTTCAACGAGCTCGACCGGCATGTGCTCAATGGCTTCGGCACCGAGACGGCGGTGATCTTCGAGGGTGACCGCTGGGACATGGCCGAGGATGGCGGACGCGGGGCGCCGGTCGATTGCTATCCGATCAGCCGTCGCCGATTGCTGCTGGAGTCGGCCAAGTGCGCGCTGGCGCTGAAGGCGCTGGGGCTGAAGGCAGGCGACAGGATTGCGCTGAACATGCCGAATATTCCGGCGCAGATCTTCTGGACCGAGGGCGCAAAGCGCGCCGGCATCATTTACACGCCGGTGTTCGGCGGGTTTTCGGACAAGACACTTTCGGACCGTATCCATGATGCGGGTGCGAAGGTGGTGGTGACTGCCGATGGCGGCTTCCGCAATGCGCAGATCTTTGCGTTCAAGACCGCCTATACCGATC
>JBBSPR010000029.1:0-17683 GCA_038258615.1 Sphingomonadales bacterium
GCAGGTGCGCCATGAGCCGGCGGCGATGACCAAGGCGGTGCATGTGGCGCAGGCGGCGCTCGCAGGGCTCTGGCATGCGCGGCTGGCGCGCGGGGGCGCGGTGGGGCCGCGCTTTATCCTCGAAAGCCCGCAGGGGCTGTTCGCTGCCATGTGCCGCGCGCCGCGCCCGGAGGCGTTGGTCGACAGGGGCGGCTGGCGGATCGGCGAGGTGAGCTTCAAGCCCTGGGGCGCCTGCCGCCATGCGCACCCGACGATCGACGCAGCGCTCGAACTGCCGCCGGGCGCGCTCGTGGCAGGGCCCATCGTGGTGGAGACTTTCGACGATGCACTGACCTTCTGCGATCGGCCCGCGCCGCGCACCAGCGGCGAGGCGAAATTCTCGCTCCAGCACGCCGTGGCGGTGGTCGCGGTGCGCGGACGGCCGGCGCTGGCGGACTTCGAGCCGGCCGCCATCACCGACCCGGCGCTGGCGGCGGTGCGGGCGCGGGTGACCTGCCGGCGCGCCGATGATCTCGACACTGGCTATCCGGCGCATTTCGGCGCGCGCGTGCTTGCCGGCGGTACGGTTGCCGAGGTGCGCGATGCCTGGGGCGATCCCGAGGCGCCGCTCGATGCCGCCGGCCATGCCGCGAAGCTGCGGACGCTGCTCGCATGGGGCGGGCTGCCGGCGGAAGAGGCCGAGGCGGCGGACGCAGCCGACTCGGTCGACGCGCTGCTGGCGCTGCTGGGGCGCTGGTTGTGACCGCAGCGCTCCTCGATGTCGTGCAACGCCCGCTGGTGCTGCCGCCCGCCGTGCGCGCGGCGGCGCTGATGCTGCTCCAGGACACGCTGGCAGTGGGGGCAGCGGGATCGACTGCGCCCGGCGCCGATGCCGTGCTGGCGACGGCGCGCGGCTGGGGTGCGGGCGACGGGGCCCCGGTGCTGGGGCGGGCGGACCGCTTGCCGGCAGCCGGGGCCGCGTTCGTCAACGGTTTTCAGATCCACTGCCTTGAATGGGATGCCGTCCACGAGCCCGCGGTCGTCCATGCGATGAGCGTGGTGACGGCAGCGGTGCATGCCGTGGCGCACAGCCGCCGGCGCGCGCGCGAAGAGGCGTTCGAAGCGGTGGTCATCGGCGTCGAGATCGCCTGCCTGCTCGGCGTGGCGGCCACCTCGCCGCTCAAATTCTTCCGCCCGGCCACGGCGGGGTTGATCGGCGCCGCCCTCGCCTGCGCGCGGCTGGCAGGCCTGCCGCAGGGCCGCTTCGGCGATGTGCTGGGCCTCGCCCATGCGCAGGTGGCCGGCACAATGCAGGCGCATGTCGAAGGCTCGCTGGCGCTGCCGTTGCAGGTGGCGGTCGCCGCGCGTGCAGCGATCACCGCTGTCGATCTCGTCGCCGCCGGCCTGCCGGGGCCGCAGGACGCGCTCACTGGCCCCTTCGGCTATTTTCCGCTGTTCGATCAAGGTGATCCGACACCGCTGCTGCAGCATCTGGGCGCGCATTGGCGCATCCTCGAGATCAGCCTCAAGCCCTGGCCGAGCGGCCGGGCCAGCCATGCCGTCCTCTCGGCGCTGCAAGGCTTCGTCGCCGGTGGCATCACCGGAATTCATGCCGAAGTGCCGCCGCTCATCGCCCGTCTCGTCGGCCGCCCCTGGGTGCCGGACATGAGCCCGGCCTATGCGCGGCTCTGCCTGCCCTTCCTGGTCGCGGCGATGCTCACCGATGGCCATATCGACCCACGCCGTTTCACGCCGGCCAATTTCGCCGATCCGGCATTGCAGGCGCTCGGCGCTCGGCTGACGATCGCCGTCGACGGCAATCCGGATCTCAACGCCCTGGCGCCGCAGCGGGTGATCCTCGATCTGCCGGATCGCAGCCAGCGCATCATCGATGTGCCCGCCACGCTCGGCAGCCCTGCCAACCCGCTTCCGCCCGGCCAGCACCGCGCCAAGCTCGCGCTGGCGCACAGCCTCGCCGCGGTGTCGCCGGCCGAAGCCGATCCGCTCACCCTGCTCAGTGGAACCGCCGCATGACCCGTCCCGACTATTCCGCCCTCGCCGATGTGCCGGGGTTGCTGCGGCAATACCCCCTCGGTGCCGATTTCCTGCGCACCTACAAGGGCATGTCAGCCGACCAGCTTCGCGCCCTCCAGGAGGCGCAATTCACGAGGCTCATGGCGAAGGGCTGGACAGTGCCCTTCTACCAGCGGCTCTGGGGTGCGAAGGGCATCGAGCCCGGCGATATCCGCAGTCTCGACGACATCGCCGGGCTGCCGACCTATGACAAGTCGGACCTCATGGCCTCGATCGGCGACCACCCTCCGTTCGGGGATTTCCACGGCATCCCCGGCGGCGTCGGCCGCTCCCCCGCCATCCTCCACACCACCAGCGGCACCACCGGCAAGCCGCAGGTGCTGCTGTTCGGCCCGCGCGGCCGCGAGGTCGGCAACCTCCTCGTCGGCCGCATGGCGCTGTGGCAGGGGCTGGCCGACGGCGACGTCGTCCACAGCGTCTATGGCCATGGCATGATCAACGGCGGCCATTACATCCGCGAGGCCTATGCGCATTTCACCAACGCCATCTTCATGAGTGCCGGCACCGGAATCGAGACGCGCTCGGCGGCGCAGGTGCGACTGATGGCGGACTTCGGCGCGTCCGTGGCGGTGGGCTTCATCGACTATATCCGCAAGCTCGCCGATGTGGCGCGCGAGGAGGGGCTGATCCCCGGCGAGCACATCAAACTGCGCATGATCATCGGCCATCTCGGCACCGAGGACCGGCGCGGCGTGGAAGACGCCTGGGGCGGCGCCATGGCGTTCGACTGGTACGGGGTCGGGGACACCGGCTGCATCGCCGGCGAAGGCCCCGAGCGTGACGGGCTCTATGTATGGGAAGACGCGCAATATCTCGAGCTCTGCGACGTCGATTCGGGCGCACCTGTGCCGGCGGGCCAGAAGGGGGACATGGTCGTAACCTGCCTCTACAAGGATGATGTGGCGCCGTGCATCCGCTTCAACACCCATGATGTGTCGGCCTTCCGCACCGACAGCAACGCCCATGGCATCCCGTTCCGGCGCATCCAGGGCTTTCTGGGTCGCTCGGACAATATGGTGAAGCTCAAGGGAATCAACGTCTTCCCGCACGCGATCGGCGCACTCATCGAAAACCGCCCGGAGCTGACCGGCGAATATGTCTGCCACATGCGCAGTGATGGCATGACAGTGACGCTGGAGCATCGCGACCCCGCTGGCGACCCGGCACCGCTGGTGGCGCTGCTCCGCGCAGGCCTCGGTGTGGAGGTGGCGGTGGCGCTGGTGCCACCGGGCGGTACCGCAGCGGCGACACAGATCGACGTGCGGCAAAAGCCGATCCGGCTGATCGATGAGCGCAAGCCATGATGCACTGGCTCAGCGTTGCGGAGCTTGCCAGCGCCGATCTGGTGGCGGTCGTGGAGCACCAGCTTGCGCGCATCGCAAAACTCGATCCGTTGATCAATGCCTTCACCGCCGTCGATACCGAAGCTGCCCGGTCTGCGGCGCGCGCCACCGCAGGCAAGGCGTTGCCTCTGCGGGGCGTCACCATCGGCGTCAAGGCCAACATCGATGTCGCCGGGCTGGTCACCACCGCCGGGGTCGCGGGACGCACCATGCCCGCCACCGAAGACGCCGCCATGGTCGCCGCCCTGCGCGCCGCGGGCGCCATCATCCTCGGCCATGTCAACATGCATGAGGCCGCGCTTGGTGCCACCACCGACAATCCCTTTCATGGCCGCACCGAAAACCCGCATCGCCTCGGCCGCACCCCCGGCGGTTCGAGCGGCGGCTCGGGGGCAGCCGTCGCGGCCGGGCTGTGCACGGCCGCGCTCGGCACCGACACGCTCGGCTCGGTGCGCATCCCGGCGGCGTACAACGGCGTCTACGGCCTCAAGCCGACCAATGGCCTGCTCGACGAGCGCGGCCTCGCGTATCTGTGCGCGCGGCTCGACAGCATTGGCCCGCTGGCCCGCTCGGTCGCCGATCTTGCGGCGGTGGCGGCGGTGATCATGCCGCTCGGCCCGCCGCGTCCGGTGTCGCGGATCGGCACCCTCGCGGATGTCGATGCCGCCACCATGGAGCCAGCGGTGCGCGCCGGCTATGAAGCCGCCAAACTTGCGCTCCGCGAGCTCGGCTTTGCCGTCGAGGCGCAGCCGCTGGCGGGCATCGACTTCAAAAAGGCCCGTCTTGGCGGCTTCATCGAAGCCGCGCGCGAAGGAGCAATGCATTTCGCCGCCGACCGCGCCGCCGGCCACATCTCGCCGGATTTCGCCGCCCTGCTCGATTTCGGGTCCAATGCACCCTCGCCGCTCGTTGCAGCTGGCGTCGCCGCCGTCGCCCACGCCCGCGACGCCGTGCTCGCCGCGCTCGAGCACGCCGGTCTGCTGCTGCTGCCCACCGCTCCTCAGGCGGCGTTCGCGCATGGCGCGGTCCCGGTCACCCAGGCCGATTTCACCGCACTCGCCAATCTCGCCGGCCTGCCGGCCCTATCCTTGCCTTCGGGCGTTGATCATGATGGGCTGCCGGTGGCGGTGCAGCTCATCGCCCGGCGCGGCGATGAAGCGACGCTGCTGGCAATGGCGGCGAAGCTCGATGCCGTGCTGCAGGCCTATCGCCGACCAGAGTTCGAAACGGAGAAAAACTGATGCGCATGTTCGTGATGTTCAACCTGAAGCCCGGTGTCGAAGTTGCGGATTACGAGGAATGGACGAAGACCCGCGACATGCCCAATGTGCGCTCGCTGATGTCGATCAAGGATTTCCGCGTGTTCGGCGTCACCGGCCTGTTCGGCTCGGACGCGAAGCCGCCCTTCCAATATGTCGAGGTGATCGACATCGTCGAGATCGACGAGTTCCTGAAGGACATCGACACCCCGGCGATGAAGGAAGTCACCGGCGAGTTCGAAAAATGGACCGATTCCCCGGTGTTCCTCACCACGAATGAGCTGCTGGTGGCGTGATGGCGCGCTTCGGGGGCAAGGTCGTCATCGTCACCGGCTCGGGGCGGCCCAAGGGGCTCGGCCAGGCAATCCTCCAGCGCTTTGCCGATGAAGGTGCGCATTGCGTGGTGTCGGACGTGAGCAGCGGCGGCGAGGGGCTGGCAAGCTCGGCCGACATGGCCGAAGTCGTCGCCGATCTCGAACAACGTGGCGCCCAGGTGCTTGTGCAGCCGTGCGACGTGGCCAGGGAGGCCGAGTGCGAGGCGCTCGTCGCGGCCGCCGTCGCGCGGTTCGGGCACATCGACGTGATGGTCAACAACGCCGGCATCGGCTTTGTGATGAAGCCGCTGCTGGAAACCAGCGGCGACGATTGGGACCGGGTGCTCGATGTGAACCTCAAAGGCGCGTTTCTGGCCTCCAGGGCCGCGGCGCGCCAGTTCATCGCGCAGGGACCGGGCGAAGACGGCATCGCCGGGCGGATCATCAACATTGCCAGCCAGGCCGCCAAATCGGGCTTCCCGCACATGGCGCCCTACACCGCGTCCAAGCACGGCATGGTCGGCCTCACCCGCTCCAATGCCGTCGAGCTGGGGCCGCACCGCATCACCGTCAACGCCGTCTGCCCCAACCATGTGACGACCGGGCTGGGGGCCGCGCAGAACGAGTATTTCTCGAAGCTGCTCGGCTTTGCGAGTGTGGACGCCTATCTCGCCAACATGCGCGCCAAAAACCCCCTCGGCCGCCCCGGGCTGGCGAGCGACACCGCAGCCGCCTGCGCCTGGCTCGCATCGAGCGACGCGGTCTATGTCACCGGCGAGGCGCTCAACGTGTCGGGCGGCGAAGAGGTTCACTGAGGCCAGGGTTGCGGGCACCGCCGCTGCCGGGGCACATTCGCCTTCGACACGACACAGCACGGAGCGATTCGATCACCCCGGACGAACACCCCTCCACGCTCGCAGCGTCCATCCCGGCCCGGCTCGACCGGCTGCCCTGGAGCCGCTTCCACTGGCTCGTGGTGATGGCGCTCGGCATCACATGGATACTCGACGGGCTGGAAGTCACCATCGCCGGGCTGGTCGCGGAAGGGTTGCGCAGCAGCGCCAGCCTCGGGCTTTCGGCAAGCGATGTCGGGCTTGCGAACAGCGCCTATCTCGCTGGTGCCGTGGTCGGCGCGCTGTTCTTCGGCTGGCTGGCGGACCGATGGGGCCGCAAGCGGCTGTTCAGCATCACCCTCGGCCTCTACCTGATTGCGACCGCCGCCACCGCCTTCACCTGGGATCTCCCGAGCTTCGCGCTGGCGCGCTTCCTCACCGGTGCTGGCATCGGCGGTGAATACAGCGCCATCAATTCAGCAATCCAGGAGCTCATTCCGGCGCGGCGGCGCGGCTGGACCGATCTTGCGATCAACGGCAGCTTCTGGGTGGGGGCCGCACTCGCCAGCGCCATGTCGATCGTGCTCCTCGATCCGCAGCGCTTCGCCCCCGATATCGGCTGGCGGCTGGCGTTCTTCGGCGGCGCGCTGATCGGCGCGGTCATCCTGTGGCTTCGCCGCTTCGTGCCGGAAAGCCCGCGCTGGCTGGCATTGCACGGCCGGCAGGCCGAGGCCGAGGCGATCATGTCGGACATCGAAGCAAAGGCCGAGGCCGCAGGCCACCGGCTGCCGTCCGTGCCGCCGCTGCAGGTGCGGCTGCGGCAGCGCGGTGCGGCAACGCTGGCGGATGTCGCTACTGCGCTGCTGCGCACCTATCCCTCCCGCACCATCTGGTGCCTGGCGCTGATGATCGCCCAAGCCTTCTTCTACAACGCCATCTTCTTCAGCTATGCGATGCTGCTGACCGATTTTTACAGCGTTCCCGGCGCTGATGTCGGCTGGTACATCCTGCCCTTTGCAGCGGGCAATGTGCTGGGGCCGCTGCTGCTGGGCCGGTTCTTCGACACGCTGGGGCGAAGGCCGATGATCATGCTCACCTATGGCGCATCGGCGGTGTTGCTGCTGGCGACCGGCCTCGCGTTCCGGGCCGGGCTGCTCGACGCCACGACCCAGACGCTGTGCTGGAGCGTCACCTTCTTCTTCGCCTCGGCCGCGGCCTCGGCCGCCTATCTCACCGCAGCGGAAAGCTTTCCTCTGGAAATCCGCGCGCTGTCGATCGCCATTTTCTATGCGCTGGGCACCGGGCTCGGCGGCGTGGCAGCACCCTGGCTGTTCGGGCGCCTCATCGAAAGCGGCTCGCGCGATCAGGTGCTGCTCGGCTATGCGCTCGGCGCCGCGCTGATGGCGGCCGCGGCGGTGCTGACATGGTTCATTGGGCTGGCAAGCGAGCGCAAGCCGCTCGAGGATGTGGCGCGGCCGCTGTCCTGGGAGTGAGGGGCCTCCGGCGGCCGGGGCCTCAGGCCCCGGACCCCATTTCTCGGGGTGTTGCCACATCCGAACCGGTAAATATGCGCGAAGACCACCAGAAGGGGTCTGGGGCCTGAGGCCCCAGCCGCCGGAGGCCTAAATCGCCGTCACCGCCTCGGCGAGAATCGTCAGCCCCTCGGGCGTCACTTCGGCAAAGCCGCCCTCGATCTCGTAGCGCGCCGATGGGCTCGAGCCTTCGGTCGCATAGACTTCGATGATGCCGGGGCGGATCGTGCTCATCAGCGGCGCGTGGCCGGGGAGGACGCCGAAGTCCCCCTCGGCACCCGGCACCACCACCATCGCGACATCGGCCGAAGCCAGCATCCGCTCGGGCGAGACGAGCTCGAACTTGAACGTCGCCATCAGGCGGCGTCCGCAGCCAGCTTCTGCGCCTTGGCGACCGCATCTTCGATCGTGCCCACGAGGTAGAAGGCGGCTTCGGGCAGATGGTCATATTCGCCGGCCACGATCGCCTTGAAGCCCTTGATCGTGTCTTCCACCTTCACGAACACGCCGGGCGTGCCGGTGAAGATTTCCGCCACATGGAACGGCTGCGACAGGAAGCGCTGGATCTTGCGGGCGCGGCTGACGACGAGCTTGTCCTCTTCCGAGAGCTCGTCCATGCCGAGAATGGCGATGATGTCCTGCAGCGACTTGTACTTCTGCAGCACTTCCTGGACCGAGCGCGCCACATTGTAATGCTCTTCGCCCACAACGCGCGGGCTGAGCACGCGGCTGGTCGAATCGAGCGGATCGACCGCCGGATAGATGCCGAGCTCGGCGATCGAGCGGCTGAGCGTGGTGGTCGCATCCAAGTGGGCGAACGAGGTGGCCGGAGCCGGATCGGTCAAATCGTCGGCGGGAACGTAGATCGCCTGCACCGAGGTGATCGAGCCCTTGGTGGTCGAGGTGATGCGCTCCTGCAGCGCGCCCATGTCGGTGGCGAGTGTGGGCTGATAACCCACGGCCGAGGGGATGCGGCCGAGGAGCGCGGACACTTCCGAGCCGGCCTGGGTGAAGCGGAAGATGTTGTCCACGAAGAACAGCACGTCCTGGCCTTCGACATCGCGGAAATATTCGGCGTTGGTCAGGCCCGAAAGGGCGACGCGGGCGCGGGCACCCGGCGGCTCGTTCATCTGGCCGAACACGAGCGCGACCTTCGAGCCTTCCGAGATCGGGTTGCCATCGGCATCCGACGCGATGACGCCGGCTTCGAGGAATTCATGATAGAGATCATTGCCTTCGCGGGTGCGCTCACCCACGCCGGCGAACACGCTGGTGCCGCCATGGCCCTTGGCGATGTTGTTGATGAGCTCCTGGATGAGCACGGTCTTGCCGACGCCCGCCCCGCCGAACAGGCCGATCTTGCCGCCCTTGGCATAAGGCGCGATCAGGTCGATGACCTTGATGCCCGTCACGAGAATCGCGCTCTCGGTCGACTGGTCGGTGAACAGCGGTGCTTCGGCATGGATCGGCATGGTGATCTCGGCATTGACCGGGCCACGCTCGTCGATCGGCTCGCCGATGACGTTGAGGATGCGCCCCAGCGTTGCCGGGCCGACGGGCACGCGGATCTGGCTGCCGGTGTCGGTCACTTCCTGGCCGCGGACGAGACCATCGGTGGCGTCCATCGCGATGGTGCGCACGGTGTTCTCACCAAGGTGCTGCGCCACTTCGAGAACGAGGCGAAGCGCGCCGATGCGGGTTTCGAGTGCCGACAGAATCGCCGGCAGCTCGCCATCGAACTGCACGTCGACCACGGCGCCGATGACCTGGGTAACGCGGCCGACATTGTTGGTGGTGATGGCCATGGTTGTGCTCCTCAAAGGGCTTCGGCGCCGGAGATGATTTCGATCAGCTCCTTGGTGATGGCGGCCTGACGGGTACGGTTATAGGTGATGGTGAGGCGATTGATCATGTCCCCGGCGTTGCGGGTGGCATTGTCCATCGCGGTCATGCGACTGCCCTGCTCGCTGGCGGCATTCTCCAGCAGCGCGCGAAACACCTGCACGGCTAGGTTGCGCGGCAGCAGATCGGCAAGGATCGATTCCTCATCGGGCTCATATTCGATCGCCGCCGGCACATCGCCCACGGGCTTGCTCTCGGCGACGGCGGGAAGGGCTGCCGGGATGATCTGCAGTCGCGTCGGCTCCTGTGCGAGCGCCGACTTGAACTTCGAGAAGAACAGATGCGCCACATCGAACTCGCCGGCTTCGAAGCGCGCGGTGATGTCGTCGGCAATCGCCTTGGCGTCGGCGAAGCGCACGGTCTTGATGTGCGTCTGGTCGATGGTGCCGATGATGAGGTTGCGGTGGGTGCGCAGGAAGGGCGCGCGGGTCTTCTTGCCCACGAACAGCAGCTTCACCGTCTTGCCCTGCGCCAGCAGCTCGTCGAGGAACTTGCGGGCAGCGCGCGTGATGTTGGTGTTGAAGCCGCCCGCCAGCCCGCGCTCCGAGCCGGCGATGACGAGCAGATGCACCTGGCTATTGCCCGTGCCCGCCAGCAGCCGCGGCGATTCGGGGCCCACCTGCACACGGCTTGCCAGGCTCGCCATCACGGCCGCCATGCGCTCCGAATAGGGGCGCGCGGCTTCCGCCGCCTCCTGCGCACGGCGCAGCTTGGCGGCGGCGACCATCTTCATCGCCTTGGTGATCTTCTGGGTCGATTTGACCGAGACGATCCGGTTTTTCAGGGCCTTGAGGCTGGGCATCGGATATTAAGCAAAGGTCTTGGCGAAGGCGCCGATAAGCTCCTTCAGCTTGGCGGTGGTGTCGGCGCTCAGATCCTTCTTCTCGCGGATGTCAGTGAGCACGCCCGGATGATCGGCCTTCACATGCGCCAGCAGCGAGGATTCGAAACGCGTCACGGCGTTCGCATCGACGGTGTCGAGATAGCCGTTCACACCGGCAAAGATGCTCACCACCTGCTCCTCGAACGGCATCGGCTGGAACTGCCCCTGCTTCAGAAGCTCGGTAAGCCGCTTGCCGCGGTTCAGCAGCTTCTGCGTCGAGGCATCGAGATCCGAGCCGAACTGCGCGAACGCCGCCATCTCGCGATACTGGGCGAGCTCGAGCTTGATGGTACCCGCCACCTTCTTCATCGCCTTGGTCTGTGCCGCCGAGCCGACGCGGCTCACCGACAGGCCGACGTTGATGGCGGGGCGCACGCCCTGGTAGAACAGCTCGGTTTCGAGGAAGATCTGGCCATCGGTGATCGAAATCACGTTGGTCGGGATGTACGCCGACACGTCGCCGGCCTGCGTCTCGATGATCGGCAGTGCGGTGAGCGAGCCGCCCCCGTTGGCGTCGTTCATCTTGGCGGCGCGCTCGAGAAGCCGTGAGTGGAGATAGAACACATCGCCCGGATAGGCTTCGCGGCCCGGCGGGCGGCGCAGCAGCAGGGACATCTGGCGATAGGCCACTGCCTGCTTGGTGAGATCGTCATAGGCAATCACGGCGTGCATGCCATTGTCGCGGAAGAACTCGCCCATGGTGCAGCCGGTATAGGGGGCGAGGAACTGCAGCGGTGCCGGCTCCGAGGCGGTGGCGGCGACGACGATCGAATATTCCATCGCGCCATTCTCTTCGAGCGCGCGCACGATCTGCGCCACGGTCGAGCGCTTCTGGCCGACGGCGACATAGATGCAATAGAGCTTCTTCGACTCATCATCCCCGGCGTTGATCGCCTTCTGGTTGATGAAGGTATCGAGCACCACGGCAGTCTTGCCGGTCTGGCGATCGCCGATGATCAGCTCGCGCTGGCCACGGCCCACCGGCACCAGCGCATCGAGCGCCTTGAGGCCGGTCTGCATCGGCTCGTTGACCGATTTGCGCGGGATGATCCCCGGCGCCTTCACTTCCACGCGGCTGCGCGTCACATCGGTGAGCGGGCCCTTGCCGTCGATCGGGTTGCCGAGGCCATCGACCACGCGCCCGAGCAGGCCACGGCCGACGGGCACATCGACGATCGTGCCGGTGCGCTTGACGGTGTCGCCTTCCTTGATCGCGGCATCCGAGCCGAAGATCACGATGCCGACATTGTCGGCTTCGAGGTTGAGCGCCATGCCCTTGATGCCGCCGGGAAATTCGACCATTTCGCCGGCCTGCACATTGTCGAGGCCGTGCACACGGGCGATGCCATCGCCCACCGACAGCACCTGGCCGACTTCCGAGACTTCCGCCTCGGCGCCGAAGTTGGCGATCTGATCCTTGATGACCCGCGAGATTTCGGCGGCGTTGATGTCCATGGGGTTAGCCTTTCAGTGCCTGGCCGAGCTGGCCCAGCCGTGTGCGAAGCGAAGAATCGATCATCCGCGAGCCGACGCGGACGATGAGGCCGCCGAGGATGGCGGGATCGGTGGTGAGATCGAGGGCAACATCGCGCTTCAGCCCGGCCTTGAGCTTGGCCCTCAGCGCTTCCTGCTGTTCGCCGCTCAGTGCATGCGCGCTGGTCACGCGCGCCGTCACTTCGCCGCGCCGTGCGGCGGCAAGGGCGCGCACGTCGCGAATGATGTGCGGCAGCGAGGCCAGCCGGCGATTGTGCGCGAGCACGCCGAGGAAATTGCCAGTGAGCGAATCGAGCTGCATCGCGGCGGCCAGCCCCTTCACCGCCGCTGCGGCCTGCGCGCGGCTGATCATCGGGCTGGTGGTCAGCGCCTTCAGCTCGTCCGACCGGCCGAGCGCGTCCGACAGCGTGGCGAGGCTGGCAAGAACGCCGTCCAGCGCCTTGTGCTCGACGGCCAGGTCGAAAAGTGCGGTCGCATAGCGGCCGGACAGGCCCTGGGCGATGTTCGCGCGGGCAGTGCCAGTTGAAGGGTCCAAGGGTCCGGGTTCCGGCTTGTTAGGGTTTCGGTTTCGCCGAAGCGGCTGCTCTGCGAAGACGCCGGGCGGCTAGCACGGGGGCAGCGCTTGTGCAAGGCAGCATGCACCCGGACAGGGCTGATCGGGGCTTGCAGCCTGCGGCCCGGAACCGGTAATCACAGGCGATGCCCTGGCTGTTCAACCTGTTCCTGGCAGTGCACGTCGGTGCAGGGCTGGTTGCGCTCATCACCTTCTGGGGGGCAGTCGCCACGCGCAAGGGCGGCCCGGCGCACCGCCGCTGGGGCAAGGTCTTCTCCGCCGCCATCTATGTCGCCAGCGCCCAGGCGCTCGGCATGGGCCTGCTGTCTGTCATCTGGCCGCTGGCGATGCATCCGCAACTCACCGACGAGCCGCTCTACCGCGGGCTGTTCGGCTGGATGATGATCTACCTCGCGGTGCTCGCTGTCAGCATGACGCGCTATGGCCTGGCGATGATCGCCAACAAGACGGCGCACGAGCGCAACCGCCACTGGAGCATGGTGGGGCTGCAACTCGCGGTCTTCGTCACCGGCGCCAATTGCCTCGTCCATGGCATCATCCTCGGCCAGCCGCTGATGATCGGCATCTCGCTCATCGGCTTCGGCACCTCGACGACCTATCTCCACTACATGCTCAAGCCCCGGGTCGGCCGCGCCGACTATGTCCCCGAGCATCTGAAGGCAATGGTGGCGTGCGGGATCGCCGCCTATACCGCGTTTCTGTCGGTCGGGCTGGTGGACATGTTCCCCAGCCATGCCTTCAACCCCGCCATATGGGCGGTGCCGACCTTCTTTGGCATGTGGATCATCATCCATCATCTGCGGCGGCTGCGCGGCGCCCGCCCTCCTGCCCGTGCGTTGCCCTGATCTGCGCCCCTGTCCGGACCCCAGCCTCTGCACCATCGTTGCCGGAATCCGCTTCGCTTTGTGAACAACTTATATTACGCTAATCAAAGGTTAAGCTTGGTGGTCTTCGCGACGCGCCAGCAGCAGGGGGATTATGGATGCGCGTGATGAATTCTGTGGTTGCGATCGCGGCCGTGCTTGCGTCCGTTCTGGTGTCCACCGCTGCCCAGGCGGTCACCGTCGCGTGGACCGATTGGCAATCCTCCACGGCCACCACGGCCAGCGGGCAGATCACCAGTGGTGCCGAGACCATTGACGTGGGCTTTTCGACGAGTGGCGAATCGCTGTTCTTCGTCCAGACCGGGACTGGCACCAACTATTGGACCGAGGGCAGCCCGGCACCCTACACCAGCGGGATCGTTGAAAACGCGCCCCCGGCTTCGGAAATAATCGCGTTGAGCACGGGCGGTACCAAGACGATCACCTTCGGCAAGGCGATTACCGATCCCTATATTGCCTTTGTGAGCTGGAACGGAAACTCGGCGGTCTTCACCCAGCCATTCGAAAAGATCAGCGAAGGCCGGGGCTTTTGGGGACAGGGCACCTTCTCGCTCGGCGCGGGCAACAGCTTTGTCGGCTCGGGAGAAGTGCATGGCATCCTGCGCTTTGTCGGCACATTCGACAGTGTGAGCTTCACGGACACGTCGGAAGCCTGGCACGGCCTGACCATCGGCATCGGCGGGGTGGCGCCGGTTGAAATGCCGGCGGTGCCGGAGCCCGGCACCTGGGTGATGCTGATCGCCGGCTTCGGGATCGTTGGTGCGGCCATGCGCCGGCGCGCATCAATCGCCATGGCCGGCTGAGCTTTCCAGCAGCCGGTCGAGGGCAGAAAACACCGCCGCAATCCGGGGCAATCTCGGCCGCTCCGCTTCGATGATCGACGCAAAGGCCTTGCGCTTTATGGCGATGACCTGCGCATCCGGCAGCCGGCGATCTTCCGGCAATGTCGAGGCGGTGATGTCGATCAGCCGCTCGGCAGCGTGCAGCCGCCCCCATAGATAATCATGCTCGCGGTAGGCCTGGCTGAAAAAGGCGCCAAAGGCATTGAGCCGCGCGCCCTTGAGCCGGGTGCCGCCGGCAGCAGCAAGCGCCGGCGCATCGAGCGGCGACAGCCGATCGACCTTGATCTCGTCGAACTCGTCCGACCCGTCCCCCGCCAGCAGCGGCAGCGTCGCGATGTCGTAGAGCGGAAAGCCCAGATAGGCGTTGAGCAAGTTGCGCCGGATCGCGCGCGGCATCGGCTGGGCAAACAGTGCGCAGATGTTGCGATCCGATTCGGTGTCGAGCGCCTTCAGGTCCAGCGCCTCGCCGATCGCATCGAGTGCTGCTGCCGGGTCGGCCAGGTCCGAGCCCGCCAACGCGGGATGCGCCGCCAGCCGCGCCGGGTTGGGGCGGCCGAGATGCGTGTCGATCAGCCCGTAGAGCCCGGCCTTGAGCGCTTCCACCGGCGCAAGCGCCGCCGGCTTCAGCCCGGCCGCCACCAGCGCGTTGATCCGGCGGATCACGAAGCGCAGCCGCCGGATCCGGAATTCGATGTCGAACGTCCGCAGCAGCATCACGAACGGCGAGGCAGCGCCATTCTTGCCCAGCGCCTGCGCCGGCTGGTCGAGCCCTTCGGCATGCAGATGCGCCACCAGCCGCAGCCGCAGCGGCTCCGCCACCCCCGCCCCCAAGGATGCCAGCAACTGCGACAGCGATTCGGTCAGCCGCGCCAGCTTCAGCTGCGCATAGCTGGCATAGGTGAAGCCGGCACGCGTCGCCGCCTCGGTCTGCGCCTTGCTCCGCCACTCGGCCAGCCGTTCGGGCGTGATGGCAAACAGGAAGAACCGCCGCCCCACCGCCGCCTCGATCGCCGCTTCCACTTGCGGGGCCATCCCCTCGGTCACCGCGCGCAGCCGCCGCACCCGCGCCGAAAGCGCTTCGATCGTGGCCAGGCTGTCGTTGATCGGCTGCTGGCGCGGAATATCCGCCAGACTGCGCAGAATCGTGGCGAAAAAGCCCGGCGAGCGCCCATCGGCCATCCGCTCGGCATGCATTCCCGGCCGCGGATCGACATAGACGAACCGCCGGTCGACCTCGCGGTGCGCGCGGTGGTGCCCCAGCGCCTCGATCGCCGGGCCGAACGGCCGGCCATTGATCACCGAGCCGTCGATCAGCGTCACCGTCTCGGGGTCGGCATGCCGCGGGAACGCGCTCGCCAGAAAATCTGCCCGCCCCGGCCATTCCTCGCCACGCGCCGCCAGCACCGCATCCATCTCGCCGATCCCCGCCGGCGGGAACGCGCCGGGAAAGGATGCCGTCGCCCGCGCCGCAAACGCCAGCGCCGGCGCATCCGCCAGCTGCCGCGCCCCGTCCGGCCCGGCACCGGCACTCTGGAAGCCCAGGATCAGCCGATGTTCGGTTTCGGAAATCTCCGCCGGGCTGTGCAGCGCCAGTCGCACCGCCGAGCCATGATAATCGGTCACCGTCACGAACAGGTCGAGCGGCTGCTGGTCGGGCAGCAGCGGTGGCGTCGGCGCGGTTTCCGCCATCGCCGCCAGCGCATCGAGCAGCAGGCCGCTGAATTCCGCCCCCGAAAACGGCGGCGTGAACCAGCGCGAGCGCATCAGCCGGGAGAGCTTCGCCGCCGCTTCGGCGCGCACCTCGGGCTCATCCATTTCGTCCAGACCCAATCCGTGGCGGTTGGTCCAGGCGATCAGCGGCATTGCCCACAGCTTGGACTAGCTGCCCGACGCCCCCGCCGGGTCGAGCAGCCGATCGCTGTCGGCACCCTCGAGCCACAGCCCCCGCAGCGGCTCCATGCTCTGTCCGGACGCGATCGCCTGCGCCAGCAGGATGCCGTTGATCCCACCCGCCGAGGCACCGGCAATGATGTCGGTCGTCACGCTCAGATCGACCTGCGGTGCCAGTGCGGCCAGCAGCGCCCCATACACCGCCTCGCTGTCATCCGCCGGCGGCAGCATCTCCGGCTGGGCATGATGCCGCCGCATCGAGGCGCGGCTGAGCTTCCACACCTCCTTGGTGATCCCATGCATGTAGACCGCCAGGCTCACCCCGCCATAGCAGACCAGGGCCAGACGAAGCTCACGGCGGCGCATGGGGAGAAGCTAGGCCGGGAAGGGGAAGAAAGAAAGCCTCCGGCGGCTGGGGCCTCGGGCCCCAGACCCCTTAGTTGCGGTTCACTGCGACTGCGGCGAGGACCACGTCCAGGCCGTTCTGGATGCCCTTTACGAACGGCGCTTCCTCGATGCTGATGAACTCGTCGAGCGCATGGGCACGGCCGCCGCCGGCACCCGCGCCCAGCGTGATCGCGGGAATGCCGAGGCTGATCGGGATGTTGCTGTCGGTGGACGAGGCGCCCAGATCGGCCTTGTAGCCGTTGCGGGCGAGGGTGGCCTGCGCCGCCTTCACCAGCGGGTCCGTCGCCGGCGTTTCGCCCGCCGGCCGGTCGCCGATCAGCTTCGGCTCGGCGCTGATGCTGCCGAAGCGCGTGTTGCGCGCGCTGTTCTCCGCTGCAACCGAAGCGTCGATCACTCCCAGAAGCTGCTTCTCCAGCGCCGCCAGATTGGCCGGCGAGCGCGACCGCATGTCGAACTCCATTGTGATCGCATTCGGGATCGAGTTGACCGAAGTGCCGCCGCTTACCGTGCTGGCAGCATAGGTGGTCTTGATGTCGGTCGGCGTGGTGATGGCATAAAGCCCCGTTACGGCGCTCGCCATCGCCACCATCGGGTTGACGATGCCGAAGGCGCCATAGCTGTGCCCGCCGGGGCCCTTGAAGGTCACGCTGTAGCGCTTCGAACCGACCCCGCCATTGGTGATGCCGTTGACGCCGCTGCCATCGAAGCTGATGAAATCGGCGATGCGCGTCTTGAGCGGATTCTCGGTGAACAAATGCTTCACGCCGCGCAGATCGCCCTGCCCCTCCTCACCCACAGTGGCGACAAACAGGATATCGCGGCGCGTCTCGATCTTCGCCGCATCGAGTGCCCGCACCCAGGCGAGCATCGACGCCAGTCCGATCGTGTCATCGCCGATGCCCGGCGCATGCAGCGTGGTACCTTCGCGGCGCACGTTGATCGGCGTGCCCTCGGGAAAGACGGTATCGAGATGCGCCGAGACGACCAGCGCCCTGGCGCTCCGGTCCTTGCCCGGCCGGACCGCAGTGATGTTGCCGACCGCATCGATCGTCACGTCCTGCAGCCCGACCGCCTTCATCATCTCGGCATATCGCGCCGCCCGCGCCGTTTCCTTGAAGGGCGGTGCCGGAATTTCGGTCAGTTGCACGACCTCTGCCACGATCTGCTTGTAATCATTGGCAATATTGTCATGCGCCATCTTCAGGGCAGCCGGGCTTTGCGCCGCGGCAGGGGTGGAGAGAAGGGCGAAAAGGAGCAGGGCTGTGCGCATCGCGGCACGCTAGCCGGGCGGCCGGGCCAAGGGAAGGTCCCCTGCAGTCTCCAGCCTGTCCTACACGCCAGTTTTGCGCCATTGTTCCGCTTCTGAAACTGTCGCTGCGGCTGCCCCAAAAAAAACCGCGTTTCGTGTCAACTTCGTATACTTCGCCCCCCACATCAGGGGTGCAGGGGGCA
>JBBSPR010000030.1:0-17551 GCA_038258615.1 Sphingomonadales bacterium
ACGAAGACCCAACCCTCCTTAAATCACAACCTCAAATCTGTGCCATGAGTGCTGACGGGGAACAGTCAGAACAGCGGAGTTCCAAGATCTGCGCCGGTAGCAGAATGTCAGCTCATGGCCACCGGGCAATGACAAGCACACATGCGTTCGATCACGGCTCTACGGCGCTAGCCCTGCAGTTCGCTGGCTGCAGACTTCGCTGACTTTGTGCCTCTGGCAGGGTCCGCGCTGGCGTTGGACGTCTGTCAGCCCAATGACAGGTTAGGCGGGTACGGCGTCATTTCGTCGGTGGGCCGAAATTCTGTCCACGGCTTCGGAAGCTTGCTTGGTCGGGCCGGCCGATCAATGTGGACTGGAGATGACGCTCATGAAAAAATTACGCGTTTGGCACGCCCTGATCGCTCTTCTGGCCACCGCTGCCTATCTGGCCGAAGACGCCGAGCCGCTTCATCAATTGCTCGGCTATGGCGTTGCCACCCTTATCACCCTTCGCCTTTTGATGGCCATGTCTGGCTCTGGCGCGCTTGGCCTCCAGCGCTTTTACCCGAAGTTCCATGATCTTGAACTCGGCACCATCACCACGCATCCCGCCATCAGCCGCACATTGCTTCTGGGGATCGCTTTCGCTCTGCTGGGGTTACAACCACTGGTATCCTGATGGATCGGGGCGAGACCCTGCAATCGTTGGAAGCCAGAAGCGCCAGCATGCCACTTTCTCAATATCTGTTTGCTGGCAGTGAGGGTGTCGGTGAGCGCGAAGATGATGATGAAGAGGGGCTGCTTGGCGAGGTTCATGAACTGTTTGCCAATTTTCTGATTGGCTTCGTTGCCTTGCACGTGGGGTATCTGATCCTGTTCAAATGGCCGCTCGCCCGATTCATGTTGTTCGTCCGGCAACCAAGCAAGGCGACAACTAAAAAGGTTTAACACTTGCCGGCTTGCAGAAGGTTTCGATCCTGCGACGACGGTGCAAATCATCTCGGCGGGCATCAGGCTGGTCTGCCAATTCAATAGAGAGCCATCTTGAGCTTTTTGCATCTGCCGACGGCAAGCGCAGCGAATGCAAAGATCGTGGAGAAGCCAAAGCACATGAGACCACATGTTGAAGCCCACCTTGTTGCTCGTATCGGCTGGCTGCGCGCCGCCGTGCTGGGCGCCAATGACGGCATTGTATCGACCGCCAGCTTGATTCTGGGTGTCGCGGCGTCGGGTGCCGATAGACAGGCGCTGCTGGTGGCCGGGGTGGCCGGGCTGGTGGCAGGTGCCATGTCGATGGCGGCGGGTGAATATGTGTCGGTCAGCAGCCAATCAGACACGGAAGCGGCCGATCTCGCGCGCGAGCGGGCGGAACTGGCCGCCGATCCTGATCATGAGCTTCAGGAGCTGGCGGCGATCTATGCGTCGCGTGGGGTGGACGCGGCAACCGCTGCGCGTGTGGCCAGCCAGATGATGGCGCATGATGCCATTGGCGCTCATGCACGCGACGAACTCCACATCACGTCCACAACTGCGGCACAGCCAGTGCTGGCGGCGCTGGCATCAGCCGGCACCTTCACGGTGGGTGCAGCCCTGCCGTTGGTGCTGGCTGCAGTGCTGCCGATGGGCTGGATGGTGGCGGGCGAAGCGGCCGGTTCCATCTTGTTTTTGGCGCTGCTTGGGGCGGTCGGCGCACGAGCCGGCGGCGCGGCGATGCTGAAGCCGGTGGTTCGCGTGGTGTTTTGGGGAGCGCTTGCCATGGGGCTCACCGCCGGCATCGGCCGGCTGGTGGGCATGGCCGTTTAGCGACGGGCGCGGCGGTGGACATCATAGGCTTTGCACTGGCTGTGTTGCTGATCGAGCTTACGCCCGGCCCCAACATGGCTTGGCTGGCCGGCCTTTCGGCCACCGAAGGCCGGCGCGCCGGGCTGGCGGCGGTTGTCGGCATCGCGCTTGGGTTGCTGGCCAACGGGATGCTGGCGGCGCTGGGGCTTGCGGCCTTGCTGGATGCCGAACCGCGCCTGTGGACGGCCCTGCGCCTGACAGGTGCGGCCATGATGATCTGGTTGGCGGTCGACGCCTGGCGAGGCACCGTGAAGCCCGCAGCGCCGCTGCCTTCGGACCGAACGGCGCGGAGGGCTTTCTTCACGGGCGGCTTGATCAACCTGCTCAATCCCAAAGCCTATATTTTCTTTATGGTGGTGGCGCCGCAATTTCTGAACGGCGACACGCTGCAGTTAGGGAGCGCGATGCTGCTAGCGTTGATCAGCGCTACGATTGCCACGCTGATTCACATCGGCATCGTCGTGGCAGGCAGTCAGGCCCAGATGTGGTTGAATGATCCATCCCGCACACAGATTGTCCGCCGCGCCTTTGCGCTGGTGATGCTCGGCGTGGCGATATCGTTCCTCCTGCCAGAGCTCGGGTGAACGCCGGCGCCGAGCGGTGATTTCTTCTCGAAAGCATATTGTCCTGATGAGCCGCTTTTTCACTCCATGATCCATCGAGGAGGCTGGGTTGGCTCCAGCGCAGGAAGGCTGATGGCCTGCACGCTTATACCCGAAAACAATGTTTCGCGGCTTTGCGCAACGCTGTTCCAGGCGCTGTCAAAAGCCATGAGCAGCCGGCGCTCACTGGTGTGCGGGCCGAGTTCGGTTGCGGTGCCGATTGTGATGCGGGCCAGCAGATCGGCAACAAGCGAGAGGTCTGCGGGCACCGGCGCCACCATTTCGACTGACAACGCAGACGGGCGGCGCGCGAAGACGGCCAAAAGCGAAGGCACCGGAACCGATCGCAACAAGACATAGGCCTTGGCATGCGCAACGCAGGCTTCGGGCACTTCGACCGTTGCCGAGGCCAGAACAAGCGCAACGTCAACTTGACCGCAAGCCTCTGGTAGAACCAGCTTCAGATCATGGCGCCTGGCCGCCAAGGCCACATCAGCGCGCCCCTCTTCCGCCATCCAGACAACGGCGGTGAGGCCAGATCGCGCAATCTCGCCAAGCAGAATCTCGCGTTCGACGTCAATGCTTGTTTCAATGGCGCGCGAAGCGGCTGTGTCGGTGTCGACTGCCAGAGTAATTTCGAGGCTGGATACGTTTTGCTGTTGAGTCGGCGCCAACGAGATTCGAAGCGGCGCATCGCCGCCAATTCGTGCTTCAAGTGCACGGCCATACACGCCGCCCTGTGCGTTTACTGCTTCAAACGCGACAGACAACTGCCGCTCCAAGCGAGCCAGCATGCCGCCATTGGCTTCTATCTCAACAACGAACAACTGGTCTGACAAGCCCGGAACGGGTGCGGAATCCGCATCGGAAAGGTACGACCACAGTGCCAGACAATCCTTATCCGAAACCTCGCGTCGCGGCATCAACACGGACAGTCTGCGGCCATCGCCAGCTTTGCCGTCCCGCACGGCAGCGCAGATGGCGCCCGGTGTCAGGTCGGTGAAAAGCGATGGAATGGTGATGCCGCCCTCATACCCGCCCTGCCCGCCGAGGCCATGGCAGGAAGCGCATGCCTGCGTACCGGGCGCCGGAGTTATATAGAGATTGCGGCCTTGCCTCGCAGAAGGCGGCGGCGCTGCTGCAAACGACAGTGAAACAAGGGCCAGCAGCAAGCCCCATATCGCTGATTTCACCGGCGAAGGCTCGCCGCGCGAATGGCCCCTGCCAGTGTTGTTGCTTCCGGCATCTCATCAAATCGGCGGACAATTTGCCCGCGCTCGTTCAGGAGCAGCATCTGGGAGGAATGAAGGATCACGTCCGTAGTCGTCTCGCCGTAATAGCGCATCAGCGGCACGACATGCTGCTGGCTGACATAGAAGGCATTCCAGCCATCGCCCGCGCCGTGCTCATCAAGCCATTGCGAAAGCCGCAACGGCGTTGTCTGGCTCGGCATGATGGAGATCGAAACGATCTGATAGTCTGCAGCCGCGCCCTTGCCCAAAAGCTTTTGGGTTTGGGCCAGCACCGCGCCGGAAAGCGGGCAAAAGGTCAGGCACGACGGGTACATGAAATGGAGCACGGTAACGCGCCCCTTCAGCACATTGGCAAGGTTCGAGCGCGCGCCTGTCTGATCCTGCGTTGGCGTAGCCAGAACAGACGGCATTGCCGCCGATGCCGCCCCGGCAGACAGGCCGGCTATCAGCAGCATTGCCGCGCGGAATGTCAGAAGGGCTTTGACAAGACCCCTCATGGCGTCACCTCGATGGTCAGTACCGGACGACCCGAAAGCCGCCCGGGCAGGGTTACCGGGTCCGGCATCACCAGATATGTGCCTGGCCGATCGAATCGCAGATTGGCAACAAAGGCCCGCGCCCCGTCCGGCCGGGATGAAATCCGCTGCTGAGGGCCTGTGCCGCTCACGTTCATCGCAAGAAGCCCAGGCGTGGCGGTTGGTGCAAGCTCGAAGCCTTCCTCAAATGCAAAGCGAACCGCCAAAGAGTCCCCCCGCGAAACCGTCTCCGGCCCTTCCAGCGAGCGCAGCTTTACGGACATTTCTCCCGGCTCAAGGATTGGCTTTCCAGCCACGACAAATTCGGTGCAGACAGTGTAGCGGGGCTGCATGCCATTCACCACGGCCACATAGCGGCCAGGCCTTTCCAGCAGAAAATCTGTGCCAAAACGCCCAGGTGCCAACTCACGCACCAGCGGCCCGACCAACAACAGCCGGTCCGGCGCCTCACCGGGGAAGCTAATGGTGCCGGAAGGAATGTTCATCCCCTCATGATAAAAATACAAAAGGTTGTTGGCGCCATCCACCCAGGAGGCAAGGCCGGAGGCGGTGGCAGACAAGGCGGCATTTCCTCCGCCTGGCGCCGCCGCCAAAACCGGTGCCTCACCCCCAGCAATCCAGCGCGGCCCGGTGTTGCCATCCACGAGAGCTGCAATCGGCAGCACCATGGTCTCGCCGCGCCCGGCCACGCGCACGAACACAAAGCTGTCGGACGCGTCGAGCGCCAGTATCTGCTCATCAACGGCAATAGTTCGTGCCAGCCGTCCAGAAACAAGGTTGACGACGTTGAGCGCGCGGCCACCACGAGCCCAGGCAACCGCAACGTCGCCCGATGGCGAGAGCCATATTCGGTCTAGCGCCGGGTCACGAGGCGAGCCAGTGATGGGAGACAGCGCGCCGCTTCGAGCAATCCGGATCATTTCCCCATCGTTCGTGACAGCAACCAGCCGGTCTGCCCGATTGGACCAGACAGCAGCCCTGATGCCTTGATCAACAACGATATCGCCGCCCGGGCCATGCAGGCGCGTCTGGTTTGATCCGAGGCTCCAGAACTCTGCCTCTCGTCCACTGGCCATGCTTATGGCCCCTTCGGTTCCCGGCACCAGCTCGGCCTTGCCATTGGCGATGCGCACGACGCCGTTTCCAGCCAGCGCCAGAACATCATCCCCATCATGCGAAAGCAGTGCTTGCACGGCACCCAGCTCGCTATGACGCTCGACAATGCGCCAGCGCCCTACATCCACTGCCACCACCGATTGCTGGTCGGGCAGGGCCACCCAGATCAGCCCCCGGCTTTCTTGCCATAGCCAGTCTGACGGCGCGCCACCAAGCTCCAGATGCGCCAGCGAGCGAGCGCCGCGAATTCCGTTGCGGGGATCGAGCACATGCAGTCCGCCGGTGTTCGACAGCGTGGCGACATGGGTGCTGTTGAACTCGCGCGCTGCCTGTTCAAACACGCCCGCGTTTCCCAGCCGCTCGGCGCGCGCTTCGCAGCGCCCCGCTTCAGGCGTCATGGTTTCGGCATAATCGATCCAGGCCTGCGGCGGTTGAGCCTCCACCCCGCCAGCCGATCGGCGCGCCGTCTCCACCGCAAGCCGGATTGGCCCGCCGGTCTGGATCGTGCTGCCGCTTGCAGCGGTCACCGTCAGCCGAGGTTCCTGCCCCGCTGCCGGCACCCCCGCCAGGGCCAGCGCCAGGGCCAGCGTCAGCGTCAGCGAACCCATCAGCCGCATGTGCCGTCCACCCGCAGCACTGCCCAAAGGCCGCCATCAAAGCCCCAGCTGTAGAGGTCGCGGATGGCATAATCGCCGCGCACCGCGTTGGTGCCGCCAGCACCGTGCCGCAGCAGCAGGTTCCAGTTGCTGCCCGGCCCAACAACATCGCGCGTGCCGCGCCATTCGCTCAGATCGTCGCTGGCTATACGTGCCGAGCCGGCAGTGAACGGCTGGTCGTCCCATTGGTGACCCGCCACCTCGATCACGTGATTGCGACCATGGCCGTTGGGGAACAGCACCCGCACCCGCACATCATCGCCCGGCATGGCGCAGAAACGCGGGGTCTGGTTGGCCCCGGCAGGGGCACCGCCTGGCGAAGTGAAACCATCGCTCAGCAGATCATGCTGGCGCTGCGCCATCACCATCGCCCGCGGCATGGCGGCGGAATGCACGCGCCGCATCCAGCCGGCCTCGCTGCGATAGTTGAAGGCCTTGTGGCCGGCATCGACGGCGTCGGTCTCTTCATCCTCGACGGGGCACATGGCCGGAAGCAGATCGTTCTCACCGCCAACACACTGCGCCACACGCCGCACCGGCTCATCAAAGGCCACCGGCCGCAAGCTGAGCTGCGGCAGCCGCCGAGTCAGGCCTTGAAGCTCTGCCAAATTGGGCCGAAGCAACGCTGCAAGATCGGTTCTTGTTGCTGTCAGCGAGCCCATGCCAGCCAAATTGTCAAAGCGCCCCTGCGAGCGGCTCCGTGTGCCTGTGAGCTGGAAATTGGCGTCATTCTGGCCCACCAGCACAAAGTCGCGGTAGCCCTGCCGGCCATTGAAAACGGCTAGCGAAGCGCGAGTGAGCAGCGGCGAATTTCCTCCGCTGTGTGGCTCCGGTGGCGTCCAGTCATAGCCCCAGAATGCGCGCGGCGGCTGGATGATGATGGCACCAAACAGCCCCTTGCCGCTTTGCTTCACCGGATCGGCTGGCATCAGATTGAGGGCGCCGAGCTCGATCGGCCGATGCTCGTTCGACGATGCTGCATCCTTCAGTACCCCTGCATACCATTCGTAAATGCGCGATTGGCCGGGGAGAACGGTCTGCACCGGATTGCGCCCGACATTGATGCCATCGTGCATGCCGACATGCTTGCGCAGCGACTGGGCATGGATGCCCACCCGCTCGGTCGTTGGCAATTCGTTGATGTTGAACGCCTGCGTGTTGGGCAGATTGGAGAAATTGTTGCGCTCTCCCGGATGGGTGATGCTGTTTGAGAGGAACACCTTGATGCATTCGCCAGCGCGCGCATGCAAAATCAACGGCTCCACTTTCCGGTCTGGCCGCAGTTTGTGTGTGCCGGTCACCAGATCTGTGGTCCGCACATAAAGCAGGCCGGTGGTATCGCGCACCTGTGACCAGCGATCGACGCTATTCTTCGAAGGATTGCGGAACACGGTCGCGTTGGCCGGGAAGCGATGATAGACGATCGCGCCGTCAGCAAGAGCCGTTTTGTCGTCGATTGCCGTGACCCAGAGATATCGCATCAACGACTTCGCCGGAAACACTGGCATCGACTGCGGGTCGGCAAGATTGACCAGCCGGGGTATGCTGTCCCGCAGCCGGTCAAGATCCACAAGGCTCCGGCGCTGCGCGGCGGTTGGAGCGGCGGCAGCCCGCAGCAGGTCCAGCTGCCCACTGGCAAGCGCCGGTTCACGACCATCAACCAGAGTGTTCGGAGTCGCCAGATACGAAATGGCGTCAAACTGCAGCCCCTGAAGCGTCTCGACCAGCTCTTGATACGCCGCTTCATCAAGCGCCCGCTGATAGGCTTCCGGGGAAAGCTTATTGGTCAGCTTCGTCTGGTTGAGCCTGCGCGCCGTCTGTGGCTGGCGGGCCATGCGCAGCAACCGGCCACCAGTCAGCTGGTCGATCTTGCGCTGCGCCACCGTGGTCGCAAATGTGTCGCCCTCGGCTTTTTGCTCATCGGGATAGCACTGCTTCACCTCGCTCATCGCCGCGATTGCTGGCTGCACATCGAGGCCCGACTGTGCTGCCTCCGCAAGCAACTTCTCGGCAAGCGTGCCGGCCGCCTTCACAAGCCCGGCCAGATCGTCCGGAGTCAGCGGCCTGATCTAAGGAGGTTGCGAAGATACGGCCTGTCTTTTGGCATTGACCGCTGCCTCAAGCGCGCCCGCGCGCACATTGCCGCTGGCGAATTGCGCTGCGGTTTCCAGCGTCGGCAGCCAGTCGGGCCGCGCTTCGGCACGGTAGGTGCGGATCAGCCCCCAATTGCCGTACCAGACATCCTCAATGGCCGCACCTACCCGGTAGAGATGGTCAAGTTGCTTGAATTTGCCGCTTTTCGCCCTTGCGCTGGGAATATCCAGCGCACCTTCAAATTCGAAATGCTCCGAAAGTGCGGTGCCGACAAAGCTGCGATAACCCGAATCCGGCTCATGCGGGGCATTCAGCCAGGTCAGCCCGTTGATCGTGAAGCTGTGCTCATGCTCATGCGCGCCCGCCAGCAGACGGATGCGGAACGGCTCGCGCTCCATCATCTCCAGCATCGGCGTGAAGGGATCATTGGCCTTCATCCCCGGTGATGGCACCGGCCAGGATGGCCGGCTGACACCGCCGACCAGCGGATAGCTGGAAATCGCCTGGTTGAGGCTCGTGTCGCTGCGCGGAATCGAGCGGAAGGCATGGGCCAGATCACCGGACATCCCGGCTGCTGGCGCCGCGCCCGATGCGCTGGCCAAGCGCGTGGGAAGCGGCTCGGAGCGGTAGTTGATGCTCATCACCCCCACATCATCGCTGGACACAATTTCGGGCGCACAGGGGACCGGCACAGGGCCGCAGCCACCCCCGCCCATCCACTCATGCTTGACCAGCTTCGGCAGACTTGTGCCCGAATAGTCACCGCTCGCAGCATCTGCCACTTGATGCGGCATGTTCAGCCCGTTGACCGGAATAAGGCTGCCATCGGGCTGCCGCACAAAACGGTCCTTCTGCGAATAGGCTAGCTGAAAATCCTGAAATTCCAGTGCAAATTCGCGGAAATTCTGCTTGGAGTCAGCGCTCAATACCATCGATTTCCAGCTCGTCGGCCCGCCGTCGGCGCGCGTGCCCAGCTCGACCAGCTGGCCATTGCCCTTGACGTCATCAAACCATCTGCTGCCTTTGGGCTCGACGATCAGCCCGGCATAGAGCCCGACCTGCTGATGGTTGGACGCACCGAAATGATCATGGGTGAACACGGTTTCGAGCGTCTTGTCGAAGGTCTTGCCGCCGCCGCGCGGGGCGGCCTCCTGCGGATCGGCAAACCAGCGCTGCATGGTAATCTGCCCGCCGATCCATTCCGAGCGGCTCGGATACCATGGGTGCGGCTCGGCAATCGGGCATTGATCGGTGGCCGTGCGCATATCACCTGGCAGCCGCATTGCCCGTTGTTCAAGAACCGCGGGATCAATCACGCCGGGGTCGCAGCTATTGTATTTGCGGATCGCCTTGATGCGCGCCACCACTTCCTGCGCCGCCGGCGTGCCGTCCTCATAGTTGAAACCGTTTGCGCCGCCATCCGACGCCTGCACGTCGAACTTTACCAGATGGATATGCTGGCCGATGATGTCGGTGGGAACCTGAAGCTGGAACGCATCGCGCACCATCTTCTTGGGCACCACGTTGGTGTGTTCCACCTCCACACAGTCACCCGATGCCACGCGGAAGAACAACGGCTGAGGCAGCCGCGTGCCATCCAGCGTTGGCTCCACATCCTCGTTCAAGGAAAGGATGCGCGCCTGCGGGAAGTGCCAGCCCTTCTTGTTGAGCACCATGTCATATTGAAAGGCTGAAATCTGGAATTTCCGCGTGGAGCCGGACCAGCCATCCGCCGGCCGACATGGGTCAGCAAACGGCGCGCCGTGCTGCTCTTTTCGGCCGTTTATAAGGAAGCGTGCCGCAGCACCACTCGGCAGCGTCGTGTTGTAAAACGGTTGCCGATGAAACTGCATCGCGGCGAGTTCGAGCAGCGTGCCGTTCTCCGGCAGATAGGCCACCTTCAGCTTGTCATAGTCCTTGACGAGGTTGGCCGGCGCATCGCCAATCCGGTCTATGATCGTGCCATCCACAACGATATGCCGATCAAGTCCGCCGGTATGCGTGATGTCCATCGGTGCCGGCGGCGGCCGGTTGCCTGCCTTGGCAGGATAGTAAAAGGGATAGCCGGGATAATCGCCCGACACGGAATCGATCTGCCCCTTGGCGATCACGACCTTGCCGGGCAACGGCGCCATCGGCACATCGGGGAGCGGAACCAGCGCCGGAATGGGCGTGCCCGTTTCAATTTCACCATCCGGCAGTGCACGGGCGCCCTCCACAGGCCTGCCCTTCTCATCAAGCACGGTGCCCGCCTCAAACGTGTCATGCACCCGCCAAAGCGCCCACATGCCCTGCGCAAAATGCGGATAGAAATGGCAGTGAAAAATTGAATCTCCGGCCGTCTTGTTGCGGTTACCGCTGCCGCCATATGCAATTTCATAGCTATAGGCGCCGCCGGGCCCGATGGTCTGGCTGTCCAGATAGGGCGAGCGTGGATTGGCCTGTGTCTGCAGCCATTGATGGGCGTGCAGATGAAAGACATGATGTTCCTTCGGCCCCGCGTGCAGGTTGCGGATCACCACCCGGTCGTTGAGATAACTGTGATAGACGTTCGACGGATCGTCGGGGAAGTACACCCGGCTCGCCGCCTGCCCGGCAAAAGCTTGCCCCGGCGCCTGCATGTTCGCCGGCTTGTCGACGATCATCGCCGGATCACCCACCACCCATGACGAGAGGAAAAATTCCTCCATCTGGCATTCCTTGCAGTTTTTCACTGGGCCAAGGCCCTTGCGATTTGCCAACACTTCGGCGCCAGCACCTGACGTGCCATAGTTGATGGCAAAACCGTCGCGTACGCCGTGCAACGAGCGCGCCAGCGCTTGGGCAGCCGGCGGCGCGCCCTCAGGCGCATCAAACTCCGTAAACGCCTGCACCGCGCCGGATTCGTCCTGGAAGATCACTGTAAATTCGCGGAACGACTGTTTGCGGTCCCCGCATACCGCCAGCGGCTTGCCATCCTCATCAAGACACATGAACCCTGCAGGCAACTCGGCCTTGCGCAGATCGATCACGGCATTGAGATCACTGTGCACAATCTCCCGGCCCTTCAAGATGCCAAGGCTGGAATAGTCGTTCAGTCGCGGATGGCCTGTCGATGTTTGGCCCTGCACCGCCGTTTGCATCTCCCGTTCGGTGACCTGGCTACGGTACCAAACCGAGCCCTTCGGCTCTACCGTTACCGCCGCAAAAAGCCCGGCATGAATAGCGCCGCCATTGCCGTCCGAGCCAACGGTCACGGCTGGACTATAGGCAAAGAACGTCCCCTCCTCCTCGGCAATCAACCGATAGACGGTGCTCGCGCCGGGGGCGACCAAGGAGGACGAATTGCCGCCCACATGCTGCGCCATATCGGTAATCGTCCGGTCCGGCGCGAGGCCGGTCACATGCAAGCCAGCCATCCGGTCGGTCGGCTGGTGGCCACTGGCGCAGCTGCGACCGTCGATAGCGGGGTTTGGCTGTGGCGGGCAAAGCTCATGTTCAGGCCGCGCTGTCAGAAACTTGCTCGACTCCCAGGGCTGGCGCGAAGGATCAAGTAGATTGGTGAAGCGAATTTCGAGGCAATCCCCCTTGTTGACGCGCAACACCAGTGGCCGGGGTCGCTTGTCCTCTCGCAAGGCCACCTTGCCCGGCTCACGCTTCCGCTGCGCCCGCTCAGGATCGACAAGCTGGCCATTTTCCACAATCCAGATATCGCGCATCAGCGCAAACATCATGCCGTGCGGCTGGATCGCTCCATAGCGGTTCCAGACCCAAGCCTGATCAATCGCCGCCACATCGGCGTATACAGTATTGGTATCGGTACAGCGCAACCCCTGCGCATGGGAAAGCTGCGGAAACAGCAGCAATGCCAAAGCAGGAAACCAAACCAAAAGCGCCAATCGAATCGCAGCCATTCTCCGCCCCCCTTGAGCAGAATGTTGACGAACGAAAGCGCGACACAGATATTATGATTGGCGTCAGGCTAACCGATTCTCGGTCTTTGGGCCAGACAGTTTTTTACATTTGGCTCGCTCGATAGTAGCAGGCAACAGCACAGGAATAAGAACAGTTACTAATAAAATGTTAACGCGCTGGCAGCAATTGCACGCACGACGGTCAGCGGCACGCGATTGATCTGCTCTTTGCCCAGAAACACTGCGGGCACGTTGGCCAACATCATGGCGATGCTGGCTCCCGCCGTAACCAGAGCGATGCTTTGAAATCGCGCGCCAAGCGCAATCGTGGCAGTCTGGGTCTCGTCTCCCATTTGAACGGGGCGGCAAGCAGCTTGCATCAATCCGAAAAGCCTTCGCCGCAGCCTCAAAAAGGGAGCGGTGTTTACGCAACGCCCTTCAAATCACGCCACACTGGCGCGGTTAGGCGGGCAGAGGACGGCGTCAGCATGTCGGAACTGGCGCAATTGATGGGCCATTCCAGTGAGATGACGACGTAACGCTACCATGCCCGGTACAGTCCAACACACATGCGGAAAGCAGCAAATGCCGGAAAATGGTGAACCTGGACCAGTTCCGGCTGCCTGGGCGAGGTTCAAATGAACCTTGGTCCGGTGTTCAAGGGTCAGCCCGGCAAGCCGTAACCCCTTGATTCCACTTGGTCGGGGCGAGAGGATTCGAACCTCCGGCCTCTGCCTCCCGAAGGCAGCGCTCTACCAGGCTGAGCTACGCCCCGACGCCAGCGGAAGCGCTGCCATAGCCATACCGCCGCGCCCGCGCAACCAGAGTTTGGCGTCAGTCCAGCAGCGACAGCATCTCGCCCAAGTCGACGATCTTCTCGCGCGGCGCCCCCGGCCGCGCCCGCGCCACTTCGGCGGCATCGAGCACCTGCCAATCGGCAAACCCCGTCGCCCGCACCCCGCGCGAGGCCAGCAGCGCATCCAGCCCCGCCCCACCGGCAGCCCCCCCCGCCAGCCCATCCGCCACCATCGCCTCCACCACCGAAAACCCGTCCGGCCGGTTGGTGCCGATCGTCCCCGAAGGCCCGCGCCGCGCCCAGCCGCTGGCATAAAGCCCCGCCCCGATCCGCCCCGCCGCATCGCTCTCGAACCGCCCCAGCACGTCCGAGAACGGCACCCCCGCCAGCGGCGGCGTCCGGTAGCCGATCGCCGCGATCACCAGCCCGCACGGAATCGCATGCAGCTCGCCGGTGCCCACGGCGCGCCCGTCCTCCAGCCGCGTCGTCTCCACGATCAGCCGTTCCGCCTTGTCATGCCCCTCCACCGCCACCGGCCGCCGAAAAAACTCGAAATGGATCGTCACCGGCTTGTCCGACCGCTCGGCCGCCGCAAACCCGCGCAGATGCGTCACCATCTTGCGATGCCCAGGCTCAAGTGCGGCATCCTCCTCCAGCGGCGGCAAGTCACCGGCGCGCAGCAGCGGCTGAGCCCGCTCCAGATGCCCCAGCTCACCCGCCTCCTTGGTGGTGAAGCTCGCCTGGTGCGGCCCGCGGCGCCCGACGATATGCACATCGCGCACCCCGGAGCCTTCCAGCGCCATCAGCGCATGCTGGGCAATGTCCGATGTCGCCAGCTCGGCAGGCGTCTTCGCCAGCACCCGCGCGCAATCGATCGCCACATTGCCATTGCCGATCACCGCCACACCATGATGATCCAGCGGCACCTCCAGCCCCGCAAAATCCGGATGCCCATTGTACCAGCCCACAAACGCCCCCGAGCCGATCACGCCGGGCAGGTCATCCCCCGGAATCCCGATCGGCTTGTCGAGCGGCGCACCCAAGGAAAGCACCACCGCATCATAAAGCCCGCGAAGCTCGTCGATGCTCACATCGCGCCCCACCTCGACATTGCCGATAAAGCGCACCCCTTGGCCTCCCGCCGTGCCGTCATAGCGCTTGGTCACCGCCTTGATCGACTGATGATCGGGCGCCACCCCGGCGCGGATCAGCCCATAAGGCGTCGGCAGCCGGTCGATCAAATCCACCTCCGCCGCCCCGCCCCAATGCTTCAGCGCAGCCTCGGCCGTGTAGAAGCCGGCCGGCCCGGCCCCGATGATGGCGATCTTCAAAGACAATGCGGCCTCCAATGGAATGAGCGTCCGCCTAAAGCGTGCCCGCACCCCATGGTCAAGCAAGCACGGCTTGGGGATACGGACAATCAAGCTATCAAGTGCCTCCGGCGGCTGGGGCCGCAGGCCCCAGACCCGATGTGTTTCGATCTCGCCAAAATCAGCGGCAAACAGGCGTGGCGATAAACAATTTCGGGGTCTGGGGCCTGAGGCCCCAGCCGCCGGAGGCTCAACTTTGCGAGGCCCAAACTGCTGAATGTCGACACAGGCTCATGCCCCGCAAACCCGCCGCATTGCGCCAATCCGCCACCCTGCTAGAGCAGGCGCATGACCGCAGCGCTCGAAACCATCCGCAACTTCTCGATCATCGCCCATATCGACCATGGGAAGTCCACCCTCGCCGACCGGCTGATCCAGACCACCGGCGGCCTCACTGCGCGCGAAATGTCCGAGCAGGTGCTCGACAACATGGACATCGAGAAGGAGCGTGGCATCACCATCAAGGCGCAGACCGTGCGCCTCAACTACACCGCGAAAGACGGCAAGGCCTATGTCCTCAACCTGATGGACACGCCCGGCCATGTCGATTTCGCCTATGAAGTCAGCCGCTCATTGGCCGCCTGCGAAGGCGCGCTGCTCGTCGTCGATGCAGCGCAAGGCGTGGAGGCGCAGACGCTCGCCAACGTCTACCAGTCGATCGAGCATGATCATGTCATCGTGCCCATCATCAACAAGATCGATCTCCCCGCCGCCGAGCCCGAGCGCGTCTGCAAGGAGATCGAGGACGTCATCGGCCTCAGCACCGAACATGCGGTGATGACCTCGGCCAAGTCGGGCATCGGCATCGCCGACGTGCTCGAAGCCATCGTCACCCAGATCCCGCACCCCAAGGGCAACATCGAAGCGCCGCTGAAAGCGATGCTGGTGGACAGCTGGTACGACCCCTATCTCGGCGTTGTCATCCTCGTCCGCGTCATGGACGGCGTCCTCAAGAAGGGCCAGCAGATCGTGATGATGGCGGCCGGCACCACGCATCTCGTCGACCGTGTCGGCTGCTTCCGCCCCAAGCTCGAATATCTCGATGCGCTCGGCCCCGGCGAAATCGGTTTCATCACCGCGCAGATCAAGGAAGTGGCACAGACCAACGTCGGGGACACCATCACCGATGTCCGCCGCCGCACCAACGAGCCGCTCCCCGGCTTCAAGACCGTGCAGCCGGTGGTGTTCTGCGGCCTCTTCCCCACCGACGCCGCCGATTTCGAAAAGCTGCGGGACAGTCTCGGCAAGCTCCGCCTCAACGACGCCAGCTTCTCCTTCGAAACCGAAAGCAGCGCCGCCCTCGGCTTTGGCTTCCGCTGCGGGTTCCTGGGGTTGCTCCACCTCGAAATCATCCAGGAGCGCCTCACCCGCGAATACGACCTCGATCTCATCACCACCGCCCCGTCGGTCGTCTACAAGATGCTGCTCCGCGACGGCAAACTGCTCGAGCTCCACAACCCCGCCGACATGCCCGACCCGAGCACCATCGAGCTGATCGAGGAGCCCTGGATCGAAGCCGTCATCTACGTCCCCGACGAGCATCTCGGCTCCATCCTGAAGCTCTGCCAGGACCGTCGCGGCATCCAGAAGAACCTCACCTATGTCGGCGGCCGCGCCCAGCTCACCTATGAGCTGCCCTTGAACGAGGTCGTCTTCGATTTCTACGATCGCCTGAAGTCGATCAGCCGCGGCTATGCCAGCTTCGATTACCACCAGATCGGTCACCGCGAGGGCGATCTCGTGAAAATGTCGATCATGGTCAACGCCGAGCCCGTCGACGCGCTCAGCATGATCGTCCACCGCGGTGCCGCCGAAGCCCGTGGCCGCCACATGTGCGAGCGGATGAAAGATCTCATCCCCCGCCACCTCTTCAAGATCCCCATCCAGGCCGCCATCGGCGGAAAAGTCATCGCCCGCGAAACCATCGCAGCACTCCGCAAGGACGTCACCGCCAAATGCTACGGCGGCGACGCCAGCCGCAAGCGCAAGCTCCTCGACAAGCAGAAAGAGGGCAAGAAGCGCATGCGCCAATACGGCAACGTCGACATCCCCCAGGAAGCCTTCATCGCTGCGCTGCGCATGGGCGACGCGAACTGACCCCCTCCCTCCCCCTTGCGGGGAGGGACAGGCGCAGAGCGCCAGGGTGGGGGTCCCGGCCCCACCGTAGAATCCAACCCCCATCACCCGTACCGTCGCCCCGGGCTCGCCCCAGGGCCTGAGCACCGCCCACCAACCAAAGCTCAAAATGGCCAGGGAGGCGCCTGCGGCTGGTGCAAGGATCGCTGGGGCCTCAACTGGCAGATCACGCCGCGCGTCCTGACCGATCCGAAGGCGGAAGGCGGCGGCACCGCAAGGCGGGCCCCGATTCCGGCCCCCGAACCAATCCTGTCCTACACGCCCGAAATCCGGCATTCTGCCTCGATGACCAGCACGGCATCTTCCATAAACCGCCCGCGCGACCGCCTCGACTCCCGGCCGGCACAACGCCCGAAAAAACCGCGTTTCGTGTCAACCTTGTCTACTTCGTCAATCCAGCCTTACACAGCCACAACCAGCCCATGGCGCTTCTTGCCCGCCGAAACCTTGGCCCCCGCCGCCACCATCGCGCCCTCGTCGGACACTGCATCACCGTCCACCCGCGCCCCGCCGCCCGCCACCAGCCGCCGCGCCTCGCCCTTGCTCGCGGCAAAGCCCAAGCCCACCAGCGCATCGAGGATCGTCACCGGCCCTGCCACCGCAAATTTCGGCAGCGCCTCACCGGTGCCGCCACCGAAGGTCGCCGCCGCCGTCACCGCCGCAACCTCGGCCGCCTCGCGCCCCCGGCACAGCGTCGTCGCCTCGGTCGCCAGCCGCACCTTGGCGGCATTGATATCGCCCGCCAGCACCGCCTCGATCTCGTCCAGCGCCAGGTCGGTGAACAGCTTCAAGAACCGTCCCACGTCACGGTCATCGGTGTTCCGCCAGAACTGCCAGTAATCGAAATCGGCCAGCATATCGCGGTTGAGCCACACCGCGCCGGCCGCCGTCTTGCCCATCTTCGAGCCATCGGCACGCGTGATCAGCGGCGTCGTCAGCCCGAAGGCCTCCCGCCCCTCCACCCGGCGGATGAGATCGGTGCCGTTGACGATATTGCCCCATTGGTCGCTGCCACCCATCTGCAGCACACAGCCAAACCGTCGGTTCAGCTCAAGGAAATCATAGGCTTGCACGATCATGTAGTTGAATTCGAGAAAGCTCAGCGGCTGCTCGCGGTCGAGCCGCAGCTTCACGCTGTCGAAGGTCAGCATCCGGTTGATCGAGAAGTGCCGGCCGATCTCGCGCAGAAACGGCACATAGGAAATCGTCTTCAGCCAGTCGTCATTGTTGACCATCACCGCATCGGTCGGCCCGGTGCCAAAGGTCAGCAGCCGGTCG
>JBBSPR010000031.1:0-17504 GCA_038258615.1 Sphingomonadales bacterium
GATGACCGCCTCACCCAGCCGCGACCGCGCCTCGGCACTGTCGGAATCGAGCACGATGACGCCCGAAGCCGCACCCGGCGACGCGGGCAGCCCGCGTGCGATCACCTGGCGCGGCGCCTTGGGATCAAGCGTGGGGTGGAGCAGCTGGTCGAGCGCGCCGGCTTCCACACGCAGAATCGCTTCGGCTTCGGTGATCAGCCCTTCATTCGCCATGTCCACGGCGATCTTGAGGGCTGCCTTGGCGGTGCGCTTGCCCGAGCGGGTCTGCAGCATCCACAGCCGGCCGTCTTCGACGGTGAACTCGATGTCCTGCATGTCCCGGTAGTGGGTTTCCAGCAGCGCGAACACGCGGTCGAGCTCGGTGTAAACCGCCGGCATCGCCTCTTCCATCGATTCGGCCCGCGCCCCGGCGCGCTCGCGGGCGGCCTTGGTGAGATATTGCGGGGTGCGGATGCCCGCGACCACATCTTCGCCCTGGGCGTTGATGAGGAATTCGCCATAGGTCACGCGCTCGCCGGTCGAGGGATCGCGAGTGAAGGCAACCCCGGTCGCCGAAGTGATGCCGCGGTTGCCGAACACCATCGCCTGCACGGTGACAGCGGTGCCCCAGCTTTCGGGAATGTCGTTGAGGCGGCGATAGGTGCGCGCCCGGTCCGATCGCCACGAGCCGAATACAGCGCCGATCGAGGCCCAGAGCTGCTCGTGCGGATCCTGCGGAAATTCATCGCCCCAGGTTTGTGCGACGATCGCCTTGTAGCGGGCGACAAGCCCCTGCAGGTCTTCGGCCGAAAGCTCGGTATCGAGGGTGACGCCGCGATCTTCCTTCAGGATTTCAAGCGCATCCTCGAACAGATAATGATCAAGCCCGAGCACGACATCGGCGAACATCTGGATGAAGCGGCGGTAGCTGTCCCAGGCAAAACGCGGGTTGCCCGAGGCGGTGGCGAGGCCCTCCACGGTGGCATCGTTGAGGCCGAGGTTGAGCACCGTGTCCATCATGCCGGGCATCGAGACGCGCGCACCCGAGCGCACCGACACCAGCAGCGGATCGGCCGGGTTGCCGAAGGTCTTGCCGGTCACCGCCTCGACATGCTTGAGCGCATCGAGCGTTTCCGCCTTCACGCTCTCGGGCAGCTTGCCGCCGGCATCGTAAAAGGCCGCACAGACGGGGGTGGCGATGGTGAGGCCGGGGGGCACCGGCAGGCCGATGCTCGCCATTTCCGCGAGATTGGCGCCCTTGCCACCGAGATGGTTGCGCAGCTCTGCTGCACCATCTGCGGTGCCGCCGCCGAAACGATAGACGGATTTCATCATCCTTCGATCCTCGAAAAGTCTGCAACGGTATGAACGGCATCGCGGAAGCGCGCCAGCAGGGCAAGACGATTGGCACGCACCACAGGCTCGGGCGAATTGACCATCAGATCGGTGAAGAAGGCGTCAACCGGCCCGCGCAGGCTCGCGAGGGCGGCCATGGCGGCGGTGAAGTTCTCCGCTTCGACCGCGGCAGCGGCGGTGGGGAGGGCGGCGTCAAGGGCTTGTGCGAGGGCTTGCTCGGCGGGCGCGCTGAGCGTGGCGGCGTCTAGGGCTGCGGCGGTGTGGGGCCCGTCCTTGGCGTCCTCGGCCTTGAGGATGTTTGCGGCGCGCTTGAAGCCGGCGAGCAGGTTTGTACCGTCTTCGGTAGCGAGGAAGGCTTGGAGGGCCGTGACGCGGGCGAGCAGGCGAACGAGATCGTCTTCGCCGCCGAGAGCGAAGACAGCATCAATAATATCTGCACGGATCCCCGCTTCGCGCTGCTGGACTTTCAGGCGATCAAAGACGAACTCGATCACCCTGAGAGCACTCGGGACAGCAAAAAATGCTGCCAGTTCTTGCAGCTCAATAAAGCTACTTGGTTGGGCATAGCCAGCTGCCGCAATTTTCTCTTCGGATAGAAATCTAATCCCAGAAGTTTCGCTCAATAGCAAACATATGTGCTTAATCGAAAGCCTAATATTATTTTTCGTGATGATCGAGATCACACCGATGGCCGATCGGCGGAGAGCGTACGGATCGCGTGATCCTGTTGGAATTTCAGACGCTAGAAACATATTTGAAATTGTATCGAGTTTGTCGCTCAAGCTAATCGCGATACTCAGAGCAGAAGTCGGCAGTGAGTCGTCGGAAGAAACTGGCTTGTAGTGTTCACTAAGAGCGGCAGACACTTCACGATCGACGCCGATTTCAGCAGCAAGATAAGTTCCAATTATCCCCTGTACTTCTGGGAACTCACCAATAGTCGCGCTGACCAAATCGGCCTTACAAAGCCGCGCAGCCAGTTCGGCCAAATCGGCAAGATGTTCAACGGAGTGGGCCAGTGGCGTCTCTTCCGAACCCTCCACGAGATCCTTGAAAGGCACTGCGCCGCTTTCGATCAGCCAGCGGGCCAGCTTGGCCACGCGCTCGACCTTATCGGCGACCGTCCCAAGCTTCTCGTGGAAGACGATATCCTTGAGCTTCGGCAAAAACGCCTCAAGCCCACCGGCCTTCACCACCGCCAGATCCTGATCCCAGAAGAACTTCGCATCGCTCAGCCGCGCGCTCAGCACCCGCTCATTGCCGGCGACCACTGCCGTGCCGCCGTCGTTCGCGTCCATGTTGGCGACGCAGATGAAGGCTGGCGCCAGTGCACCCTCCGCATCGACGAGCGCGAAATACTTCTGGTTGGTGCGCATCGTCAGTTGGATCACTTCGCGCGGCACTGCGAGGAAGGCCGGGTCGAAGCGGCCGAGCAGCGGCACCGGCCATTCGGTGAGGCCGGCGTTCTCGATTTCCAGCCCCTCGTCGGGAATGACCGTCAGTCCCGCCGCCTCGGCAAGCGCTGCGGCACGGTTGGCGATGAGCGTCCGGCGCACAAAGCTGCTGGCATAGACATAAGCGGCGCGAAGCTGGGCGGCATAGGTATCGGCGCTGATGATCTCCAGCGGGCCGGGCGCGTGGATGCGGTGGCCGCGGCTGGTGCGGCCGGTGGTGATGCCGTGCACGCTGGCGGGCACCACCGCATCGCCGAGCAGCGCCACCATATGGGTGAGCGGGCGCACCCAGCGCGGGCTTGCGGTGCTGGCCGAAGCACTGCCCCAGCGCATCGACTTGGGCCAATCGAAGGCGGTGATGATGGCGGGGATGATCTCGGCCAGAATGTCGGCGGCGGGGCGGCCTTCGCGCTTGATGACCGCGAACAGGAACACACCCTTGCCGGTGTCACGCTCTTCGAGTTGGTCGCGCGCCATGCCGGTGCTGCGGAGGAAGCCCTGCAGTGCTGCGTCGGGGGCATCGGCGCGCGGGCCACGCCGCTCCTCGCTGGTGGCGGCGCTGGCATCGGCCAGGCTGTCGGCGATCAGCCACAGCCGGCGCGGGGTGGCATCGGCGCTGACATGGCCGTGCGCCAGCCCGGCGGCGGCACAGGCCTCGGTGAAGCGCTTGGCCAGCTGGGTGGCAGCGGCCGCCTGCATGCGCGCGGGGATCTCTTCCGAGCCGATTTCGAGGAGGAAGCGGCTCATGCGCTTTTGGCCATCTGGCAATCCGCCACTGCCTTCACCAGATCGCGCACCCGGCCGATATAGGCCTGGCGCTCGGCGACCGAGATGACGCCGCGGGCGTTGAGCAGGTTGAAGATATGGCTCGCCTTGATCGCCTGGTCATAGGCCGGCAACGGCAGGTCGGCCGCCACCAATGCCCGGCATTCCTCGCTCACATCCTTGAAATGCTGGAACAGCCGCTCGGTGTTGGCATGCTCGAAATTATAGGCGCTGAACTGCTGCTCGTTCTTCTTGAAGACATCGCCGTAGCTCACGCCGGCGCTGTTGTAAGCGAGGTCGTAAACATTCTCGACGCCCTGCACATACATCGCCAGCCGCTCGAGGCCATAGGTCAGCTCGCCCGCCACCGGCGTGCAGTCATAGCCGGCAACCTGCTGGAAATAGGTGAATTGCGTCACCTCCATGCCGTCGCACCACACTTCCCAGCCAAGGCCCCAGGCGCCGAGCGTCGGGCTCTCCCAATCATCTTCCACGAAGCGGATGTCGTGCTTGGCGCGGTCGATGCCGATGGCATCGAGGCTGCCCAGATACAGGTCGATCAGATCATCGGGGCTGGGCTTCAGGATCACCTGAAACTGGTAGTAATGCTGGAGGCGGTTGGGGTTTTCGCCGTAGCGGCCGTCGCTCGGGCGGCGGCTGGGCTGCACGAAGGCGGCGTTCCAGGCATCGGGACCGAGGGCGCGCAGCGTCGTGGCGGGGTGGAAGGTGCCGGCGCCCATTTCCAGATCATGCGGTTGCAGGATCACGCAGCCGCGCTCACCCCAGTAACGCTGGAGCGTGAGGATGATATCCTGAAATGCGAGACCGGTCAGAACTGAGGCCCTTGCTGCGATGCGGCGTGCACGACCTCTAGCGGCGGGGTGCTGCGAGGGTCAATGCGCAAGGTCGGTCAATCGGGCTTTTGGCGGGCGCTGTGCGCCGTAAGCCAGGCGATCAACGCCGGCTCGTCGGCGGCTTCGATCGGTGCTTTGTAGACCGTCTTCATCTTGGTGATCGTATCGCGCCATTGCATTGGCGTGAGTGCCGGCTGATGGGTGACCATGGCCGAGGAGTGGCAGGCGAGGCAGTTGGCGTTCATGGCATCGGCGCTGTTGCGGGCGATATCCTCGAAGGGGCCGTCCTCGTCGGACAGCGCCAGCGACTGCGGGGCGGCGGCGATGAGCAGTCGAGTGGGCAGGATGAAGAGGGCACGCATCAGACAAGCTCCAGGGGCACGGCTTCGCTCACGCCGCGATAGAAGCCGCCGGGGTTCCAGTTGGCCTCCATCGCCTGCGTCTCGCCGCGGCTGTTGGTGGTGCGGGTGCGCAGCACATGGGCGCCGCGCGGCAGTGCAAGCGCAGCTTCAAAACGGCGGAAGCTGTGGCGGCCATGGTCCGGGCCGAGCGTGGCCGGTTGCCAGCTGCGGCCATCATCGGCGCTGATATGGACTGCGGTCACATGCGTGTCCCCACCCATCGCGATGCCGCGCACGGGGAGGTGCTCTGCCCATGGCTGGCGGGCGCCGGGGGTGATGTTGGTGATGACACTGCGCGGCACCATGGCGGTGACCGGGCGGGTGGCGAAGCCGGTGGCGCCGGGGACGACCGAGGCGTGCGGCGTGGCGGGGGCGCGATACGCCTTGGCCATCCAGTAGCCGTCATCGGGCTCGGCCAGAATTTCGAGCTTGTCCAGCATCTTGACCCAATAGGTGCTGTACCAGCCGGGCACGATCAGGCGAATCGGCGCGCCATGGATGAGCGGAAGCGGAACGTCGTTCATATGGGTTGCGAGCATCACATCGCCGTCCATCGCATGGTCGAGCGCCAGCGACTTGGCGAAGGCCGGGGCACCCTCGAGCGGCGGCAGGTCGAGCCCTGACGCGCGGACAGCCAGGGCGCCGGTGTTCGGGTTTGCCAGTGCCAGCACGTCACGCAATCGCGGGCCTCGCCAGCGGGCGTTGCCCATCGCGCCATTGGCCCATTGCGCGCCGGGAACGCGCGGCGCAAACAGCCCGCGGCCGTTGCCGGCGCACTGGTTGATGGCGATCACTTCGGTTTGCGGCAGGCGCGCAAGGTCATCGAGGGACAGGCTGAGGGGCTTCGCGACATGGCCGCTGACCGAAATACGGTGCGCCAAGGGGTCGATATCGGTCGGAAAAGGGTAGTGCCAGCGAACGAAAAAGCGCTCGGTGGAGGTGAGCGGGCTGGCTGCGAGGCTGTCCGCATCGAACGCTGCCAGCGGGGTTTCGAGCAGCGGCGGCAGTGAGCGCTGCACGATCATCGCGCGCTTGCCCTCGAACGGATCGGCCAGCGGCCGCGTGGAAGCGATGCCCAGCCCGAGATCGACGGGCGCCGCCGCCGCCGGGCTCGCGGCGAGGACTGACAGGAGGTGTCGGCGCGAGATCATGGCCACACCCTAGGCCTCAGGCGTTGGTGAGGAAATGCAGAACATCGCCGTCCTTCACCACATAATCCTTGCCCTCGGCGCGCAGCCGGCCGTGCTCCTTGGCGCCGGCCTCGCCATTGTGGGACACGAAATCGTCGAATGCGATCGTCTCGGCGCGGATGAACTTCTTCTCGAAGTCGCCATGGATCTCGCCGGCCGCCGCCGGGGCCTTGGTGCCGCGCTTGATCGTCCAGGCGCGCGCTTCCTTGGGACCGACGGTGAAGAAGGTCTGCAGCCCGAGCAGGCCATAGGCCGCGCGCACCACACGGGCGAGGCCGGTCTCGTGCAGGCCGAGGCTCTCCAGATACTCCACCCGGTCCGTCGGCGGCATGGTGGCGATCTCGGCTTCGATTGCCGCCGACACCACCACCGAGGCCGCCCCCACGCTCGCCGCCATCGCCTCGACTGCAGAGCTCAGCGCATTGCCGCTCGAGGCTGAAGCCTCCTCGACGTTGCACACATAAAGCACCGGCTTGGAAGTGAGCAGCTGCGCGAGCTTTAGCGCGCGCGCCTCTTCCTCGTCCTTGGGGTCGGTCAGCCGCGCCGGCTTGCCCTGGCGGAGCAGTTCGAGCGCCTGGCCGAGCACGGCGGCCTGCACCTTGGCCTCCTTGTCCCCCTGCTGCGCCTTTTTGAGCAGGGCGGGCACGCGCTTCTCGAGCGATTCGAGGTCGGCGAGCATCAGTTCGGTTTCCACCGTCTCGGCATCGGCGACCGGATCCACCCGGCCTTCGACATGGGTGACATCGTCATCGATAAAGCAGCGCAGCACATGCACGATGGCATCGGTCTCCCGAATGTTGGCGAGGAACTGGTTGCCCAGCCCCTCCCCCTTCGAGGCGCCGCGCACCAGCCCGGCAATGTCGGTGAAGCCGAGCTGCGTCTCGATCACCTTGGCCGAGCCGCCGATTGTGGCGAGCTGCTGCAACCGCGCATCGGGCACCGGCACCGCGCCCACATTGGGCTCGATCGTGCAGAAAGGGTAGTTGGCCGCCGCCGCCGCTGCTGTTTCGGTGAGCGCGTTGAACAGGGTGGACTTGCCGACATTGGGCAGGCCGACGATTCCGCAGGTGACGGGCATTGAGAATCCTATCGTTGAGGCCCTATCGCTGGGGCAGAGTGAGGCGAGCGACTTCGCTCATGAACTGAACATCGTCGCGGTCAAGATGCCAAGGCAGGCTGCGCGCCACGGCATCGAGCAGATCGTCGCGCGGCGCCCCTTCGGCACCGCTGAAATTGCCGAGCACGTGCGGTGTGACGGCATCCTTGTGGCCGGGGTGGCCAATGCCGAGCCGCACGCGGCGGAAATCGGGAGAGAGATGCGCGCTGATCGATCGGATGCCATTGTGGCCGGCAGCACCGCCGCCGAACTTGACCTTCATGCGGAACGGATCGAGGTCGAGCTCGTCATAGAAGACGCTCAGCTGCGTGGCAGGTTCCAGCTTCCAGAAGCGCACCGCCTCGCCGACGCTGCGGCCGCTTTCGTTCATGAAGGTCATCGGCTTGAGCAGGACGAGCTTGTGGTCACCGTTGCGACCTTCGCTCACCAGGCCCTGAAAGGCGGAGCGCCAAGGGCCGAAGCCGTGGACTGCAGCGATGCAGTCCACGGCCATGAACCCGATGTTGTGGCGATGCCGGGCATAGGCTGCGCCCGGGTTGCCCAGGCCGACCAGCAGCTGCACGGCGTATCTCCGCGCTTAAGCGGGGGTTTCTTCGGTCGCCACTTCGGCGTCGGCTTCGCCATGCTCGCTCTTGAGTGCCGACGGCGCAACCATGGTGGCGATGGTGAAATCGCGGTCATGGATGTGCGATTCGACACCCTTGGGCAGCTTGACCGCACTGATGTGGATCGACGCGCCGACATCAAGGCCTTCGAGGCTGATGGCGATCTGGTCCGGAATGTCCGACGGCGCGCAATCGAGTTGCAGCTCGTGGCGAACGATGTTGAGCACCGCACCGCGCTTCATGCCGGGCGACTTCTCTTCATCGACGAAGTGCACGGGCACCGCGACGGTCACGGTCTCGTTGCCGGTCAGCCGAAAGAAATCGACATGGATCGGCCGGTCGGAAACCGGGTGGAACTGCACGTCGCGCGGCAGCGTGCGCGTGGTCTTGCCATCGACTTCGATCTCGACGACCGAATTCATGAAATGGCCGGTCGAGAGCTGGCGGACCAGGATCTTCTCTTCCAGGTGGATGGGGGTTGCAGCCGAGCCGGCACCATAGATGACGGCGGGCACGCGGCCTGTACGACGGATGGCGCGGGAGGCTCCCTTGCCTGCCCGATCCCGAGGTTCAGCCGCGAGCTTCAGAACTTCACTCATGCTCGCTTCTCCAGTTGTTGCTCGCCGCTCCCAGCCTCCAGGGATGCAGATCGGGGTGTGCGACGAAGCGGCGGCCTTAGGGGAAAGGGGGGCGAAAGGCAAGCACCGGCTGGCCCGATGGCTTACCGCCGCTTCCGCTTTGGCGGCAAAGGCAACGGCAGCCGCTGGGGCGCCAGGCCGCGCGCGGCGAGCAGCGCCAGCAGCCCGTCGGGTCCGCCGAAATGTCCGGCGCCCACCGCCACGAAGCTCTTGCCTGGCCGTGCCATCTCGGACGCCAGAAAATCGGCCCAGCGGCGATTGCGCCCGGCCAGGAGCACCTCGTGGAGCCTGGGGGACGCCTTGGCCTCGGTGGCAAAGTCGCGGGCGATGCCGTCCATGTCCCCCTTTTGCCACAGCGCTACCATGGCGGCCACTTCGGCGCGGGCGTTGGGAATGTCGGTCAGGGTCGAGGCCAGCATCGCGGTCTGGTCGGTTTCGGGCAAGCCGGCGAAAAAGCCGAGCTGCTCCTGCGCCGATTCGAGCGCGACCAGCGGCTTTTCCTGGGCAGCCGCCCGTGCCAGCAGCGCCACCTCCACCCCGGAGCCCGAGGTGACGCCGGCGCGGGTGAGCACCGCCTCGCCGAGCGTGATCGACACGAGCCATGGCCGCATGCGGTCGAGCGCCGCCATGGGAATGCGAAGCTCGGCGGCTGTCTTCACCAGCGCTGCATGGGTTTCGGCAGGCAGCCGGTCCTTGAGCGGCGGCAGATTGGCATCGATGCCGAGTTGCTCGATGATCGGTGCCAAGGCGAAGCGATCGTCGGGCAGCTTGGTTTCGAGGATCAGCCTGTCAGCTGCATCGAAGCGCCGCTGCGCCTCGGGCGAGAACCAGCGCACACCGGCGGGCAACGCATGAACGGTCGCAAACAGCGTCACCTCGGTGTCGGCATCGCGAAACACCCAGACCGGCGGCTGTGCTGCTGCAGCTTTTGGCGCGGCAGGCTGCGCGCTCGCCGGCGCCGCGAGCACCAGCAGCAGGGCAAGGAGCGCCCGGATCAGGTCTTGGGCCAATAGCTGTCCTTCAACAGTCGCTTGTAGAGCTTGCCGGTATCGTGACGCGGCAGCTCGGCCAGAAAGTCGACCGACTTCGGGCATTTGACATGGCTGAGCCGTGAACGGACGAAGGCCAGCAGCGCCGCCTCCAGGTCCGGGCCGGCAAGCGCCATGTCGCGCGGCTGCACCACCGCCTTCACCGCTTCCCCCATCTCGGCATCGGGCACGCCGAACACCGCGACATCGGCCACCTCGGGGTGCATCGTCAGCACATTCTCCGCCTCCTGCGGATAGATGTTGACGCCGCCCGAAATGATCATGAACGCCGCGCGATCGGTGAGGAACAGATAGCCATCCTCATCGACATGGCCGATGTCGCCGAAGGTGACGCCATGCTCGCACTGCACGCTCGCCGTCTTTGCCTCGTCGTTATGGTAGGAGAAGCCGGGCCCGCCGTGGAAATAGACCCGGCCGGTCTGGCCCGGCGGCACAAGCTCGTCATCTCCCAGAATGCGTATCTCGCCGAGCAATGATCTGCCGACCGAACCAGGGCGCTTGAGCCATTCGGGCGAATCGAGCGCCGTGAAACCGGCCCCCTCGGTCGCGCTGAAATATTCATGGATGATCGGCCCCCACCAGTCGATCATGGCGTGCTTGACGTCCACCGGGCAGGGTGCAGCGGCATGGATGGCAACCTTGAGTGACGACAGGTCGTGCGCCGTGCGTGCCGCATGCGGCAGCTTGAGCAACCGCACGAACATCGTCGGCACCAGTTGGCTGTGGGTCGCCCGGTGCCGCTCGATTGCTGCGAGATAGGCCTCGGGCTCGAACCGCTCCATCACGATCACCGTGCCACCGAATCGATGCGCGGCCATGCAATAGCGCAGCGGTGCTGCGTGGTAGAGCGGTGCCGGCGACAGGTAGCGCATTCCGGCGCCGAAGGCATAGAGATGCGACACCAGCCCGAGCAGCGCGTCCGGCGCTTCGAGAGCACCTTCCGGCAGTGGCCCGCGGACGCCCTTGGGGCGACCGGTGGTGCCACTCGAATAGAGCATGTCGCGCCCGGGCGATTCGTCGGCAATCCGGGTTTCGGGGAACGGCGCGAGCGCTGCATCGAGGGGCGTGAAGTCCGGGATATCGCCACCCACCGCTATGCGCGCATCGCGCGGCAGATGCGACGACGCCGGCACTGCCACTGCCGCGAGGCCGGGGTGCGCGAACAGCGCAAGGGCGCCTGAATCGACGAGGATATAGGCGGCTTCGTCTTCGGTAAGCTTGGTGCTCATTGCCACGAACACCATTCCGGCACGCTGCGCACCCCAGACGATCGGCAGAAAATCGAGACTGTTCGGCAACATGAGCGCAACCGTGTCGCCGCGCACCAAGCCGAGGCTGCGCAGCAGATGCGCCACCCGATTGGAGCGCGCCTCCATTTCGCCGTAGCTCAGGCTGGCACCCGAGCCTGCCATGATGATTGCCGGAGTGTCGGGCGTGGCTGTAGCATGGACATGGGGATGCATGGGGGAACCCTCTCTTTTGCAAGCAGCTATCATGGTGCCGCGCGCATTGCCCACCCCGCACTTGCCATAGGCCTCAAAACCGCGCTGGCGTGCGGCGCAGCATTTCGCATGGCATGAGTGTTGCGAAGCGGCGAAGGGGCCGCTAAAGGCCTTCCGCATATGGCATTCAAACTCCCCGACTTCACCGACCGCGCCAAAGCCGCGGCCGAAGCCCGCAAGGCCAAGCTCGACAAGTTCAAGGCGGCCCCGCCGCCGGCCGAGGAGAGCCTTGCCGCCCGCGCCCGCGCCGCAGAAAAGCGCGCCGAGCGCGAGGAACAGCGCAAGCTCGAGCGTGCCGAAAAGGCCCGCCAGGCCGAAGAGGCGCGGATCGCCAAGGACGCCGAGTCCGCGGTGAAGGCCGAACAGGCGCGGCTCGAAGCCATCGCCCGCGAAGCGGCGCAAAAAGCGGCACGCGATGCGCGCTATGCGGCGCGCAAGTCCAAGATCAGGTAATTGGTCTTCGAGGGCTCATTCGCCTTCGAACGCCATCAGCGCCGACACGGCGATGCCGGCTGCCTGAAGACGCGCAGCACCGCCGAGATCGGGAAGGTCGATGGCGAACAGGGCATGGCGGACGTCGGCGCCGGCTGACTGCAACAGCTCGATACCGGCCAGCGCGGTGCCGCCGGTGGCGATGAGATCATCGACAAGCAGCACCGACTGCCCGGGGCGGACGGCGTCGGCGTGCATCTCGATCCGGTCCTGCCCGTATTCCAGCGCGTAGTTGATGCCCGTCACGCGGCCGGGAAGCTTGTTCTGCTTGCGCAGGAGGACGATGCCGCAGCCGAGCCGGTGTGCGAGGGCTGCGCCGAAGAGGAAGCCGCGCGCCTCGATTCCGGCGATGAGGTCCGGCGGTGACGCAATTTCAGCAGCCATGCGCTCGATCGACAGCGCAAAACCCGGGCCGTCGAGTAGCAGCGTGGTGATATCACGGAACTGGATTCCGGGCTTAGGATAATCCGGAATGGTGCGGATGAGGGCGGCGAGATCGGCGTTCTTCATCGCGCAAGGCTAGGCGAGACGCGGCGCAAACAAAAGGGGCGGCAGCCAATGGCCACCGCCCCTATTGCCAGCAATTGCGCCGGTCTTATGCCTGCTTGGGCCGCTTTACGTCGCGCCACACCTTCTTGTAGCTGAGATACCCGAGGATGGTGAGGATCAGCAGGAAAGCAATCGCGGCAACGCCGGTCTCCTTTCGGTTGTCGAGCTTGGGTTCGGCAGTCCAGGCCAGGAAAGCAGAGACGTCGGTCGCATAGTTGTTGATCGTTGGTGCGGTGCCGTCGGTGTATTCCACCTGCTCGTCCGAAGCGAGGGGCGGCGGCATGGCGATGGCAAGCGATGCAAACCAGGGGTTGTACCAGAGGGTGTCTGCCTTCTGGAAATCGGCCGGCACTTCATCCCGATAGCCGAGGAGCAGCGAGCGCACATAGTTGGTGCCGTCGTGACGCGCCTTGGTGATGAGCGACAGATCGGGCGGATAGGCCCCATTCTGTGCGGCGCGCGCGGCAACTTCGTTGGCGTAGACCGGCGGGAACTTGTCCGCGAGCGTCGCCGCCCGGGTGGTCGGCTCGCCGTTCTCGTCGATGGACGGAACGGTATATTCCGCCGCGATGGCCTTGGCCTGGCCTTCGGAGAAGCCGAGCGCCAGCAGATCGCGGAAGGCGACCCGGCTGATCGAGTGGCAGGCCGAGCAGACTTCCTTGTAGACCTTGAAGCCGCGCTGCAACTGGCCGCGGTCAAAGGTGCCGGTGATGCCGATATTGCCGATGCCGTTGTGCGACCAGACAATCTGCTCGGGGTGCTCGTGGTGCGCCTTGACGGGGTCGTAAGGCACCTCTTCGCGAGGCTGCACGGCGCCCCAGAGCACGGTGACACAGAAGAGTGCGCCTGCAGCGATAGCACCCTTTTGCACGAGGGAAGCGCCAGTGAGGGCGGCAACAATGCCGGGTTTAGCCATTGATCGAGTCCTTATTCGGCAGGCTGCGCAACCGCGCCGCCCGGCCTGCTTCCATCACCAAGGGTACTTCCGCCGAACTTCGAAAGCACAGCCTCCGAAATGGAGTTGGGCAGCGGCAACGGCTTTTCCAAGCGGCTAACCAGAGGCAGGATGATGAGGAAATGGGCGAAGTAATAGGCGGTCAGCAACTGGCTGATGATCACCCAAGGCTCCTCGGCCGGCTTGCCGCCCGCCACGCCCAGCCCGACGCAGACCGCCACGAATACCCAGAACAGGATCCGGTTAAGCGGACGATACTTGTTCGAGCGCACCGGCGACGTGTCCAGCCAGGGCAGGAAGAACAGGAGCAGGATCGAAGCGAACATCGCGATCACGCCCCAGAGCTTGGCGGGGATGAACAGGAAGTCGGTCGTGAAGGCGCGCAGGATCGCGTAGAATGGCCAGAAATACCATTCGGGAACGATGTGCGCCGGGGTGCTCAGCGGGTTGGCAGGAATGTAGTTATCCGGCTCACCCAGCGAGTTCGGCATGAAGAACACGAAAGCGGAGAAGATTATGAGGTACACCCCCAACCCGAAGAAGTCCTTCGAGGTGTAGTAGGGGTGGAACGGCACCGTATCCTGCTCGCTCTTCACATCGAGGCCGGTCGGGTTGTTGGAACCGGGGATGTGCAGCGACCAGACGTGAAGGATGATCACGCCGAAGATCACGAACGGCAGAAGATAGTGGAGCGAACAGAAGCGGTTGAGCGTTGCGTTGTCCGGCGAAAATCCGCCGAGCAGCCAGGTCTGGATCGCTTCACCGACGAGCGGCAGCGCCGAGAACAGGCCGGTGATGACCGCTGCGCCCCAGAAGCTCATCTGGCCCCAGACCAGAACATAGCCCATGAACGCGGTTGCCATCATCAGCAGGAAGATGACGAGGCCGAGCATCCACAGCACTTCGCGGGGCGGCTTGTACGAGCCGTAATAGAGGCCGCGGAAGATGTGGATATAGACGACGGCGAAGAAGAAGGACGCACCGACAGCGTGCATGTAGCGCAGCATCCAGCCGCCGTTGACGTCGCGCATGATGTGCTCGACCGAGTCAAAGGCAACGCTGGTGTCCGCGGCATAATGCATGCCGAGCACGACGCCGGTGATGATCTGGATGACCAGTGCCACACCGGCGAGGACGCCGAAGTTGTAGAAATAGTTCAGGTTCTTCGGCGTGGGATAACCACCGCCGAGGGCGCCATAGACGAAGCGCGGCAAGGGCAGCCGGCTGTCCATGAATTTGCCGATCTCGGTCGTCGGCTGATATTGCTTGGCCCAGGGAAAGCTCATGGAATCCTCCGTTAGCCGATGGTGACCGCGGTCGCGGACTTGAAGACATATGGCGGAACTTCAAGGTTGAGCGGCGCCGGTCCCTTGCGGATGCGACCCGCCGTATCATAGTGCGATCCATGGCACGGGCAGAAATAGCCGCCGAAATCACCGCGGCTTTCACCCTGGCCGGCGCCCAGCGGCACGCAGCCGAGATGGGTGCAGACGCCGAGCGTGATCAGCCACTGGGCATTGCCCTCCTTGGTGCGATCGGCCAGCGACTGCGGATCGCGAAGACCGCTGACATCCACCTGATTGGCCGCCGCGATTTCCGCCGCGGTCAGGTGCCGGGCGAACACCGGTTTGCCGCGCCAGCTGGTCTTGATCGCCATGCCTTCCTCGATCGACGCCAGATTCAGCTCGATCGAGGCAAGTGCCAGCACGTCGGCCGACGGGTTCATCTGGTTGACCAGCGGCCACACCACTGCACCGACACCGACAGCGGCGGTGGCGCCGGTGGCGATGTAGAGAAAATCGCGTCGCGTCTCACCCTGCGGAGCAGGATTGTTTGCTACGGGAGCCTGGGTACCGCTTGCCATCAAGCCACCTTTCGAAGCTGCATGAACAGAAATTGGAAGCCGGCAGCGCCGCGAGGCCCCGCCATTCAACTGTGTGTCCAATAGCCATGACACTCGCCTGATGGCAACGGCCTTTTTGTGGACATTTTGGCGCGGTGGCCCCACCGGTCGCGGCATGCACTTCGAAGGCGCGGCTGCCGAATTGGCCTTTTGCAGCGGCTGCTTTTGGCGCTAGGGACCGGATCATGTACACGCTCGATGATCGACAGACCGCTGCCCAGACCTGGTTCCGGGAGGCGCGCGACCGCATCTGCGCGGCCCTTGAAGGGGTGGAGGACGATGGGCCGGGCGAAGGCCCTGCCGGACGCTTCGAGCGCACCGCCTGGAACCGCAACCCTGCGTCGAACGAGGATGCTTCAAGCTTCGGGGGCAGTGGGGAAGGCGGCGGCGGCGTGATGAGCGTGATGAAGGGCCGGGTCTTTGAAAAGGCCGGCGTCAACATCTCCACCGTGCATGGGGTGTTCGCGCCCGAATTTGCCAAGCAGATCAACGGCGCCGCCGAGGACCCGCGCTTTTTCGCCACCGGCATCAGCCTTGTCATCCACCCGCGCAACCCGCTGGTGCCGGCGGTGCACCTCAACACGCGCTATCTCGTCACCACCAAGCGCTGGTTCGGTGGCGGCATGGATCTCAACCCCGCCATCAACGACGACGCGCAGACCAGCGACTTCCACGCCGCACTCAAGGTGATGTGCGACCGCCATGACGCCAGCTATTATCCGGCGCACAGCAAATGGGCCGAGGAGTATTTCTGGGTGCCGCACCGCGGACGCCATCGCGGCGTTGGCGGCATTTTCTACGATCATCTCGACAGCGGCGACTGGGAACGCGACTTCGCCTTTACCCAGGACGTGGGCCGCACCTTTGCCGAGCTTTACCCGCGGCTGGTGCGCGAAAAGATGCACCTGCCCTTCACCGAAGAACAGCGCGCCGAGCAGCTGCGCTACCGCGGGCTCTACGCCGAATTCAACCTTGTGCATGATCGCGGCACTGTGTTCGGGCTCAAGACCGGCGGCAATATCGAGGCCATTCTGATGAGCCTGCCGCCTCTCGCGCGCTGGGACTGACCCTCAGTCGGTGGCGAGGCTGCGGTCAAGATAGGCGGCAAGGGCTGCATTGCCGATGCTGACGAAGGTCGACGCGACGGCCGCGACCAGGCCGGCCGCAAACTTGCCAACTCCAGCCATTCCGAACAGCGTGAGGACGGAGCCGATGGCACTGCCCACGCCGCCCGCGATCAGGCTGAGGCCGAAGATGCCGAGGATGGCAAGAAGGAAGAAGCCGAAGATCGCCCAGCCCGCCGGGCGGGTGAGTTCCCAGCTGCGCCTGACCATCGCCAACGGGCTGCCGCGCGGGCTGGTGATGGCAAGCGGCATCACCAGCAGCAGCCGCGAGGCGACGTACAGGCCGGGCAGCACCAGCAGCAGCATCGCCAAGCCCGTGGGGATGGCCGCGATCAGCAGCGCGGCCAGATAGCCCGGCCAAGCGGCCAAGGCGCCGGCAAGCGCTGCCCGCGGCGGCATGGCGGGCCGCAGGAGGAGGTGCACGATCGCCAATTGGCCGAAGCTCGCGATTATGGTCGGCACCAGCACCAGCCAGAACAGCGTTGCGGCTGTGATGCCGTCCGCATCCGCCGGCGGGGTGGGCCCGAAGGTGCGAAGTGCTATATCGACCAGCAGCGTGAACGGTGCCGCCACGGCGAACAGCTCGGACATGCGGCCACCGAGCGGCGCCGTCATCCCCTGCCAGATGCCGCCGAAACGGACCGTGCTCATTCAGGCTCAGCCGGCTGACGGTTGCGCGCCAGCTTCCTTGAGCAGATCGGCGAGTTCGCCGGCCTGGTACATTTCCATCATGATGTCCGAGCCGCCGACGAATTCGCCACCGATGTAGAGCTGCGGGATCGTCGGCCAGTCCGAATAGCTCTTGATGCCCTGGCGGATTTCCATGTCGGCGAGCACATCGACGGTCTCGAACGCAACGCCGAGCCGCTCGAGGATAGCGATGGCAGTGCTGGAAAAGCCGCACTGCGGGAAGAAGGGCGTGCCCTTCATGAACAGAACGACCGGATTGGCGGTGACGACCTCTGAAATGCGGCCGTGAACAGGATCGTGAACGGGATCGGTCATGGACTGGCTCCTCAAGCGGGAATGGTGGTGAGTTTGAGCGCGTGCAGCACGCCGCCCATGCGCCCGCCCAGCGCATTGTACACGAGTTGGTGCTGCTTGACGCGGCTCAGCCCCTGGAATTGCGGGGCGGTGACGACGGCGGCCCAATGGTCACCATCGCCGGCGAGATCGGTGAGCGCCACATCGGCGCCCGGCAACGCGTCGCGAATCGCGGCGTCGATCTCATGGGCGGCCATGGGCATCGCTCAGCCGCTCGTGATCTGCTGGCGGGCGACCTCGGCCGTCTCCAGCAGCTTGGCGCGGATGGTGGCTTCATCGACGCCGGCGGGCGCCAGGTCAGCGACGAGCTTGCGCACCACGTCCTCGTCACCGGCCTCCTCAAGGTCGGCGATCACCACCGACTTGGCATAGGCATCGCTTTCCGTCGCGTCGAGCCCGAGAAAGCCCGCCGCCCATTCGCCAACCAGCCGGTCACGCCGCGCCAGAATGCGGAATTGCGTTTCCGCGTCATGGGCGAACTTGTTCTCGAAGGCGTCCTTGCGGTCGTCGAAGCTGGTCATGCGGCA
>JBBSPR010000032.1:0-17427 GCA_038258615.1 Sphingomonadales bacterium
GGCATCGTTCGCCGCCAGCTGCGCATCCGCCGTCGCCAGCGTGCGCTCGGCATCGAGCACCGCCAGAAAGCCTTCCGACCCCGCCCCATAGCGCAGCCGCACGATCCGCGCCGCCCGCGCACTCTCGTCACGCGCCGCGCGGAGCGCCTCGTTGGTGGCAAGCCCCGCCGCATAATTGGCGAGTGCGGTCTCGGTCTCCTCGAGTGCCGCGAGCATGCTGCCCTCGAAATTGGCAACCGCCTCGTCGCTGCCGGCGCGCGCCTGTCGCGTGCGGGCGCGCGCAACGGCGAAATTGGGAAAGGTCCAGCTGATCGCCGGGCCGATGCTGAAGGCGAAACCGCGGTTGCTCAACGCCGCTCCCGGCGTGACGCCCTGCCCCGAGACACTGCCACCGAGCGAAATCTGCGGGAAGAAATCCGCCATCGCCACGCCGATCCGCGCCGTCGCCGCCGCCAGCCGCCGCTCGGCCTGGCGCACATCGGGCCGCCGCCTGAGCAGCGCCGCGCCATCGCCGACGGGAATCGGCGTCTTGAGCAGCGGCGGCGCCATGCACGCCCGCACCCGCGCATCCACCTGCGCCGGCTGTCGCCCGGTGAGCACCGCCAGCCGGTTTAGCGCCGCCGTGCGCTGTGCGGCGAAAGCCGGCAGTGTCGCCCGCGTCGATTCGAGCTGCGCTCGGGCGCGGGCCACATCGAGCGGCGAATCGCGCCCCGCCGCCACGCGCTTCTCGGCGATGCCGAAGCTGTCCGACTGCAACTTGAGGCTGCGCTCCGCCACCGCCAGCTGGGCAGCGGCCGAACAGGCATCGGCATAGGCGCGCGCGGTTTCGGCCGCCACGGTGATCCGCACCGTGTCCCGCGCCGCTTCCTCCGCCTCGAAATCGGCCCGCGCGGCCTGCACCGACCGTGTGACCCGGCCATACAGGTCGATCTCGTAGCTGGCATCGAGCCCCAACCGGTAGAATTCGCTCTCGAACGCCACCGGCCCCTGTGGCGTCGGCACCGCCTGCCGTGCCTCCACGGCACTGCCGGTGATGCTCGTTGTCGGCAGCCGCTGGCTCCGCGTCTCGCTCAGCACGGCACGCACCTGCCGCAGCCGTGCGGTGGCGGCGCGCAGATCGGTGTTCGCCGCCAGCGCTTGGCCCACCAGTTCGTCGAGCAGCGGATCGTCATAGAGCCGCCACCAGGTCACCGGCGCCTCGACGCCCACCGCAGCGCCCTCCGCACCCGCCACCAGCGCGCCACCGTCCACCGGCGGCAGCGGCGCGGGCACATAGTCCGGCCCCAACGCACAGCCCGAGAGCAGCAGCGCAGCCATCAGAAGCCGTGTCTTCATGCCGGCTGCTCCACACCCGAGATCATCTCCGGCCGGGGCTTGCCGATCGGCCGCCCCAACTTGCCCGCCGCCCAGCTGGCGATCACATAAAACACCGGCGTGAACAGCAGACCGAACACGGTGACGCCGATCATGCCGGCGAACACCGCCGTGCCCAGCGCCTGCCGCATCTCCGCACCGGGACCCGAGGCGATGACCAGCGGCACCACGCCGAGGATGAAGGCGAAGCTCGTCATCAGAATGGGCCGCAACCGGGTGCGCGCCGCGGCTTCTGCCGCCTGCCAACGGTTGCTGCCCGCCTCCTCGGCCTGTTTGGCAAACTCGACGATCAGGATGGCGTTCTTCGCCGCCAGCCCCACCAGCACCACAAGCCCGATCTGCGTCAGGATATTATTGTCGAACCCGCGGATGTTCACGCCCAGAATCGCCGCCAGCAGGCACATCGGCACGATCAGGATCACCGCCAGCGGCAGCACCAGCGATTCATATTGCGCCGCCAGCAGCAGGAACACGAACACCACCGCCAGCACGAACACCACCGCCGCGGTGTTGCCCTGCGTCTTCTCCTGATACGCCAGCTCGGTCCATTCATAGCTGAAGCCTTCGGGCAGCAGCCTGCCCGCCAGCCCCTCCATGGCGCCCAGCGCCTCGCCGCTCGAAAAGCCCGGCAGCCGGTCCCCCTGCAGCTCGGCCGCGGGGAAAAGGTTGTGGCGCACCACGCGGTACGGCCCGCTGGTGTCCGACAGCCGCACCACCGATCCCAGCGGCACCATCTGCCCCGAGGCGGCGCGCACCCGCAGGTTGGTGATGTCGGTGGGATCATTGCGGAACGGCGCATCGGCCTGTGCCGTCACCCGGTAGGTACGGCCGAACAGGTTGAAGTCGTTCACATAGTTGGACCCGAGATAGACCTGCAGCGTGCCGAACACATCCGCCGGCGCCACGCCGAGCAGCTGCGCCTTTTCACGATCGACATCGGCGAACATGCGCGGCGTGCTGGTGTTGAACAGCGTGAAAACGCTGGTCAGCCCCGGCTCCTGGTTCGCCTGCATCATCATCCCGAACGTCGCCTGTTCGAGCGCACGGTAGCCCTGGCCGGACCGGTCCTGCACCATCATCTTGAAGCCGCCGCCGGTACCGATCCCGCGCACCGGCGGCGGCGGAATGACGAGGATGTTGCCCGAGCCGACCGCCCCCATCGCTTGGCGCAGGCTGGCAAGAATCGAATCGCCGGTCAGCCCCTTTTCGGCGCGCAGCGGATAATCGTCCATCTGGATGAACAGCGTGCCGGCGTTGGGGGCGTTGGTGAAGCTGGCGCCGTCGAGCCCGGCAAAGGCCACCACCCGATCGACGCCCGTGGTGGCGCGTGCGGTGCGGACGGCATCAAGCACCACCTTGTCGGTGCGCTCCAGCGAAGTGCCCGGCGGCATCTGCACCACCGCGATCAGATAGCCCTGATCCTGTGCGGGAATGAACCCCTGCGGCGTGGCGACCAGCCGCCAGCCAGCCAGCACCAGCAGCCCGGCATAAACGGCGAGGATGATGGCGATGCTGCGCACAGCGCGCGCCGTGATCCGGCCATAGCGCTCCGAAAGCCAGTCGAAGCCGGCATTGAAGCGCTCGGCCGCCTTTGCGGGCACCCGGCGCCAGCCCTGCGGCGGGGCGGCATGCTCGTCGTGCGGCTTGAGCAGCAGTGCGGCAAGCGCCGGCGACAGCGTGAGCGACACCACGCAGGAAATGAGCGTTGCGGCCGAGATGGTGAGCGCGAACTGCTTGTAGAACTGCCCCGAAATGCCGCTGATGAAGGCGGTGGGCACGAACACCGCGCACAGCGTGAGCGCGATCGCCACCAGTGCGCCGCCCACCTCGTCCATCGTGCGATACGACGCCTCGCGCGGGGTGAGCCCGAGCTTCAGCTCGCGCTCGACATTCTCCACCACCACGATCGCATCATCGACGACGATGCCGATGGCGAGCACCAGCCCGAACAGCGAAAGGTTGTTCAAGGAGTAGCCGAACGCCGCCATCACCGCGAACGTGCCGATCAGGCTGACCGGAATCGCCAGCACCGGGATCAGCGCCGCGCGCCAGCTCTGCAGGAACACCAGCACCACCAGCACCACGAGGATCACCGCCTCGATCAGCGTGTCCTCCACGCTCTCGATCGAGGCACGCACATATTCGGTGGGGTTGTAGGGGATGCGGTAGGTCAGCCCCTGCGGAAAATCGACCTTCGCCGCTTCCATCTCGGCGATGATCGCGTCCGCCGTGGCCAGCGCGTTCGAGCCCGGCCGCTGGGTGATGCCGAAGCCCACCCCCTGCTTGCCGTTCACATAGGCGTTGGTGCCATAATCCTGCGCGCCGATCTCGATCCGCGCCACATCGGCCACCCGGGTGATGCGCGGGCCATCCGCCTTGATGACGATGTCCCCGAATTCCTGCGTGGTCGTCAGCCGGCCCTTGGTCTCGACATTGAGCTGATAGCCCGAGCCGCCGGCATCGAAGGGCGGGGCGCCGATCGAGCCCGCCGCCACCTGCACGTTCTGCGATCGCAGCGCCGCCACCACATCCTGGGCGTTGAGCCCGCGCGACGCGGCTTTTTCGGGGTCGATCCAGATCCGCATCGCATAATCGCGCACGCCGAAGGCATTGATGCCGCCCACACCGTCGATGCGCGCCAGCCGGTCCTGCAGGTAGAGCGTGGCATAGTTGGACACATAATCGAGCGGCAGGCTGTCATCGGGCGATTCGAGGAACACCACCATCAGGATGTCGGGGGAATTCTTGCGCGTCGTCACGCCGAGTGCCCGCACCGTGTCGGGCAGCCGCGGCTCGGCCGAGGCAACACGGTTCTGCACCAGCACCTGCGCATTATCGAGATCGGTGCCGAGCTTGAAGACGATGTTGAGCAGCATCCGGCCATCGCCGGTGGAGGACGAGGTCATGTAGATCATGTCCTCGACGCCGTTGATTTCCTGCTCCAGCGGGGCGGCCACCGTGTCGGCGAGCACTTCGGCCGAAGCACCGGGGTAGCTTGCGGTCACGCTGATCGTCGGCGGCGCGATCTCGGGATATTGCGCCACCGGCAGCGACGGATAGGCGACGATGCCCACCAGCACGATGAGCACCGAGATGACCGCGGCGAAGATCGGCCGGTCGATGAAGTAGCGCGAGAGCCGCATATCAGTTCGCCGGCCCGGAGGCTGCCGTCGCCTCGGAGGCGGGCAGCTCGATCACCGGCGGCGCCGTCGGCCCGGTGCCGGGTGCCGGCGGCACGATCTTGCCCATCTTCGGGGTGGCCTGCACGCCGGGGCGCACGCGCTGCACGCCCTCGATGATCACCCGGTCGGTCTTCGCCAGCCCCGAACGCACCACCCGCAGCCCCTCGATCAGCGGCCCCAGCTGCAGCACGCGCGGGGACACCATGCCCTTGGCATCGACGACGAGCGCCAGCTTGCGTGTCTGGTCGGTCACCACGGCACTTTCCGGGATCAGCATCCCCTCATAGGCGCCCGAGCCGATCAGCCGCATATGGCCGAACATGCCCGGCGTGAGGAAGCCATCGGGGTTGCGCACCACAGCACGGCCGCGGATCGTGCCCGAGCCCTGGTCGATGGCGTTGTCCACGAAATCCATCCGGCCCTTCCAGCGATAATCGGTCTCGTCGGCGAGACGGATTTCCACCGGATTGGGTGACACGCGCGAGCTGGGCCGCGTGCCGGCCTGGTTGGCGCGCTGGTATTTGAGATAGACGGCCTCCGAGCCGGTGAAGACAAAATGGATCGGATCGAGCGTCACCACGCTGGTCAGCACCGTCTCGCCGGCCTGCACGAAGCCACCGGGATCGACACGGCGATCGGAGAGCCGGCCCGAGATCGGGGCGGTGACGCGCGTGAACTCGACATCGAGCGCGCGGGCGCGGGCGGTCGCCTGGGCGGCAGCCAGCGCTGCCTCGGCCTCACCGGCACGGGCGGCGAGCGTTTCATTCTCCTCGCGGCTCACCGCCTCCTGCGCCAGCAGCGTCTTGCCGCGCTCGAAATTGGCGCGCGCCAGCACTGCACTCGCCTGCGCCCGCGCAACTTCGGCGCGCGCCTGGGCAGCGGCAGCCTCGAACGGCCGCGGGTCGATCACATAGAGCAACTGCCCGGCGCGCACGAAATCGCCATCACGGAACGCAATGCGGGACACATAGCCCGACACGCGCGGCCGCACCTCGACGCTCTGCCGCGCCTCGAAGCGGCCGACATAATCATCCCAATCGACGATTGGCTTGACCAGCGGATTGGCCACGGTGACCGGCGGCGCACCGCCACCCGGAGCGCCGGCAGGCGGCGGCGCTTCGCCGCAGGCGGCAAGCGCCAGCATTGTCGCCACGAGCGCGACGTTCGCCCGCGCCATGCGCCGCATCAGAATATTGTCCATAATGCCACCCGTAACCTTTGCCGTGACGACGAAGCATCATCGCCATGACACACAAGACCGCCATGCTGACGACCATCGCCCCGATGCACGCTGGACCCATGGCGGCAGCAAGGCTATGGTCTCTTATCGCTAAAGAAACTTGATAGTCAAGATAAACTTGACCGCGTGAGGATGGACTATGGGCCGGGAGACCACGCCGGGGGGCACGACTGGAGCCAAGCTGCTGCATTTGCAGCAGGTGATGGACGCTGGCCGTCAGATTCACGGGGCGATGGACCGTGTCGACACCGCCATGGCGGAGACGCTGGGCATCAACCGCTCCGATCTGCGTTGCCTCTATCATCTCATCGAAAACGAGGCCTCGACACCCGGCGAAATCGCTGCCGCCGTCGGCCTCACCAGCGGCTCGGTGACGGCGATGCTCGATCGGCTCGAGGGCCAGTGCCTTGTCGTCCGCATCCGAAGCTGCGCCGACCGGCGTTCGGTCGCCATCTCGCTCCTGCCCGAGAAGCGCGTGATGGTCGCCGGCGTCATGGAGCGCAAGCTCTCGACCATCCAGGATCACTTCGCCTCGCTCGATGATGCCGAACTCGCGCGCCTCGCGGCAGCGTTGACACCCTATGCCGCGATCATCAGCAGCATCGCCGACGAGATGAGTCCCAGCGAGACCTGACCGCCGCTCATATTTGCGCCTTGGCAAGCGCGGCGCACTCCCTCATGCAGCGCCGATGCCCGCAACCCCCGCCCGCAACGCGATTCCGCCACGGGAGTTCGCCGTGCTGTTCGCAGCCCTGCTGCTGGTAGCGGCCGGCAACACCGCGATGCAGACGGTGCTGCCCGGCATCGCCCGCGTCATCGGCATCCCCGATCTGGCGGTGGCGCTCATCTTCAGCCTGTCGGCGCTGCTCTGGACCTTCAGCGCGCCCTATTGGGCGCGCCAGTCAGACATCCGGGGGCGCCGGCGGCTCATCATGGTCGGCGTCATCGGCTTTGGCGTGTCGATGCTCGGCTGCGCCATCATCATCCACGCCGGGCTCATCGGCCTTATCGCCCCGCTCGTCACCTTCGGGCTGTTCGCCGGCATGCGGGCGCTGTTCGGCATCTTCGGATCCGCCTCCAACCCCGCCTCCCAGGCCTATGTCGCGGCGCGCACCTCGGAGATCGACCGCACCAGTGCGCTGTCGATCCTCGCCTCGGCCTTCGGGCTCGGCACCATCATCGGCCCCGCCATCGCACCCTTGTTCGTGTTCGGCACGCTGGGGCTCGCCGGGCCGATGTTCGCCTTTGCCGCCATGGCGATCGTCGTGCTCATCGCCGTGGCACGCATCCTCCCCGATGATGACCCCACCCATTTCAGGGCCGGCCCCGCCTCGGGCACCCCCTCCTCCGAGCCGCTGGTGAGCGGCGGTGCCAGCGGTGCCAGCCTCGCCGCCGCCACCGCCGGGCGCGGCACACGGCTGGCCTGGCGTGATCCCCGCATCCTGCCTTTCATGATCTTCGGCTTCGCCTCGGGCTCGGTGCAGGCCGCCACCGGCCAGGCGATGGGATTCCTCATCATCGACCGGATGGGCGGCGACGCGCTGGAGGCGCAAGGCAATATCGCCATCGCCTTCATGGCCGGCGCCGGGGCCACGCTGCTGGCGCAATGGGGCATCATCCCGCGGCTGCAGCTGCAGCCGCCGGCCCTCATGCGCTGGGGCACAATCATCGCCGCCATCGGCACCGCCGGAATCGCCATGGCGCCGAGCTTCCACGCGCTGGTGGTGGCCTTCGCGCTCGCCACCCTGGGCTATGGCCTCGCCCGCCCCGGCTTCACAGCCGGCGCCAGCCTTGCCGTCGGCGGCGCCGAGCAGGGTGGCGCTGCCGGTGCCATCACCGCGGTCAACGGCGCCTGCTACATCGCCGGCCCCGCCATCGGCATCGGCCTCTATACCCTCATCCCCGAGCTGCCCTATTGGCTGGGCGCCGGCGCGCTGCTGCTGCTGCTCGTCTACACGCTGGCCACCCCGCTGCTGTCGCGCAGCCCGCTGCCGCAGGACCAGCCATGAGCCTCGAAATCCTCGACTTTTCCGATGATCTCGCGTCGCATTTCGACAGCATCAACCGCGCCTGGATCAAGGCCATGTATGTGCTCGAGCCGCACGACATCGAAGTGCTCGAAAACCCGCGCCAGCACATCATCGATCCCGGCGGTGCCATCCTCTTCGCGCGCATGCCAGCGCTCGGCATCATCGGCGCCGTGGCGCTGATGCCGGCCGGGCCGGGCTGTTTCGAGCTCACCAAGATGGGCGTGCTGGACAGTGCGCGCGGCCGGAAGATCGGCGAAGCGCTGCTCACCGCCGCCATCGCCCGCGCCCGCACCCTCGATGCGAACACCCTGTTCCTGCTCACCAACACCAAATCCGCTGCTGCCATCCACCTCTATGAAAAGCTCGGCTGGCAGCATGACCCCGACATTATGGCGCGCTTCGGCGGCACCTATGGCCGCGCCAATGTGGCGATGCGCTTCCCGCTCTGAACAGCGAAAGGCCGCCCGGTCACCCAGACGGCCCTTCATGCGCAACCAGGAAGGGGCTCAGGCCGGCGGTGCGGCCGGTTCCCCACCGAAGTCGCCCGAGCGGCGCCCGGCCTTTGGAATGGCGGTCACCCCCGATGCCGGCCGCACGGTGGTGGTGCCCGTCCCGGTCGTCCGGTCGATCGGCTCGCCGGCGACGACCTTCTTGATCTCGTCACCCGACAACGTCTCATATTCGAGCAGCGCCCCGGCCAGTGCATGCAGCTGGTCGATATGGTCCGAAAGCAGCTGCTTGGCGCGGTCGTAACCCTGCGTCACGATCGCCCGCACTTCGCCGTCGATCATCTGCGCCGTCTGCTCGGACACATTCTGCGTGCGCGTCACCGAATGGCCAAGGAAGACTTCCTCCTGATTGTCCGCATACTTAAGCGGCCCGAGCTTGTCGCTCATGCCCCATTGCGTGACCATCGAGCGCGCCAGATCGGTGGCATAGCTGATGTCCGACGAGGCACCCGAAGACACCTTGCTGTGCCCGAAGATGATCTCCTCCGCCACGCGGCCACCCATCGACACCGCAAGGTTGGCGTACATCTTGTCGCGATGATAGCTGTACTGGTCCCGCTCGGGCAGGCGCATCACCATGCCCAGCGCGCGGCCACGCGGAATGATCGTCGCCTTGTGGATCGGGTCCGACGCATCCTCATGCACACTGACAATCGCATGGCCGGCCTCATGATAGGCGGTCATCTTCTTCTCGTCGTCGGTCATCACCATGGTCTTGCGCTCGACGCCCATCAGCACCTTGTCCTTGGCGTCCTCGAAGTCCTTCATCGACACCAGCCGCTTGGAGCGACGTGCAGCCAGCAGCGCCGCCTCGTTGACGAGGTTGGCGAGATCGGCGCCCGAAAAGCCCGGCGTGCCGCGCGCGATGGTGCGTGCGTTCACGTCCGGCGCCAGCGGCACCTTCTTCATGTGGACGCCCAAGATCTTCTCGCGGCCCTCGATGTCGGGACGACCGACCACCACCTGGCGATCGAAACGGCCCGGACGCAGCAGAGCGGGATCGAGCACATCGGGACGGTTGGTCGCCGCCACGATGATGATGCCCTCATTGGCGTCGAAGCCGTCCATCTCGACCAGCAACTGGTTCAACGTCTGCTCGCGCTCGTCATTGCCGCCGCCGAGCCCGGCACCGCGCGAGCGGCCCACAGCGTCGATTTCGTCGATGAAGATGATGCACGGCGCCGATTTCTTGCCCTGCTCGAACATGTCACGCACGCGGCTCGCACCAACGCCGACGAACATCTCGACGAAATCCGAACCCGAAATCGAGAAGAACGGCACATTGGCCTCGCCGGCGATGGCGCGGGCGAGCAGCGTCTTGCCGGTGCCCGGAGGACCAACGAGCAGCGCACCCTTGGGGATCTTGCCGCCAAGGCGATGGAAACGGCCCGGATCCTTCAGGAAGTCGACGATCTCCTGCAGCTCCTCGCGCGCCTCGTCGATGCCCGCCACGTCGTCGAAGGTCACGCGGCCTTCCTTCTGCACGAGCAGCTTGGCGCGGCTCTTGCCGAAGCCCATGGCACCACGCCCGGCACCATTCTGCATCTGGCGCATCAGGAAGATCCAGATGCCGATCATCAGCACGAACGGCAGCATGTTGAAGAACAGCTGCGCCAGCAGCGAGCGGCTCTCCTCGGGCTTGGCGTCGAAGCGCACATTCTTCTCGCGCAGCCGCTGGATGAGCTGGGCGTCGCCGGGGTTGTACGTGCGATATTCCTCGTCGTTCGAGGTCTTGCCGACAATCTCCTCGCCGCGGATTTCCGCCGAGCGGATCGAGCCATCATCGACCTTGGTCAGAAAGTCCGAATAAGCGAGGTTGGAGCCATTGCTGCCGCCTGAAGACGGGCCCTGCATGACATTGACCACAACGACCAGCCCCAGCAGGATGACGAACCACAAGCCAAGGTTTTTCATCCACGGGCTGGGCGGGCGCTTGTTGTTCTCGGACATCGACGTGACTTTCCACTGGAACTCGTACACAAGATAGGGAAGAACCGCGCCAGCGCAATCCGGCTGTGCGCTTCTGCCTCGCCTCTACCCCCAATACGGCACAATCAGCCCCGCTTTTCACGCCGCGGCGCCGATCTCTGCAAAACCCATACGCTCCCGGGCCGCATGCGGACGCCGCCAAGCGTCGTCGTCGCCCCCGAATCGAGCAGCACGACCGCACGCATCACGCCAGCACCACGCAGCGCAGTGTCGGGTGCCAGCACCGTCACCGCCCGTGCCAGCAGCCGGCGGCGCACCTCGTCGGGCAGGCCGGCGGCATCGAGCAGCACCCGGTCGTCCGCTACCGTCACCCGTCCCGCCCAGGCCGTGTCCGCCACCCAGGCCAGCGCCGCCTCCGCCGCCGCAAGATGTGCTGCACTGGCCGCAAGCCCCGCAGCCGGCAACGCCACAGCTTCCCGCGCCAGCAGCCCGCGCACCCGCGTGCGACCGAAACGCGGATCGGTGTTGGACGGATCGGCGGTCACCGCCCACCCCGCCGCCGCGGCGCGCAGGTCCGCATGGCGCATGCCCAGCACCGGCCGCACCAGTTCGACCCCCGGCGCCAAACGGCGGCAAGCGCGCACCCCCGCCAGCCCCGCCACGCCACTGCCGCGCGCCAGCCGCATCAGCAGCGTTTCCGCCTGGTCCTCAAGCGTGTGTGCCGTCAGAAGCATGGCCGCGCCATGCGACGCGCACCAGTCGGCCATCAAGGCATAGCGCGCGGTGCGTGCCGCGGCCTGCACGTCGGATCGCGGTCGGGGGCCCTCCCAGGCCAGGGTCACATGCGCAATGCCGCGCGCCGCACATTGCGCCGCCACCGCCGCCGCCTCGTCAGCGGAGTCGGCACGCAGGCCGTGGTCGACCGTCAGCGCTGTCACCCTGCCGGGAAAGGCCGCCACCGCAAGGGCCAGCAGGCCGATGCTGTCCGGCCCACCGCTGACCGCGACCGCCAGCGTCTCATCCGGTGCCACCGGCCCACCGCGTGCCGCCGCGATCGCCGCCGGCAGGTCAGGCTCAGGCAGCGCAGCGGGCCCGCGTCCGCAGCGCCTTCGCCTCGGCCTGCTGGCCGGTGCTCAGCGTCTTGCCATACACGCTGTCGAGCTCGCCCAGCACCCGGCAGCCCTGCTGCGGGTTCTTGATGCCGACCAACGCCCCGGCGAGCCCGAGCAGCGCATCGGGTGCGCGCTCGCTGCGCGGATGGTTGTTGTACACCTTCAAATAGGCATCGGCGGCCTGGGCATGCAGGTCGCGCTCGCCATAGCTGCGCCCGAGCCAATATTGCGCCTGCGGAATGCGCGTCGATTGCGGCCAGTTGGCAAGATAGGCCGTCATGTGCGCCTCGGTGCCCGGCCAGTCCTTGCCCAGCGCCTTTGCATAGGCCGCCTGCCACGCCACAACCGCCGTGGCGCCCCTGGGCACAGCCTCCTCGATCTCGGCAGGGGCCGGCTCCGGCGGCGGCGGCGTCGGCGCCGCCGGCACCCGTGCCGTGCCGACCGGCGGCAGCATCTGGCCGGGGCGGGTGCCGGCGCTGGTGGCCGGCGGCGGGGCAGCAGCCTGCAGGCCGCAGCCCGGCTCCGCCGGCGGCGCGGCGCCCCCCTCCACCTGCCCGCCCTCGAGCCGCCCGATGCGGAACTCCAGGTCGCCCTGCAGCCGGGTCATCGCGGTTTCGAGCTGCCGAACCTTGAATTCATTGGCCTCCACCTGGCCAGTCAGGTTGCGAAGCTGGCGCTCCATCTCGCCCACGCGCTGGGCAAGGTCGGTGAGCGGATTGGAGGCCGGCACCCCGCCGGGGCCCATCATCGGTGCCGCAGGCGCCGTGATCTCGGGCTCGATGGCGCCGGCCGCCCCACCGGGGAACACCTTGCGCTGCACGGCGCGCATCTCGCCCTCCAGCTTGTTCAGCCGCCGGTCGGTCCGCGCCACATCGCCCGCCGTCAGCACCGCAGGCGCATCGCCGCGCTGCGCCACCGCCGGCGCCGACGCCGACCCCGCCAGCGCCGCAACCACAAGAACACTCGCAACAAACCGCATCATTCCACTCCCGAAACTGCACCGGGCACGGCGACAGCCCGTGCCCGCAAATCATCCGGCGCCAGGCTCACCGCGCGCAACGTCTGCACCGGCCCGCCCAGCGGCGGAATTACCACGCCGCCGATGGTCACGCGGAGCGCGCCCGCCTTCCCGGTCCACAACATCAGCCCCGCCGGCTCGGCGGGCACCGCAAAGCGCTCACCCGGCGCCATCACGCCGCTCATCGCGACGGTTTTGGATTGCGGATCGTAAATCCGCACCCACACATCCTCGGTCGCCTCCAGCACCACCGGCCCGCTCGCGGGCACCACCGCCGTACCAGGCGCTGCGGGGGCGGCTGCAATGGGTTCGGGTGCTGCGCCGGGCACCGCGGCCACAGGTTCGGGCTCCACAACGGCCACCACCGGCGCCGTGTCGGGCAGCGGCGCATCAAAGGCCCCGGCCCCCCAGGCGGAAAGCCCGGCCAACAGCACCACCAGCGCCACCAGCGTGCCGATCACCAGCGCCGAGGAGGGCAGCCGCCGCTCGTCGAGCGGTTCGAGCGTCGAAACCGAGGGCACATGCGGCTGCTTGCTGGTTTCCGCCCGGAATCGTGCGGCGGTCGTTTCCGGATCGAGCTTCACGGCCCGGGCGTAGCTCCGCACAAAGCCTTGCGCATAAGGCAGCGCCGGCAGCGCATCATGCTCATCGGCCTCCAGCGCCCGCAGATGCCGCAGCGGCACCCGGGTTTCCGACGCGATGTCCTCGAGGCTGCGCCCCAGGGCCTCACGTGCCCCCGTCAGCAGCCGCCCCACGCTGGTCCGTGGGTCTGCCGGGGCAGGCATGTCATCGGCCGGCGTCATTCCGCCACCTTTCCTTTGCGTGCTGTCGAATTGCACAGGCACATGATGAACGGGCACATGATGAACCGGCGCTGACCCGGCCCTTGCCACCGCTCTAGCATGGATGAAGGATTCGGAAACCCGCCGACACCGGCTGCCACCATGCCATTCACCCCTGTTTCGGGGCGTCCTATTGTTGCGCTGCCACAAAAAGGCTATGGCCCGCTCGCGTCCGCCGGCCTTCAGGCCTGCTTTCACATCCGCACATCCTTTTCACGACCGCCCCCGGAGCTTCCATGGCCCTGCGCAATATCGCCATCATCGCACACGTCGATCACGGCAAGACCACCCTCGTCGACCAGCTTTTCCGCCAGTCGGGCACCTTCCGCGACAACCAGCGTGTTGCCGAGCGGGCGATGGATTCGAACGATCTCGAGAAAGAGCGCGGCATCACCATCCTCGCCAAGTGCACCTCGATCGAATGGACCGACACGGCCAAGGACGAGACGACGCACATCAACATCGTCGACACCCCGGGCCACGCCGATTTCGGCGGCGAGGTGGAGCGCATCCTCTCGATGGTCGATGGCGTGGTGCTGCTCGTCGATGCCGCCGAAGGCCCGATGCCGCAGACCAAGTTCGTCACCGGAAAGGCGCTGGCCCTCGGCCTGCGCCCCATCGTCGTCGTCAACAAGATCGATCGCCCCGATGCCCGCGCCCAGGAAGTGCTCGACGAGGTGTTCGATCTGTTCGTGACGCTGGAAGCCAATGACGAGCAGCTCGATTTCCCGGTGATCTTCGCGAGCGGCCGCAACGGCTATGCCGGCCGCTCGTCCGATGTCCGCTCGGGCACGCTGGTACCGCTGTTCGAGACGATCGTGGCGCATGTGCCGCCCCCCGCCGCCGATGTCGACGGGCCGTTCAAGATGCTCGTCTCGCTGCTCGACCGCGACAATTTCCTCGGCCGCATCCTCACCGGCCGCATCATCTCGGGCACCCTCAAGCTCAACATGCCGATCCGCGCGCTCAGCCCCGATGGCAGCGTGGCCGAGGAAGGCCGGGCCGCCAAGATCATGGCCTTCCAGGGCCTCGAGCGCGTGCCCGTCAATGAAGCGAAGGCGGGGGACATCATCGCCATCGCCGGGCTCACCAAGGCAACCGTCGCCGACACCATCGCCGATGCCAGTGTCACCGAGCCGCTGGCCGCCCAGCCGATCGACCCGCCGACGCTGGCCATGACCTTCGCGGTCAACGACAGCCCCTATGCCGGCCGTGACGGCAGCAAGGTGACGAGCCGCATGATCGGCGATCGCCTGGCGCGTGAAGCCGAAGGCAATGTCGCGATCAAGATCACCGAGAGCGCCTCCAAGGATGCGTTCGAAGTGGCCGGTCGCGGCGAGTTGCAGCTCGGCGTGCTCATCGAGACGATGCGCCGCGAAGGCTTCGAGCTGTCGATCAGCCGCCCGCGCGTCATCTTCGGCACCGACGAGAACGGCAAGCGCACCGAGCCGTACGAAACCGTGGTCATCGACGTCGACGAGCAATATTCGGGCACCGTCGTCGAGAAGATGGCCGGCCGCAAGGCCGAGATGACCGACATGCGCCCCTCGGGCGGCGGCAAGACCCGCCTCACCTTCTCGGCTCCGGCCCGCGGCCTCATCGGCTATCACGGCGAGTTCCTGTCGGACACGCGCGGCACCGGCATCATGAACCGCCTCTTCGAGAAATACGGCCCCCACAAGGGCCCCATCTCAGGCCGCGCCAACGGCGTGCTCATCTCCACCGAGAGCGGCGAGGCGGTGGCCTATGCACTCGGCTATCTCCAGCCGCGCGGCATCCTGATGATCGAGCCGGGCGAAGCCGTCTATCAGGGCATGGTGATCGGCGAGAACGCCCGCGACGACGATCTCGAGGTCAATCCCCTGAAGTCCAAGGCGCTCACCAACTTCCGCGCCAGCGGCAAGGACGATGCCATCCAGCTCAGCCCGCCCAAGCGTCTCACCCTCGAGCAGGCGATCGCCTATATCGACGAGGACGAGCTTGTGGAGGTGACGCCCAACTTCATCCGGCTTCGCAAGATCCATCTCGATCCCAACGAACGCAAGCGCGCGTCGCGCGCCAAGTCGGCAGGCTGAGGCGGCAGGCTGGGTCGGCCGGCGGACCCACCTGCGACACCAGCGGTGTTGCCTTCCGGCGGCAGGGAACCGATTTGGGAACCTCAACCGCCGGGAGCGTCCGGCCCGCGAGAGACAGTCCATGGTTTTCGATGACGACGATCACACCGGAAAGCCGGCACCCGAGTTCCAGCCGATCCCGATGGCGGAAGCCGAAAGTGCCGTGCGCACCCTCATCCGCTGGGCCGGGGACGACCCCGATCGCGAAGGCCTGCTCGACACGCCGGGCCGCGTGGCGCGCGCCTACCGCGAATATTTCAAGGGTTATGAGGAGGATCCCGGCCTCCACCTCAGCCGCACCTTCGCCGAAGTGGGCGGCTATGACGAGATCGTGATCCTGCGCGACATCCCCTTCCAGTCGCACTGCGAGCATCACATGGCGCCCATCATCGGCAAGGCGCACATCGCCTATCTGCCGCGCAACCGCGTCGTCGGCATCTCCAAGCTCGCGCGCGTGCTGCAGGGCTTCGCCAAGCGCCTGCAGGTGCAGGAGCGGCTCACGGCGGAAGTGGCGGACTGCATCCAGGAGCATCTCGATCCCGTCGGCGTCGCCGTGGTCATCGAAGCCAGCCATGCCTGCATGAGTGCCCGCGGCGTGATGACCCCGGGCGTCACCATGACCACCAGCCGCATGATGGGCGTGTTCCGCGACGACGAACGCTCGCGCCGCGAATGCCTGACGCTGATGGGTCGCAAATGACAGGCCAAGCTTAACAGGACCGGATCAATCCGCTATGCGAGCGGATACAACACAGGGGGCAAAATCATGGCGAACATTCTCGGCAATCTCAACCGCGCCGTCATCATCGGACTGGTGCTGATGCTGCTGGTCATCTTCGGCTTCCACGGCCAGTCGCTCGGCGCCACCTGGGGCAACTGGATGCTGCGCGCCACCCATGCCTGGGTCGGCCTGCTCTGGATCGGCCTCCTCTATTATTTCAACCTGGTGCAGATCCCCACCATGCCCAAGGTTCCCGCCGAACTGAAACCCGCCGTCTCCAAATATATCGCCCCCGAGGCGCTGTTCTGGTTCCGCTGGTCGGCCTTCTTCACCGTGGTCCTCGGCCTCGGCATCCCCGGCCTGTCGGGCTATCCGCTCGGCGCCGCCCTCACCTTCCAGCCCGGCTATGCCGTCATCGGCACCGGCATGTGGCTCGGCATCATCATGATGCTCAATGTCTGGGGCGTGATCTGGCCCAACCAGAAGCGCGCGCTCGGCATTGTCGATGCTGATGCCGACACCAAGGCCAAGGCTGCAAAAACCGCGATGATCGGCAGCCGCATAAACTTTGTGCTCAGCTTCCCCATGTTCTACTGCATGGTCACACAGCAAAGCGGACTTGCATGATGTCAGCCACCGAAACCTTCACCGCCGCCTTCGCCGCCTGCCCGCTCGTCGCGGTGCTGCGCGGCATCCGCCCCGACGAAATCGAGGCGGTGGGCGGCGCGCTCATCGAAGCAGGCTTCACCATCCTCGAAGTGCCCTTGAACTCGCCCGAGCCCTATGAATCGATCACCCGGCTCAGCGCCATGGCGGGCGAAAACCTGCTCATCGGCGCCGGCACCGTCACCAAGGTCGAGGAAGTCGGCCGCGTCGCGTCCGCCGGCGGCCGGCTCATCGTCTCCCCGCACTGCGACCCCGCCATCATCGCCGCCAGCGTCGACGAGGACATGGTCTGCCTGCCCGGCGTCTTCACCCCCACCGAGGCCTTTGCCGCCATCCACGCCGGCGCACACGGCCTCAAATTCTTCCCCGCCGAGGCCGCCACCCCCGCCGTCATCAAGGCGATGAAGGCCGTGCTGCCGCGGGGCATCCCCCTCATCGCCGTCGGCGGCATGACACCGGACACCATGGGCGCCTGGGGCGATGCCGGTGCCGATGGCTATGGCCTCGGCAGCAACCTCTATCGCCCCGGCACCACCACCGAAGCCGTCGCCGAGCAGGCGAAGCGCTATGTGGCGGCGCTGCAGCGCTAAAAAAGGCCTCCGGCGGGGGGGGGGGGGGGGGGCGCCCCCCCCGGCGGCCCCCACCCCCCGGCGCGCCCGCGGGGCCCCCCCCCCCCCCCCACGACCGGCC
>JBBSPR010000033.1:0-17208 GCA_038258615.1 Sphingomonadales bacterium
ATGTGCTGGTGCGGACCGATCCGGTTCTGGCGATCGAAATCAACCGCGCCCAGGTGGCCGGCATCGATGCGCGCGGCAGTGTGCGGCAGACGCCGGCGGGGCCGTTTGCGGGTACGATTAGCCTCGACGGGGCGGGAATCACCGGCAATGTGCGTCTGGCAGCGGCGGACGCCAACCAGCGCGCCGATGTGGAGCTGCGCGCGCGCTCCGCACGGATTCCGGGCGATGTGCCGATCACCATCGGCAGCGGTGCGGCACGGGCAACGGTGATCCTGTTCCCCGAAGCCCCTTCGATCATCGGCAGCGCCGATCTTTCGGATGTGCGCTCGGGCACGCTGCTGGTGGCGCGGGCGCGTAGCCGCTTCGATTATCGTGGTGGCAGCGGCAATGTCTCGCTGGTGGCCAATGGCAGCGCCGATGCGCCGTTCAACGTGGCGGCACAGGCGCAACTGGCGCCCGAGCGGATCGTGGCGAATGCCAATGGTGCGTTCAACGGCATCGACTTCCGGTTGGCGGCACCGGCAGTCGTGACGCGAACGGCCGGCGAGTGGCAGCTCGCGCCGGCGACGATCGTGTTTCCGGAAGGCCGGGCGCGGCTGGCGGGGCGCTATGGCGCCGAGACGCAGGCCAATATCGTGCTGGACGGTGTCGACCTCGGCATCGTCAACAGTTTTGCGCCGGGTCTGGGGCTGGGCGGCAAGGCCTCCGGGCGGATCGATGCAACGCTGGCCGATGTGCCGGACATCGACGCGCGCATTGATGTGGCAGGCTTCACCCGCACCGCTGCGTATACCATCTCGGCGCCGGTCGACATCTCGACGACGGCGCGGCTCTCCGAAACCGGGGGCAATATCAATGCCGCGATCCGGCGGGGTGGTGCCACCATCGGCCGATTGCAGGCGCGCGTGGCGCCGCTGCCGGCGGGTGATGGCATCGCGGCGCGGCTGATGGCGGCGCCGCTGTCGGGCGGGATCCGCTATGGCGGGCCTGCCGAGGTGCTGTGGGCAATGGCCGGCATCGGTGGCCAGGATCTGACCGGGCCGATTGCCATTGCCGCCGATTTCGGTGGCCGGGTGGAAGCACCGCAGCTGACCGGCACGATCCGCGCCAACGCGTTGCGCTACACCAACCAGGCCTATGGCACGGTGATCCGCGATATCGCGCTGCAGGGCAGCTTCAGCCAGTCCCGCTTCCAGCTGGCATCGCTCAACGGGCGGGCCGGCGACGGCACGGTTTCGGCGAGCGGCGTTGTCGGCCTTGATTCGGCGAGCGGCTTCCCGGCCAATCTGGAAGTGCGCTTCGATCGGGCGCAGCTGGCGCGCGGCGATGCGCTGGGTGCGCAGGCGACCGGGACGCTCGCCATCACCAACGGGCCCGATGGTGCGCTGGTGCGCGGCACGATCGATATTCCGGAAGCACGTTACCAGGTCATCCGCAGCGGCGACTCCGAGATTCGCCAGTTGGCCGGGGTGCGTCGGAAGACGGCAGTGCCGCCGGCGGAAGAGGCAGCGACACCGCCGCCGGGCCCTGCGACGCTGCGGCTGGATGTGCGGGTGCGGGCGGACAACCAGATTTTCGTCAGCGGCATGGGGCTGGAGGCGGAGTGGGAAACCGACATGCGGATCACCGGCACTGCGGCCGCGCCGCGCATTGTCGGTCGGCTCGAAGTCATTCGCGGCACCTACAGCTTTGCCGGGCGGCGGTTCGAGCTGGGGCAGAATGGTGCGATCGTGTTCGATGGCGGCGAGTTCACCAACCCCGAGCTGTCGCTGTCGGCCGAGACGACCGTGGAGGGGGTGACGGCAATCATCAACATCGGCGGCCGGGCGCAGGCGCCGCAGATCACCTTCACCTCCTCGCCGAACCTCCCGCAGGACGAGGTGCTGTCGCGGCTGCTGTTCGGCGCGTCGGTGACCAACATTTCGCCGATCCAGGCGGTGCAGCTGGCGGCAGCACTGAACTCGCTGCGCGGCTCGGGTGGCGGGCTCAACCCGCTCGGCAAGTTGCGCTCCGTGACCGGTATCGACCGGCTGCGCGTGCTGGGCGAGGACAAGACGACCGGGCGCGGCACCTCGGTGGCGGCGGGCCAGTACATCAGCAACAATATCTATGTCGAAGTGATCACCGATGCGCGCGGGTTCACTGCCACGCAGCTCGAGATCGCGCTGACGCGCACGCTGAGCCTGCTGAGCTCGACGGGGTCGTTCGGTGGCTCCAACGTGACGCTGCGCTTTGCCAGGGACTATTGAGGTGGCGGCGGACCGGCCATGGTGGGACAGCTGGCTTCCGGAGCGAGTGGCGGGAGCGTTGCGGCACCAGCGCCTGAGCCGCGACCGGCGCAAGGCGGCCGAGGCGGCCGACCCCGAATTGCAGGGGGTGAATGCCCGCTCGCCGGGGGACTATTCCCGCGTGGCCTGGGCGTCGATCCTGCAGCGGGTGTGGGTGGCCAATGGCAATCGCAACCTCAGCCTGCTGGCGGCCGGTGTGGCCTTTTACGCTTTCCTGTCGTTCGTGCCGCTGCTGGCGGCGCTGGTGCTGAGCTATGGATTGATTGCCGATCCGGGGACGGTGGCGCAGCACATGAAGACGATCATCGAGCTGGTGCCGGCCGATGCGGCGCGACTGATCTCCGAGCAACTCGTCAACCTGACCACGACGGCGGCACGGCAGAAGGGCTTCGGGCTGGCGATGGCGCTGGGCATTTCGATCTTCGGCGCCAGCCGCTCGTCGCGCGCGATGATCACGGCGCTGAACGTGATCTATGAGCAGCATGAGCAGCGCGGGATCATCCGCGGCACCGGCGTTTCGGCGCTGCTGATCGTGGGGGCGATCGTGACCGGCATTGTCGGCATCTTTGCGGCATCGATGCTTGGCTGGGCCGGGCGATTGCTGGCGACCTTCGGCGACACGGTGGTGCTGCTGGTGCAAGGGGCGACCTGGCTGGTGGCGGCCGGCCTGTGCTGCGTGGCGATCGGGGCGATGTACCGGTTCGCGCCCAATCGCAAGGATGCGCACTGGCGCTGGCTGAGCGTGGGATCGGTGGCGGCGACGCTGCTGTGGCTGGTCGCCACGTTGGGCTTCGGCGTCTATGCGGCGCAGTTCAGCAACTACAACGCCACTTATGGGTCGCTGGGTGCGGTGGTGGTGCTGCTGATGTGGCTGTATGTTTCGGCCTATGCGATCCTGATCGGCGGGCTCATCAATGCCGAGGCCGAACGGCAGACAGCGATGGACTCAACCACCGGCCCGACGCGGCCGATGGGGCAGCGCGGGGCTGTGGTGGCGGACATGAGCGCTGCGGAGCGGGAGGCGCGGGGCCGCTAGACCCAGCTGCATTTCGATTGAATCGGAATGCCAGTCCAGCCTCCCGTCGTCGTGTGTGTTTATCGGAAAACCGGTGCCCGCTTGTGCGAAACACACTCTAGATGTTGGCTTCCTTGTCGTGCAGCGCATCCGGGTTGCGTCCGTGCATCTTGTCCAGCCGGCGCATGATCGGTGTGACGGTGATACCGTGCACCACGATCGAAATGAGACAGATGAGGCCGAGGATAGCCCAGAGCCGGTCTGCGCCCGCGAGGTCGATCTGGTTGATACCGAAGGCGAGATAATAGAAGGAGCCGATGCCCCGGATGCCGAAGAAGGCGATGGCGGCCTTTTCGGGCTTGCTGGCCCTGGCGCCGAGCAGTCCGATCCACCCGGCGACCGGCCGCACGATGAACAGGACGAGGAGCGCAATTCCCACGTCCTGCCAGCCGATCCGGCCCAGCAGGCCATTGGCCAGCGCGGCGCCGAACAGCAGCAGCAGCACCATCATCGCGATTCGCTCCACTTGCTCGGTGATGTCGTGCATCTGGCTGTGGAACTCATGGTGGCGATGTGCGGCGCGAAAGGTGAGGGCGGTGACGAACACCGCAAGGAAGCCATAGCAGTGGATGATCTCGGCAAGGCCGTAGGAGACGAAGGTCGCCGCGACCGCAATCAGGCCATCCCCGGTCTTGGCGAGTGCTGAATCACCCGGCATGTGGAAGGTGAGCCAGCCGAACGCCTTGCCGACGACGAAGCCGACGCCGAGGCCGGCAAGGATTTCCCACAGCACATGATAGCCGAGCCATTCGAGCAGCCAGGGCTCGCCACTGGCGGCGGATGCGGCGAGGACGACCGCGAGATTGACGAAGGGGAAGGCCAGGCCGTCGTTGAGCCCCGCTTCTGACGTGAGGCCGAAGCGCAGATTGTCCTCGCCGCCGCCCTTGGGCGGGCCGACCTGCACATCGGATGCCAGCACCGGATCGGTCGGGGCGAGGCTGGCACCGAGCAGCACCGCGCCGACCAGCGACAGGCCGAGGCCATGGATGCCGAGCAGGACGATGCCGCCGATGGTGAGCGGCATGGTGACGGCAAGCAGCCGCCAGGTGAGCGCCCATCGCCGCCAGTGAAACGGCCGGTCGATCTTCAGCCCGGCACCCATGAGCGCGATGATGACGACGAATTCGCTGAAATGCTCGGTGAACACCGGATAGTCGGCCGGGTGCACGCGGATCGGCAGATCGGGGATCAGCCCGATTGCCGCGCCCAGCCCCACGAAGATGATCGGCAAAGACAGCGGCATCCGCTGGAGCAGCAGCGGCATCCAGACCACGAGCGCGATGAGCACGCCCATGGCAGTGACGATGATGAACAGGGGATCGGGGATGAGGGGATCGGGCAAATCGGGCTCCGCGTGATGGCATGCGTTGCAATCGCCTTGGAGCGACATGACCGATATGTAACGCGGTTTTGCCGTGATGGATGCTAGCCGGTTGCGCGCGGCAGATAGAGCCTGACCTGCGTGCCGCGGCCCGGCTCCGAGACGATGTCGATACCGCCGCCCGATTGCCCGACGAAGCCATGGACCTGGCTGAGCCCGAGTCCGGTGCCCTGGCCTACAGGCTTGGTGGTGAAGAAGGGCTCGAAGACTCTGGCACGGACCTCGGCATCCATGCCCTGGCCGTTGTCGGTGACGACGATCATCACATAATCGCCGGCGGCGATATGCTCTGACAACTCGCCCTCTTCCAGCGAGACATTGCTTGTCGCGATCGAGAGATCGCCGTGCCCATCCATCGCGTCGCGCGCGTTGACCGCGAGGTTGAGGATGGCATTTTCGAGCTGGTTGGGATCGACGATCGTCGGCCAGACGCCGGCGGAAAGGTTGCGAGCGATGCCGATGCCCTTGCCGAGCGAATGCTCGAGCAGCGGGCAGAGATTCTCGACCATCGCGTTGACGTCGACGCGCTCGGGCGTGAGCGGCTGCTGCCGCGCGAAGGCAAGCATGCGCCGCGTGAGCCCGGCGGCGCGCATCGCGGCATCCTGACCGACTTCGATGAACTGCAGGAGAGCAGCGTCGTCTTTTGGAATCTTGCGTTCGAGCAGGCTGAAGGCGCTGGTGATGAGGCTGAGCATATTGTTGAAATCATGGGCAATGCCGCCGGTGAGCTGGCCCAGCGCATCCATCTTCTGGCTCTGGCGCAGCGCGTTTTCCACCTTCAGCCGTTCAGTGACCTCGGTCTGCACCCGGGCTTCGAGAACGTCGTTGAGTGCCTTGAGGGCGGCTTCGGCGGCGCGCTGCTCGGTGACATCGGTATGCACGCCGACCCATTCGACAATGCCGCCCTCGGCATCGAGGATGGGCACGGCACGGATGGAATATTGCCGCCATTCGCCATCGAAGCGGCGGACCCGGTGTTCGTGGACGAAGATCCGCCGCGCCTCCACGGCGCTCCGCCAGGCCCGCACGGTGTCGGCCGAATCATCGGGGTGCACGGTCGCCGTCCAGCCATAGCCGGCATATTCGTCGGGCGCTTGGCCGGTGAGCGCCTGCCATCCTGGCTGCTCGTCGACCATCTCGCCCTTGGCGCTGTTGGTCCAGACGATGCCCTGCACGGCGCCGACGGCGGCGCGGAAGCGGTTCTCGCTGACATGGATGCGACGCTCGGCCTCGTGCCGGTCATCGATATCGATCACCGAGCCGACATAGCCGAGGAAATCGCCATTGCCGGCAAGACGGGGGCCTGCGGCATCGAGCACCCAACGATAGCTGCCGTCGGCAAGGCGCAGCCGGTATTCGGTGCGGAACGGCCGCTGCGCGGCATTGGCCTGCACGAACTCCGCCGTCACGCGCGGCTTGTCGTCCGGATGGGTGGCATCGATCCAGCCCATGCCGAGCGCTTCCGCCAGCGTCTGGCCGGTCAGTTCGAACCAGCGGGCGTTGAGATAGCTGCACCGACCATCGGGCTCGGTCACCCAGATCATCACCGGCGCATGGTCGGCCATGTTGCGGAAGCGTGCCTCGCTTTCGGCGATCGCCCGGGTTGCGCGCAGGCTTTCGGACACATCTGTGCCCTGGCAGAAGATGCCGCTGACCTCGCCGGTCGCATCGACGACGGGTGCGAAGACGAAGTTGAGAAAATGCTCGCTGGGCTCTTCACCGGGGGCCTGATGAACCAGCAGTCGGTGGTGGTGCCCCACATAGGGCTTGCCGGAGCCATAGACGGCGTCGAGCAGCGCGATGAAACCCTGGTCGGCGGCTTCGGGCAGCGCCTCGGCCGCGGTCCTGCCCAGGAGATCGGACCGGCCGAGCAACTGGCTGCAGGCCCGGTTGGCAAGCTCGAAGCGATGCTCGGGACCGCGCACGACGAACATGATGCCCGGCCCCTGGTCGAACAGCCGGCGCAGTCGATCGAGATCGCTGCTGGTCCGGCGCTCGGCCTCGACCTGGGCTGTCGTCTCCGCGCAGATGCCGAACACGCCGCCGACGCCATTGGCGGCGCTTTCGTCCTCGATCGGGCCGTAGCTGTAGGTCCAGTAGCTTTCCTGCACCCTGCCGGCACGGATCAGCGACAGCGGGCGGTTTTCCTGCCAGATCGAGCCAAGGCCATCATAGACGAAATCTATCTGCGGGCCGATATCGTCCCAGATCTCGGCCCAGGCGTCCCTGGCCGGCCTGCCGAAGAGCGCAAGGTGCTTCGCATCATCGAAAAGCGCCCTGTAGGCATCATTGTACAGGCAGCACTGCTCAGGCCCCCAGAAGATGAACACCGGGTGCAGGGTGGCAAGCATGATCTGCACCGCGGCGCGCAGTTCGCCGGGCCAGCAGTCCGGCTCTCCCAAGGGATGCCGGCTCCAATCGAAGTTGCGGAACAGCGTGGCCATTTCGTCGTTTCCCACGAAGGTATGCTTTCGCGGGTCCGCAAGTGATTGATCCGTTCCCACCATCAGCCACCATTCTATCGCCGCAATATGGCACCATCGTTAATGCAAACCGTGCCAACTTCTTGTTCAAAAGTGCAACATGGCGTCAGGAATTTTTGAGCGTTGCAACATCAGCAGCAACGTGGCGATTGCGATCGCCACTGGGAATGCCGACGGCACAAGCTGGGACAGCGTATGGCCCTGCGAACAGGTCTGGTCTCCGGCATGGCACATGTTGATGACGACGGCGGGTGTGGCAGCAACACCGCGAACCGGCACGTGAGCCGGCCGCAGGCCAGTCCGGTGCGTCCGGCACCAGGCGATAGCCGGGACCTGCGTCCGACCGACAATTGCGATCAAAACCCTCGCGTCTCTCACGTCCTTGTTACGCCAGCCTGCCGCGTAACGTGTCCGGCGTAGAAAAGCGTACTGCGACGCGATGGAGCGGGCGAAGGGATTCGAACCCTCGACTTCAACCTTGGCAAGGTTGCGCTCTACCCCTGAGCTACGCCCGCTCGACCACCGCAGTGGCGAGGCGCGGCCCTAGCACTGCCCGCCGGGGCAATGCAAGCCCCAATCATGTGCGACGCCGCAACACCGGGCTATTGCCGCTTGCACCCTTGGCAATTCCGCCTGCGCGGCCCCATATGCGGGAAACATCAGGACTTGACCGGAGATTAGCCTTGGCCAGCCTCGCCACCGCCGCCACCGAAAAGGCCAGCATCGAAGCCTTTCGCCGCGATGTCATCGACTCGAGCAAGACGGCGCTCGTGCTCGTCGATTTCTGGGCCGAATGGTGCGGTCCGTGCAAGACGCTGGGGCCGTTGCTGGAGAAGGTAACGGCAGCGAAAGCGCCGCGCGTGAAACTGGTGAAGATCGATGTCGACAAGAATCAGACACTTGCGGCGCAGTTCCGCATCCAGTCGATCCCGACCGTCTATGCTTTTCTGAACGGTGCGCCGGTCGATGGCTTCCAGGGTGCGCTCGGCGAGCGCGAGCTGACCGCCTTCGTCGACCGGTTGCTCGCCGGCGCGCCGCCCTCCGCCGACGAGGCCGACCAGGAGGCGGAGATTGCAGCACTTGTGCAGTCCGCGGAGCAGGCGAGTGCGGCCGGCGCGCACGGCGATGCGCTGGGCATTTTCGGTGCGATCGTGCAGGAATTGCCCGATCGGCACGACATCATCGGCAAATATGCGCTGGCATTGCTGGCGGCCGGCAACGCGCAGGGCGCCGCCGATGCACTGGCGCCGGTGCCGGACGACAGCAAGGACGAGGGCGTGATCAAGGCCCGCGCCGCCGTGGCGCTGGCGCTCGATGCCGTGCCGGTGGATGATCTCGCCGGGCTGGAAGCCCAGGTGGCGGCCGCACCCGATGATCATGCGCTGCGCTACGAGCTTGCCGGCGGCTATATGGCGCGAGGCGACCGTGATGCCGCCGCCGACCATCTCCTGACCATCGTCGCGGCCGACCGCAGCTGGAACGAGAGTGCGGCGCAGGCCAAGCTGCTGAAACTCTTCGAGGCCGCCGGGCTCGGCGACCCCTGGAGCATCAAGGTGCGGGCGCGGCTGCGCTCGATCCTGTTCGCATGAGTGATGGCATGAACGACGACACCAGCGATGCGGCCACCACGCCGTTGCCGAGCGCGGTGCCGGTATTTCCGCTCACGGGCGCGCTGCTGTTTCCGCGCGGTCTGCTGCCGCTCAACATCTTCGAGCCGCGCTACCTGGCGATGGTGCGCGATGCGATGGAGGCCAGGGGCTCGGCCAATCGCATCATCGGCATGATCCAGGCGCGCGGCGATGGCGACCCGCCGCCGCTGTTCAATGTCGGCTGCCTCGGGCAGATCACCGATTATCGTGAGACCGATGACGGCCGCGTCCTGATTGCGCTTGTCGGTGTTTCGCGCTTTCGCGTCGGCGCCGAGCTCGATCGTCCGACGCTGTATCGGCAGGTGTTGGCGGATTATCATGGCTTCGGCAGCGACCGCGATACGCCGGCGGCGCTTGGCCCGGCGGCGCGGGCCGGCCTTGAGGATGTGCTGCGCAGCTATCTCGATGCGCAGGGGCTCGCGGCCGATTGGGAAGCGGTCAAGAACGCCGACGACGAATCGCTGGTGACTACGCTGGCCTGTGTCTGCCCGTTCGACCCGGCCGAGAAGCAGGCGCTGCTGGAGGCGCCGGACCTGCCCGAGCGCACCGCTACGCTGACGGCGCTGATGACCTTCGCCGCCGGGCCTGCCGGGCGCGGCGGGGACCGGCCGACGCTGCAATGAGCGAGCCGAAGCCGCTCGACGGCAAGCTGCTTGCCATCCTCGTCTGCCCGATGACGCGCACGCCACTGCGGCTCGATGCGGCTCGACAGGAGTTGGTGTCCGATGTGGCGGGCCTGGCCTATCCCATTCGCGACGGGACGCCGATCTTGCTGATCGAAGCGGCGAGGGAACTGCCGCAGCGAGCTTAGGTGACCTCTGCCGGGGCAGTTTCGCCGTCGGAGGGTCAGATCAACTGCCCTTGCAGCAGTGCTGGCAGCGCGCCGGTCTCGCCTCGTGCTTCAGCCATGAACCGCGCCTTGAGTGGCGGTACACGTTCAACGGCGGCGAGCCCGACACGGCGAACGGCGGCAGGGAGGCGGCCGGGCATGGCGAACAGCCGGTTGAGGCCATCGGTGACGGCACCGACCATCGAATTGTCGAGCCGGCGCCACGCGGAATAGCGTGCCAGCACATCGGGGTGGCCCAGATCCTGTCCGGTGCGGGCGGCCTCGACGAGCACCTGCACGAGTGCCGCGACATCGCGGAAGCCCATGTTGAGCCCCTGGCCGGCGATGGGGTGGATGCCGTGCGCGGCGTCGCCGGCGAGGACGAGGCGGGGGCGATAATATTCGGCGGCATGGTGATAGCCGAGCGGCCAGACCGCCTGCTGGGCTATGACCTCGACTTCGCCCAGCGTGCCGTCGATGCGCTTCTTGATTTCGGCAGCGAGTGCCTTGGGGCCGAGCTTGGCGCTGCCGGCGGCGGCATCGGCATCCACCGTCCAGACGATTGCCGAGCGCGGGCGGCCATCGGTGTGATCGACCATCGGCAGCAGGGCGAGGGGGCCCGACGGGTAGAAGAGTTCGCACGCCACCTGGCCATGGGGGACGCTGTGGGCGACCATCGAGACGAGCGCGCTGCTCTGATATTGCCAGCCGGCGATGCGGATGCCGGCGGCGGTGCGGGTGGCCGAACGGCGGCCATCGGCGGCGATGGCGAGGGGAGCGGTGAAGCGGCGGCCATCGGCGAGGGTGAGGGTGGCCGCATGGTCACCATAGTCGAGGCTGGCGACGCGGGCGGGGGCGATAAGGTTGATGTGCGGTTCGGCTTCCACGGCACGCAGAAGGCTCGCGCGGAGCAGGCGGTTCTCGAGCATGATGCCGAGCGGCTCATTGCCCTCGCCGGCGTCGAAATGGAGGAACTGCGGGGCGGTGCCATCGGTCACGCGGATGGCGCGGATGGCGCAGCCGTGCTCGGCGAGGATATTGTCGATGCCGAGAAGCCCAAGCATTCGCGCCGAGGCGCTGGCAATGGCGCTGGCGCGGCCATCGAAGGCGGCGGTGAGCGTCGTCTGCAGGTCGGCGGTGTCGATGACGGTGCTCGACACCTCATGGCGGGCGAGGGCGAGGGCGATGGTGGAGCCGATGAGGCCGCCACCGATGATGAGGACATCGGCAGTGTGGGGTGCGTTCATGGATGCAGGCTTAGCGCATGCGGGGAGGCGCTGCCACATGAAGCGGAGCCTTGACCGCGAATCCGGCCTGCGTCACTGTGAAGCCCGGCGGTTCAAAGCGTGAACACGCCGCCAGCAACGGGAGATCGTGCGCCGATGGCCAGCCGAGCCGCAAGGCAGCCAGTGCAGCCTCGCCGCACGCAAGGCGGTGTGCGCAAGCCCGTGGCGCCGGGTCCGGTCGAGCGGTTGCTGGCCTGGGGCGCCCGGGCGCTGCGCACGACGGGTGTGTGGACGGTGGCGCTGCTGCTGATTGGCCTGGCGGTGGGGCTGGTGGTGGCGATGGCCTGGTATTCCCCCGATGATCCGTCGTTCAACACGGTGACCGGCCGGGCGGTGGCAAACCCCATGGGGCGGATCGGCAGCCATGTTGCCGATCTGCTGATGCAGGGGGTTGGCTGGGCCGGGCTCGGGCTGGCGCTGCTGCCGCTGATGGCCGGGTTTCGGCTGTTGCAGGAGACGGATTTTGCCGCGCGGCGCGCTGCCGTTGCGGTCCCCCTCGGCGTGGTGCTGCTGGCCGCGGCGCTGGGCGCCGCCGGGCTGACGGCGGGGCTGGCGCCGGCGGGTGCCGGCGGTGCTCTGGGGATGCTGGCGGGCTGGGGCAGCGATGCGCTCGGCGAACTGCGGTGGCTGGAAGGGGTGCCCGTGGGGCTGGTGGTGGCGCTGCTGCTGGCGCCGCTGGCGCTGGGGCTGCTCGGCTGGGGTGCCGGCGTGCGCGGCGATGACTTTGCCTGGGTGGGTGCGCTGTGGCGGCGGGAGAGTGCGGGCGACGATGAGGGCGAGGATCAGGCGGACGATGCGCCGCTCGTGCTGGCGCCGCGTGGCGGCGATGATGTGCGGGTGCGGGCCGATGCCGAAAGCGAGCCTCGGGGGCCGCGTGTGGTGACGGCCAGCCCGGCCGCACCGCAGCGCCCGCAGCGGGGCCGGCAGCCGGTGCTCGACCTGGGCGATGGCGGGGTGCTGCCGGGGCTCGATTTGCTGAAGGCGCCGCCTACCGGCCCGGCGCGGCGGATCGACGAGGCGGCACTGGCGCAGAATGCGCGGCTGCTGGAGGGGGTTCTCGAGGATTTCGGCGTGCGTGGGCGGATCGGCGAGGTGCGGCCGGGGCCGGTGGTGACGATGTATGAGCTGGAGCCGGCACCCGGCATCAAGGCGAGCCGGGTGATCGGGCTGGCGGACGATATCGCGCGGTCGATGAGTGCGCTTTCGGCGCGGGTGGCGGTGGTGCCGGGGCGCAATGTGATCGGCATCGAACTGCCCAACGCCAACCGCGAGATGGTGAGCCTTTCACAGATGCTCGGATCGGCGGCGTTCGAGAACCGGTCGATCGTGCTGCCGATGGTGCTGGGCAAGGACATTGCCGGCGAGCCGGTGATCGCCGACCTTGCGCCGATGCCGCACCTGCTGATTGCCGGCACCACCGGATCGGGCAAGTCGGTCGGGCTCAACGCGATGATCCTCAGCCTGCTCTACCGGCTGACGCCGGCCGAGTGCCGGATGATCATGATCGACCCCAAGATGCTCGAACTGAAGACCTATGACGGGATACCGCATTTGCTGGCGCCGGTCGTCACCGAGCCGGCGAAAGCGATTCGCGCGCTGAAATGGGCAGTCGAGCAGATGGAGGACCGATATCGGCAGATGTCGGCGATCAATGTGCGCAATCTGGCCAGCTTCAATGCGAAGGTGCGCGAGGCCAAGGCGAGCGGCCGGCCGTTCGTGCGGCGCGTGCAGACGGGATGGGACCCGGACACCGAGGCGCCGATCATCGAGGAGGAGGTGCTCGATTTTTCGCCGCTGCCACTGGTGGTGATCGTCGTCGACGAGTTGGCCGACCTTATGATGACAGCCGGCAAGGAGGTGGAGTTCCTGATCCAGCGGCTGGCGCAAAAGGCGCGCGCGGCGGGCATCCACCTCATCATGGCGACGCAGCGGCCTTCGGTCGACGTGATCACCGGCGTGATCAAGGCCAATCTGCCGACACGCATCAGCTTCCAGGTGACGAGCAAGATCGACAGCCGGACCATCCTTGGCGAGCAGGGGGCCGAGCAATTGCTCGGCAAGGGCGACATGCTGTGGATGCCGGGCGGCAAGGCGCCGGTGCGTGTGCACGGACCGTTCGTCTCCGACGACGAGGTGGAGGCTGTGGCTGACCATTGGCGCCGCCAGGGAGTACCCTCCTATATCGATGCGGTGACAGAGGAGCCCGATGACTGGGACGGCGGCAGCAGCGGCGACGGCGGGCTGCCGCTTTCGGGCGGCGGCAGCGGCGGCGGTGTTGGCTCGGGCGGGGCCGACAGCGAGGAGGAGATTTATGCGCGCGCCGTGCAGGCGGTGGCCTCGGCGCAAAAGGCTTCCACCAGCTATCTGCAGCGCCAGCTGCGCATCGGCTACAACAATGCGGCGCGGCTGATCGAGCGGATGGAGGCCGATGGCTTCGTGTCGCGTCCCGACCATGTCAATCGCCGCGAGGGGCTCGTCGACGAGCACGGGATGCGGCGCTAGGCGAGCACCGAGGACGCCCGGCGGCGGCGCAGGAGCGCGCCGACCAGCCCGAAGCCGGCGATGAGCATGGCCCAGCTGGCCGGCTCGGGCACGGCGCCGATGGTCACGCCGATATTGTCGAACTCGAAGGCAGGGTTGCTCGAGCGGAAGCCGATCTTCTCGATCCGGTTCTGCACGTCGAGGCCGAAGGTGACACGACGGTTGGTGACGCCGGCGGTCTGGTTGCCGTTCCACTGCGGCATGTCGAGGCCGGTGATTGTGCGGACCAGGCTGCCGTCGGCGCGGCGGAAATCGAGGCTGTTGTAGCTGTCGATCGAGCCCCAGTAGAGGCTGAATCCGGAGAGCACCTGGCCGCGCCCGGTGAAGTTGGTGAAATCGAAGGTCGAGAGGCTGTCCGGCCCGACCGAGCTGTAAACGCCACCCTTCGGCGTTCCGGCGGGGGCTGCGCGGCTGGCGCTGCTGCCGGCGGCAGTGATGACAGCGGGGCCGGTAAAGATGTTGGTGATGCCGGCGGCCATCGGCGCATCGAAGCCGATGACCGGCACGAAGCCGGTGGGCAGGCCGGGGTATGGCGCGCCGGCAAGATTGCCGATAATGTTAACGGCAGCGGCAGGGCTGGCGACGCTGATGAGCAGGGCGGCGGCGGAAAGGCGGAAGCGCATTGGCGGTGACTCCATCGAGGGGATATCCGCCGATACGGCCGTCGTTCGTGAAAGTTTAATTGATGAATAGTTAACGTCTGCTCGTTAACATTCTTCTTCTCAGGGCTCGCGGAGCAGCGTGAGCAGGTGCACGGCCGACAGGATTGCCAGCGTGAGGCCGACGAAGGTCGCGGCGTTCCAGGGCAGGTGGGCATGCCAGGCGAGGGGCGCGCGGCGGCGGGCATGATCTCCCAGCCAGCCGGCGGCGGCGAGCACAAGTGCGGTGACCAGCAGCGTTATTGTTATTTCCCGGTTCATGTGGCTGCGCTACTGCATGGCGTGGGGTGCCGCCAGCGCGGCGTGACCGGATTTGGGAGGATGACATGCGATATCTGATGACGGCGGCTCTGGCCGCAACGGTTTTGGTGGCACCGGCACAGGCCGCGAGCCTGACCGAAGTTCTTGCAGGCCCGCAGCGCGGCGAAGCCAACAAGGCGCGCGATGTCTATCGCAATCCGGCCGAGACGCTGGCCTTCTTCGGTGTGAAGCCCGGCATGACCGTGGTGGAAATTTCGCCGGGCGGCGGCTGGTATTCGGAGATCCTTGCCCCGATGCTCGAAGGCAATGGCACCTATATCGCTGCTGCCGGCAACCCGGCCGCAAGCGAGAATGCCGCCAAGTCGGTTGCTGCCTACAAGGAAAAGCTCACCGGCTACGCGCCTTCGGCCAAGGTCGGCGTGTTCGGCAAGGGCAGCTATGATGCAATTGCGCCCGAAGGTTCAGCGGATGCCGTTCTTACCTTCCGCAACGTCCACAACTGGCACATGGGCGGCTATGGTCCCGATGCCTTCAAGGCGTTCTACAAGGTGCTGAAGAAGGGCGGCACGCTCGGCGTGGTCGATCACCGCCTGCCCGAAGACCGGCCCGATGCCGACATGACGAGCAGCGGTTATATGAAGGTGTCCGCCGTGCGGCAGATGGCCGAAGCTGCGGGCTTCAAGCTCGTCGCCTCGTCCGAAGTCAACGCCAACGCCAAGGACACCAAGGACTATCCCGGCGGCGTGTGGACCCTGCCCCCGACGTTCGCCAAGAAGGATGAGGACCGCGCGAAGTTTGCGGCGATCGGCGAAAGCGACCGGTTCACGCTGAAGTTTGTGAAGCCTTAGTGCGGTGACGGGATAGCGCCGCTATCCCGCGACTCGCACAAAGCCGGCCGGCGGGGCGGCGGGCTTTCGTCCCGCCGAACCCGTCCGACGGGGCGGCTTTGCCACGCCCTTTCTTTCTTCTTCTCCGTCGCCCCGCGTCAAGCGCGGGGCGACGGGCTTACCCCTGGTCATCCCGGCGCCAACTGTCGGGCGCGCGGTCGCTGAATTTCGTCACGTTCTTGTCGAAGATCAGCTCGACCTTGCCAGTGGCGCCATGGCGTTGCTTGGCGACGATCACTTCTGCCAGGCCGTTGAGGCTGTTGGCCTTCTCCAGCCATTTGGTGTGCTTTTCCACCTCTTCGATGTCGGGCTGCTTCATCGTGTGGTAGTATTCCTCGCGGTAGACGAAGAGCACGATGTCGGCGTCCTGCTCGATTGTGCCGGATTCGCGCAAGTCGGCGAGCTGGGGGCGCTTGTCGTCGCGTTGCTCGACGGCGCGGCTGAGCTGTGAGAGGGCGAGGACGGGGAGTTGCAGCTCCTTGGCGAGCGTCTTCAGGCCACGGGTGATTTCGGAGATTTCCTGCACGCGGTTCTCGCCGCCATTGCGGCCCGTGCCCTGCAGCAGCTGGAGATAATCGACGACGATGAGGCCGATGTTGTGCTGGCGCTTGAGGCGGCGGGCGCGTGTACGGAGCGCCGCGATAGACAGGGCGGGCGTGTCGTCGATGAACAGCGGCAGCGTTGTGAGCGCGCCCGAGGCGCGGGCGAGCTGGGTGAACTGCTCCTGGCGGATCTTGCCCATGCGCAGGCTTTCCGAATTCACCCCGGCCTGTTCGGCGAGGATGCGGGTGGCGAGCTGGTCGGCCGACATTTCCAGGCTGAAGAAGGCGACCGGCGCGCCCGAGGACTGCTCGGGATCGAGCCCGCGTTCCTTGTCCTGCATGTAGCGCTCGGCGCAGGAGAAGGCGATGTTGGTGGCGAGCGCCGTCTTGCCCATGGCCGGGCGGCTGGCGAGGATGACAAGATCGGACTTGTGGAGCCCGCCGATCTTGGTGTTGAGGCCGTCGAGCCCGGTGGTGTAGCCCGAGAGATTGCCGCCGGACTTCATGGCGCGCGTGACCATTGCCAGCGCTTCGTCGGCCGCGCTGCGGAAAGTCTTGACGCCACCCCCGACTTCACCAGCCTCGGCGACGCGGTAGAGCGCCTTTTCGGCCTCCTCGATCTGCTTGATCGGCTCGACTTCCACCGACGTGTCGGCGGCCGAGGTCGCCATTTCGCGGCCGACGCGGATCAGCTCGCGCAGAAGCGCGAGATCATAAATCTGCCGGGCGAAATCGCGCGCCGCGATCAGCCCTGCGCCACTCTGGGTGAGCTGTGCGAGATAGGCCGGGCCGCCGAGCTCGGCCATCGCGGGGTCGTTCTCGAACAGGGGCTTCAGCGTCACCGGGTTGGCGGTCATCCGCCGGCCGGATAGAGTGAGGATCTGGGCATAGATGCGGCCGTGCAGATCTTCGGCGAAATGTGCGGCGGTGAGGCGACCCATGACATCCTCGACGAGCCGGTTGTCGATCATCAGCGCGCCGAGGAGGGCGGCCTCCGCTTCGAGATTCTGCGGCAGGGTGGTGAAATCCATGGGCGTTTCGACGATGCGGAGCGGGGGTTGGGTGGCCATGGCGCCTTGTGCCGCATCCGGCCGGGTTTTTGAATCCCCCCGGGGTGGGACAAGGCTGTGGAGAAGGGGTGGAACAGCGCCAATTAGCGTCACAAATACAATATACTCGAATTATTTGAGGAATGCCTCCGGCGGGGGGGGGGGGGGGGGCCCGAACCCCCGAGTTTGGGGGGGGGCGGGGGGGTGGGGTGGGGGGGCGCCGCGCCCGCCGCCGGCGGGCCGCGCCCGCGGGCCGCCACCACCCCCCGCGCGCCCGC
>JBBSPR010000034.1:0-17012 GCA_038258615.1 Sphingomonadales bacterium
CAGCCGCTCGACAGCCGCGCCCAGGTCTCGATGTCGGTGGTCGATACGCGCGGCGCCATCCTGGGGCTGGTGCGCGGACCCGATGCGCCGATCTTCGGCGCCGATGTCAGCATCCAGAAGGCGCGCTCGGTGGCGTTCTTCTCCGGCAGCCGGGTGGCAGCCGATCTCGGCGGCACCGTCACTGCCGGGGGCGCTGCGGATGCCAATGTCCGCGCCTTCGGCCCCCGCATCGCCGCCTTTTTCGCATCGGCCAATGGCGGTCTCGATGGCCGTTTCGCGGTGAGCAACCGTGCCATCGGCAATCTGGCTCGGCCCTATTTCCCTGATGGCGAGGTGGCGCAGCCGCCCGGTCCGCTCGGCCGGCCGATCGCGCAATTCTCGCCCTTTTCAAATGGGCTGCAATCGGCCCTCATCATCCAGAACCTCGCGGCCCTGCTCGGCGGCGCCGAATCACAGCGCTGCACCTTCCTCCCCAACCATCCCGGCGGCTCCAATCGGCTCGCCAACGGCCTGCAGATCTTCCCCGGCGGCGTGCCCATCTACCGCGGCAGCACGCTGGTCGGCGCCATCGGCGTGTCGGGCGACGGCATCGACCAGGACGACATGACCAGCTTCCTCGGGCTGCACAATGCTGGCGTGCGCGTCGGCAGCATCAACCTGCCGCCCGCCGCCATCCGGTCGGACCAGATCGTGGTTCCCGTTGCGGGCGGCAACACGGTGCGGTTGCGCTTCGTCGGCTGCCCCTTCGCTCCCTTTGTCGATACGGCTGAGCAGAATGTCTGCCAGGGTCTCTAGCCTCCTCCTGGGATGCGCCCTCATGGGGCTGGCCGCGCCGGCGATGGCAGGGCCCTTCTCGAAATGGTTCAATTGCTATGACAGGCTGGCACCGCCAAACGACGCCATGGCTGCCGAGCCGGAGGCGACGCCGGGCAGCGAGCCCCTCAACGCTCCGATCGAGGGCCGCCGCCGGCCGGGGCTGTTCAACCGCGATCTGGAAGACCGCATCCGCCAAGCAAACCCCGGGGCGGTGGCGCTGCCGCAGGACAGCAACTATCCGCGCGACCATCTGCCGGTGCCCGATCGCTGGCGGCTGGTGGAAACGCTGGGGCTCGTCAAATCGAACTGGAAGGACCCGTATAACCAGAACACGCTGAAGGGCGACCGGCCATTGTGCGGCACCACCGACAAGTTCTTCCAGCTGACGATGATCTCGGACACCGTGGCCGAGCCGCGCAGCTTCCCCACGCCAGTCGGCAACCAGACCACCGAGCGCCCCGGCAACAACGACGTGTTTGGCCGCCAGCACAGCACGGTGTTCGCGCAGACCTTCATCCTCGGCGCTGCCCTCACCAAGGGCTCGACGGCGTTCAAACCGCCCGATTACGAGTTGCGCGCCGCGGTGGCGGTGCAGTTCAACCATGTCGATGTCTCCGAACGGCGGGTGCTGCTCGTCGAGCCGTCGCGTGCCTCGGTGCGGTCCGATGCCTTCGTCGGCGTCCAGGAGCTTTTCTACGACAAGCATCTGCGCAACACATCGGATCGCTATGATTTCGATTCGGTCCGCATCGGCATTCAGCCGTTCAGCAGCGATTTCCGCGGCTTCCTGTTCCAGGATAACCAGCTGGGCGTGCGGCTGTTCGGCACGCGGGACAACAACCGGCTGCAATATAATCTGGCGGCCTTCTGGCGGCTGGAGAAGGACACCAACTCGGGTCTAAACGCCATATTGCGCAGCCCCCGCGACGATTTCGTGCTTACCGCCAATGTCTATCGGCAGGATCTGCCGCTGCCCGGCCTCACCTCGCAACTCTCGGCGACATGGAACATCAACCGCGAGCGCGGCGATGTGCAGGTGGATACCAACGGCTTCCCGGTGCGCCCGGCGCTCATCGGCGAGCTGCGCGGGCGGAATTACGACGCCATCTATCTGAGCTACAACGCCGATGGCCGCATCGGCCGGGTCAACCTCACCGCCTCGGCCAGCTATCTGCTCGGCACCAACCGCAACAACATCTTTACCGGCCGACCCTCGAAGATCCGCGCCTTCTTCGTCGCCGCCGAGCCGAGCATCGATTTCAACTGGATCCGCGTGCGCCTCTCGGGCCTCTACGCCAGCGGCGACGGCGACCCTTTCGACGACAGTGACGGCGGCTATGACACGATCTTCGAGAATCCGCAGTTTGCCGGCTCGGACACCAGCTACTGGATTCGCCAGACCATCCCGTTCGCCGGCGGCGGTCGCGCCATCGCCGTCAACGGGCGCAATGGCATTTTGAACACGCTGCGCTCGTCCAAGGAGCAGGGCCAGTCCAACTTCACCAACCCCGGCACCATGCTGCTGGGGGCCGGTGCCGATTTCGAGGTGCTGCCCGAGCTGCGGGTGACGGCGAACGCCAATTACCTGTGGTTCGCCAATACCGCCACATTGCAGGTGCTGCGCGTGGAAGGCAGCATCCCGCGCGAGATCGGCGCCGATCTCAGCGTCGCCACCATCTACCGGCCCCACATGAACCAGAATCTGGTATTCCGTCTGTCGGGCGCGCTGCTGCAGCCGGGCAAGGGCTTCAAAGACCTGTTCGCCAATTCGCCACGGAACGAGCGCTATTATTCGGTGCTGTTCAACGCCGTGCTGGCCTATTGAATGCGCATGAGGGGGCTCAAACTCGTTGCCGCCATGGCTCTGGGGCTGGCGGGCATCGGCATCGCTGCCGAAGGCGAAAAGCCGATAACGCGCGACTATGCCCGCGTCATCGCCGCCCCCGCCCCCAAAGCGCAGACTTGGGAGGCCGCCGACGCCAAGAGTGCCGGCTGCATCTCGTGCCACACCGCGTCGGACCAGAAGACGATGCACGCCGCCCCCTCGGTGGTGCTGGGCTGCACCGATTGCCACGGCGGCGATGTGAAGATCATCGCGCCCGCAGCGCTGGCGCGCACCGATCCGGCCTATGACAAGCTGATGGCCGAAGCCCATGTGCTGCCGCGCTACCCCGAAAGCTGGCACTGGCCGTCCTCGGCCAACCCGAAGCGCAGCTACACGCTGCTCAACAAGGAATCGCCGGAGTTCGTGAAGTTCGTCAACCCGTCCGACTATCGGGTGGCGCGCGAGGCGTGCGGCGCCTGCCATCTCGGCACGATCGAAGCGGCCGAGCGCTCGCTCATGGCCACCGGCGCCATGCTGTTCGGCGGGGCGGCCTACAACAACGGCATCGCGCCCTACAAGAACTACATTTTTGGCGAATCATACACCCGCGAAGGCACGCCGAAGATCCTGGAGGCGCTGCACGGTGAAGGCCATGGCGCGGTCAAGGACGGGCATGGCGTCCCCTCCGAGCCCGCGGCCTTCTTCTCGCCGCTCGTCGGCAGCAAGACCGGCCTTACCGATGCCGAGCGTGCGCGCGGCGCCCTGCCATTCATGGTGCCGCTCCCCGCCTGGCAGGTGCTGCCCCCTGGCGACATCTTCCGCGTGTTCGAGCGCGGCGGCCGCAACATCAACCCCATCTTCCCCGAAATCGGCCTGCCCAACTCTCTAGGCCAGATCCAGCGGCTGGAAGAGCCCGGCCGGCCCGATATCCGCCAGTCCAACCGCGGGGCGGGCACCGGGCTGCGCATCGCGGTGCCCGTCATCAACATCCACAAGACGCGCCTCAACGACCCCTTCACCTGGTTCATGGGCACCAACGACCAGCCCGGCGATTATCGCACCTCGGGCTGCGGCGCCTGCCATTCGGTCTATGCCAACGACCGCGATCCCAAGCACTCGACCATCTATGCCAAATATGGCCGCGATGGCACCAGCATCACCGCCGACCCCACGATTCCGCGCGAGGAGCCCGGCCATCCGCTGCGCCACGAATTCACCCGCGCCATCCCCAGCGCCCAGTGCATGAACTGCCACATGCACCAGCCCAATGTGTTCGTGAACAGCTTCTACGGCTTCACCATGTGGGATTACGAGAGTGACGCCCCCAACCTGTGGCCCGGCCCTGAAAACGCCCTGCCCAAACCCGAGGGCATGAGCGACGCGGACTATCAGCGCACCTACAAGCAGCAATATTATCCGACCGCCGCCGAAACCCGCGAGACCAACGAGCGCAACCCCGAAGCCGCCGCCGTGCGCGGACTGTGGCGCGACATGGACTTCCTGCGCACCGTGGCGGACCGCAACGGGCTGAACAAGGATACGCAGTTCGCCGACTATCATGGCCATGGCTGGAATTTCCGCGCCGTCTACAAGCGCGACCGCGACGGCAATCTGCTCGATGCCAAGGGCAACATCGTCGCCAACGACGATCCGGAAAAGTTCAACCGCACCGGCGCCGACCTGTTCGCCGAGCCCTCGTCCAAATCCGCCGAACAGGGCGGCAGCGGCCAGAACGGCAAGGCGGTCCACATGCTGTCGGTCCATGCCGAAGTCGGCATGCAATGCGTCGATTGCCACTTCGCGCAGGATGGCCATGGCAATGGCTTCATCCATGGCGAAGTCGCCAACGCCGTCGAGATCGGCTGCAAGGATTGCCACGGCACCGCCGATGCCTATCCGAGCTTGCGCACCTCCAACATCGCTGCCCGCCCGGAAGGCAAGGATCTCAGCCTCATCCGCAACCCCGATGGCCGCCGCCGCTTCGAGTGGCTGGATGAAGGCGGTGTTCGCAGGCTGGTGCAGCGCTCGGTGAGCGATCCCAAGCTCGAATGGACGCTCAGCCTCGTCAAGGATTCGGTCACCCGCGGCCACCCCGATTTCAACGAGAAATCCGCTCGCGCCAAGCTGATCGGGAAGGCCAACATGGGCTTCGGCCCCGGCGTGGCGAAGGGGGACCGTGCGCATGACGACGACAATATGGCGTGCTTCACCTGCCACCTGAGCTGGACCACCAGTTGCGGCGGCTGCCACCTGCCGATCGAGGCGAACTGGAAGACCGAGAGCCACAAATATGAAGAGCAGGAGACGCGCAATTACGCCACCTACAACCCGCAGGTGGCGCGCGACGACATGTTCCAGCTTGGCCGCCACCAGACGAGCAAGGGCGGCATCGTCGCCCCCATCCGCTCAAGCTCGGCGCTGATCCTGACTTCGACCAACATCAACCGCGAGCGCATCTACATCCAGCAGCCGCCGATCGCCGCCTCGGGCTTTTCCTCCCAGGCTTTCGCCCCGCACTTCCCGCACACCGTGCGCAAGGAAGAGACGAAAACCTGCTCGGATTGCCATGTGAGCGAGAAGGACGACAACAACGCGATCATGGCGCAGCTGCTGCTCACCGGCACCAACTTCATCAACTTCATCGGGATGAACACTTGGGTCGGCCTCGATGGCGGCTTCGAAGCCGTGCGCGTGACCGAGTTCGGCGAGCCCCAGGCGGTGTTCGGCTCCTACCTCCACCGCTTCGCCTACCCCGATTATTACAAGCAGCATGTCGAGAAGAACGACCGCGAGCTCATCAACTGGACCCGCGGCAAGACATTCGACAAGAAGCTGTCGGGCGAAACCGACTCGATCGAGGAGATTGCCAGCGTCCACCAGGGTGCCGGCGGTGCGGCGCGCTGCATCCAGAACCGCGGCGAATATCTGTTCGTCGCCGAGGGCAAGGGCGGCTTCCGCGCCTATGACATCGCCAACATCGGCAACAAGGGCGTCTCCGAGCGCATCGTCACCGCCCCCTTCTCGCCGCTCGGCCACAACACCCATATCAAATCGAAAAACGCCACCTGCATGGCGATCGCCACCACCCAGCCGATCGCCGTGGTGCGCAACGACAAGATGATGGCCGAACAGGCGCTGCGCGCCGAAGGCAAGGTCCCCGCCGATCCCTTGGGCGGCATGAACCAGGAGCAGGCCTTCCACCCCATCTATCGCTTCGCCTTCATCACCGATGCGGTCGAAGGCCTGATCATGACCGACATCGACACGCTCAACGACGGCGAGCCGCGCAACAACTTCTTCCGCCGCCTCAAGCTCAAGGACGGCGCATTCGCCTTCAACCCCGGCGGCGCCCTCACCGGTGCCCGCCACATCACCCTCGCCGGCCATTTCGCCTATGTCGCCACCCCCACCGCCATGGTGGTGATCGACCTCGACGACCCCGCCGACCCGAAAATCACCGCCAGCGTGCCGCTCGCCGACCCGCGCGGCTCCTCGGTGCAGTTCCGCTACCTCTGGGTCACCACCGCGCGCGGGCTCGAACTGCTCGATGTCACCCGCCTCGCCCGCCCGGTGCACATCGCGTCCGCCACCGTCCCCATCGCCGATGCCCGCCGCGTCTACATCGGCCGCACCTACGCCTATGTCGCCGCCAAGGCCGAAGGGCTCGTCATCGTCGACGTAAAAACCCCGCGCAGCCCCAGCGTCTACATGCGCTACACCGCTGATGGCCGCCTCACCGACGCCGAAGACGTCGTGCTCGGCAGCACCAACGCCTCGCTCTTCGCCTATGTCGCGGACGGCCGGAACGGCATGAAGGTCCTCCAGCTCCAGTCCCCCGAAAGCCAGCCCAATTTCTACGGCTTCTCCGCCCCCCCCAAACCCGAGCTCATCGCATATCGGCGCACCAAACAACCCGCCCTCGCCATCGCCAAGGGCCTCGACCGCGACCGCGCCGTCGACGAAAGCGGCCACCAGGTCGCCGTCGTCGGCCGCCTCGGCTCCCGCCCCTTCACCCGTCCCGAAATGGAAAAACTCTTCATCGGCCCGAACGGTGAGCCGTACTTCGTGTCCGATGTGCCGAACATGGCGAACTGGTCACCGCTGCGCGTGGCGGCGAAGTAAGGGAGCCTCCGGCGGCTGGGGCCTCGGCCCCAGACCCCTTGTGTTGGGCTGAGTGAATTATCTGCGCAGCAAATATCTATCAGCTTAATTTCGGCTGCAGCATTCGCTTCGGGGATTGATTGCTGCTGTTTTGAACTGTGCTAAAACATTGCCGTGAAGCACACATTGTCGAAAATTGCGGAAACAGCGCTTCTTTTCGGGGCGCTGTTTTGCACGCTCCCTTACGTTCCTTCGCACGATATGGACCGCTTGCCGCTTTTTCCCGGAGCGGCACTGGCTGTTGCTCTTTTTGCCGGAAGCAGACTGGTGCGGTGGAGACCGAACTATCCAGTCGCATTGGCAGAAACAGCCGCATTTACGCTGTTTGCATGGGCGTCAAACGCGGTCGCTAACCTGATCTATTCAAGCGCATCATAAGACCCGCTCACCAAGACATAGTGACAAACCGCAACACCCGGGGTCTGGGGCCGCCGGCCCCAGCCGCCGGAGGCATCCCGAGCTCACCCCTCGCGCAGCGCCCAGGCCGGCGCCCGCGCATCGGCGGCTTTCTGGTAGACGAACGGGTAGCGCGCCAGTGTGCGCTCCACCACCGCGGGGTCGAGCGGCACGTCCGGCGCAAAATCGTCGAAGCCGGCGCGGACCATGAAGCCGAGCTGGTCGACGAGCACATCGCCGGCGGCGCGGAGCGTGCCGGTGAAGCCGGCTTCGCGAAGGATACGCGCTGACGAGTAGCCGCGGCCGTCGCGGAATTTCGGGAAAGTGATTTCCACCAGCGTCAGCTGGCCGAGGTGCGGCAGCAGAGCGCGCGCGTCGTCGCCGGGTTCGATCCGCACGGCGCTGCTGTTGGCGCCGGCGAGCAGCTCGGCGAGGGTGGCGATCTGCGGGTCAGACATAGACGGCGTCCTTGAAGGGGGCGGGCCCGAGCCGGCGATAGGCATCGAGGAAGCGCTCATCGGGACCGGTGCGCGCCGATTTGTAGAAGGCGATCAGCCGGTCGACGGCGTCGACAATGCCGTTCTCGTCGAAGCCGGGGCCGAGGATTTTCGCCAGGCTGGCGTCTTCCGCGCCCGAGCCGCCGAGCAGCAGCTGGTAAGCTTCCTCGCCCTTCTTGTCGACGCCGAGGATGCCGATGTGCCCGGCATGGTGGTGCCCGCAGCCGTTGATGCAGCCGGAAATCTTGATCTTCAGCTCGCCGATATCGCGCTGGGCGGCGCCATCATTCTCGAACTTGGCGGCGATCTTCTGCGCGATGGGAATCGAGCGGGCATTGGCGAGCGAGCAATAATCCATGCCGGGGCAGGCAATGATGTCGGTGACGAGATCGAGGTTGGCGGTGGCCAGCCCGGCAGCGCGCAACACCGTCCACAGCGAATGCAGATCGACCTTGCGCACATGCGCCAGCACCAGGTTCTGGCTGTGCGTCACGCGGATTTCGTCATGCGCATAGCGCTCGGCCAAGTCGGCGATGATGTCCATTTGGGCCGAGGAGGCATCGCCGGGGATGCCGGCGGGCGGCTTGAGGCTGATGGTCACGCTCGCATAGCCACGCTGCTTGTGGAAATGCGTGTTCTGGTCGACCCATGCGCCGAACTCGGGGTCGGACACATCGATGCTGTCCTGGGCCGCCGGATCGAACGCCGGATCCGGGAATTGCGCGATGATCCGATCATATTCGCTTTGCGGCGCATCAAGCGCCAGCGGCTGCAGCAGCGCCCATTCGGCCTCGACCTGCTGCGTGAACGCCTCGATGCCGAGCTCGTTCACCAGGATCTTGATGCGTGCCTTGTAGATGCTGTCGCGGCGGCCATAGCGATTGTAAACGCGCAGGATCGCTTCCGAATAGCTGAGGAACTGGCTGACGGGGATGAATTCGCGAATCACCTTGGCGAGCACCGGGGTGCGCCCCATGCCGCCACCGACCCAGACGCGGAAGCCCAGGTCGCCGGCGTCGTTCTTGCGCAGCTGCAGGCCAATGTCGTGCAACTGGATGGCGGCGCGATCGGCTTCGGATGCGATGACCGCGATCTTGAACTTGCGCGGCAGGAAGCTGAACTCGGGGTGCAGCGTCGACCATTGCCGCAGTAGCTCGGCATAGGGCCGCGGATCGGCAACCTCATCGGCGGCAGCACCCGCAAACTGGTCCGAACTGATGTTGCGGATGCAATTGCCGCTGGTCTGGAAGGCGTGCATCTCGACCTTGGACAGGTCGTCGAGCAGATCGGAAAACTGTTCGAGCTTGATCCAATTGTACTGGATGTTCTGGCGCGTGGTGAAGTGCCCGTAATCACGATCATATTTGCGCGCGATGTGTGCCAGCATCCGCATCTGCGTGCCCGAGAGCGTGCCATAGGGGATGGCGACGCGCAGCATATAGGCGTGCAACTGCAGGTAGAGGCCGTTCATCAGCCGCAGCGGCTTGAACTGGTCCTCGGTGATTTCATTGTTCAGGCGGCGCGCCACCTGGTCCTTGAATTCGGCAACCCGGGCATCGACGATGGCCTGGTCGATCTTGTCGTAACGATACATCAGATGGTTTCCACAGGCAGGCTTGGAAGGGCAAAATCAGGGCGCACGCTGGGGCCGATGGCGCGCACGCGTTCGCGGGTGGTGGTGGGGCGGTAGCTGCCGCCCTCCACCGTCACTTCGACGGCGGCGAGATCGTTGATCCGCTCGGCGGGCTTCATCTCGGCAATCAGCGCCTCGATCGCGGCAGGCTCGAGCAGCGCAGCCTCGCGGATGTGGTGCGTCCAGTCGCTGCCGTTCCACCACAGCACATCGCCCGTTTCGAGGCGGTTTCCGGTCAGGATATGGGGCATGGTGCGGCCTCGGCTAATGTCAGAATTTCGGTGTCGGCCACGCCCAGCCGGGCGACGGCGCCGACGATGATGAGTGCGGGCGAAGTAACGCCGGCGCGTGCGATGAGGCCTGAAAGATCGCAAAGCAGCGAGCGGAACAGCCGCTGGTCGGGCCGTGTGGCGCGCTCGATCACCGCCACCGGCGTGTCGGGAGTCAGGCCATCGGCGATCAGCTTGTCGGCAATCGCTTCGGCCCCTGCCAATCCCATGTAGATCACCAGCGTGCGGCCGGGGCCGGCAAGGCCGACCCAGTTCTGCGCCGCAAGCCCGCGACATTCGCCGGCGACGAAGCTGACGATCGACGCATGGTCGCGGTGGGTGAGCGGCATGAGCGTTGCTGCCCCCGCCCCTTGCGCGCTGCTGATGCCGGGGACGACTTCGACAGCGATTCCGGCCGCTGCACAGGCATCAACCTCCTCGCCGCCGCGGCCGAAAATGACGGGATCGCCGCCCTGGAGGCGCACCACGGCATGTCCGGCCTGTGCCAGTTCGACGAGCAGGTCGCCGATGGCGGCTTGTGAAAGCGTGTGACGCGCGCGGCGCTTGGCAACCGAGACCCGCAGTGCCGAAGCCGGCACCAGCGCCATGATCTCGTCGCTCACCAGTCCGTCATGGACGACGGCGGTCGCCTCCCCCAGCAGCCGTGCAGCGCGCAGCGTGAGCAGGTCAACGGCACCGGGCCCGGCGCCGACGAGGAAGACCCGCCCGGTTGTGTTGCTAACCATCATGGCCGGCGGAATAGGCCAGAGAGGGCCAGCAGCGCCAACGAAAGAATCTATGCCGCTGCCTAGAAACGGTTTTGGCCGCGCTGTGAAACGCCGCCGCCCGGGGTGCTGCCCCGGGCGGCGTCAGTTCATCAGCCGCCCGCCCGGCGGGGCGTCAGCCGAAGGTGCGCTGCCACCAACCCTTGCGCGGGCTTGAAGGTGCGGCGTCGGCCGCAGGTGCCTCGGGCTCGGCTTCGGTCGGTGCTTCCACAGCCTCGGCCTCTGCCGCCTTGGGCGCAGCCTTGCGGCGGCCCTTCGGCTTGGGTGCAACTTCCGGCTCGGCAGGCTCTGCCACCGGCGCTTCGACGACCGGCTCGGGTGCTGCTTCGGTTGCCTTGGGCTTGCGAGCGCGGCGCGGCTTGGCAGCCGGCTCCTCGGCCAGGGGCGCAGGCACGGGCGCAGGCACGGGCTCCTCCACCACTACGGCTTCCGGAATGACGGCATCGGCCTTGCGGCGACGGCCACGCGGCTTGGGCGCTTCGGCTTCCACGGCTTCCGGCGCCTCGACGACGGCCTCCACTTCAGGCGCTTCGGTTGCGGTAGTCTCGGCACCGCGCGATCCACCACGGCCACCGCGACGGCGACGGCCACGCGGCCGGGCCTCTTCGGCTTCGGCAGCAGCAGGCGCTTCGGCAGTCACTTCACCATCGGCATCCTCATCGGCTGCGGCAGCCACATTGTCGCCAGTCTCCATGGTGCCGTCACGGCCCCTACGACCGCGGCGGCCACGACGGCGACGCTTGCGATCCCCCTCGGCCGGCGTTTCGTCGGCAGCGCTGGCGATGATCTCTTCAGACGCATCGGCATCCTCAGCCGCTTCGGGCGCCTCTTCGCCCTCGGGTGCATCGCCTGCCTCGGCATCGGCGGGATCGCGCTCGCGGCGACGGCGGCGCTTGCCCCGGCCACCGCGCTCGCGGCCCCCATCACGGCCGCCATCACGGCCGCGCTCGCGGCGCTCTTCGCGCGCCTCGCCATCGTCTTCGCCGTCCGAATCGTCATCGGCATCGGCCACATCATCGGGATCATCCTCGATCCGCACGACTGCGGGCAGCGCTGCCATCTCCACCTTCTTGCTCGGCGGCGAGCCGGCGGCGTCGATCACGAAGTTCGGACCGATGAAGTCGTCGTCGGGCACGGTGTGAATCGTCACGCCATAAAGCTCTTCGAGCTCGGCCAGCTCGATGCGCTTCTTGTTGAGCACATAGACCGCGACCGCTTCGCTGGCGCGCAGCGTGAAGTCGCTGGCGCGGCCGCGCAGCGCCTCGGCTTCGAGCGCGCGGAGTGCTGCAAGCGCTGCCGATGCCACCGAGCGCACCATGCCGGTGCCCTCGCACATCGGGCAGATATGCGTGCTGGCTTCGAGCACACCGGTGCGCAGCCGCTGCCGGCTCATTTCCATCAGCCCGAAGGACGAGATGCGGCCGATCTGCACGCGGGCGCGATCGTTCTTCATCGCCTCCTTCATCGCCTTCTCGACCTTGCGGTTGTTGCCGCTGTTTTCCATGTCGATGAAGTCGATCACCACCAGCCCGGCCATGTCGCGCAGGCGCAGCTGACGGCCGATCTCCTCGGCGGCTTCGAGGTTGGTCTTGGTCGCGGTCTCCTCGATGCCATATTCGCGCGTCGAACGGCCCGAGTTGATGTCGATCGAAACCAGCGCCTCGGTCGGGTTGATGACGATATAACCGCCCGATTTCAGCTGCACGACCGGCTGGTACATCCCCTCGAGCTGCGCCTCCACGCCGAAGCGCTGGAACAGCGGCACATTGTCGACATACTCCACAACCTTGGCGACATGGCCCGGCATGAGCATCGACATGAAGCGCGTGGCGGCCTCATAGCCCTCGGGGCCCTCGACCAGAATCTGCTCGATCTGGCGGTTGTACACATCGCGGATGGCGCGCTTGATGAGGTCCGAATCCTGGTGGATGAGCGCCGGCGCCATGCTGCCCAGCGTGCGCTCGCGGATCTCGTCCCACAGCCGGGTGAGATAATCGAAATCGCGGCGGATATCGTCGGCCGAACGCTTGAGCCCGGCGGTGCGCACGATGGCGCCCATGCCCTGCGGCAGCTTGAGATCGGCCATGATCGTCTTCAGCCGCCTGCGATCGGCTGGATTGGCGATCTTGCGGCTGATGCCGCCACCGTGGGCGGTGTTGGGCATCAGCACGCAGTAGCGCCCGGCAAGGCTCAGATAGGTGGTGAGCGCCGCCCCCTTCGAACCGCGCTCCTCCTTCACCACCTGGATGAGCAGCACCTGGCGGCGGCGGATGACCTCCTGGATCTTGTAGCGGCGGCGCAGCGACTGGCGCTTGCGGCGCAGCGCATCCGACGGCTCGTCCTGCTGGCCGCCGGTCTCCGAAACCTCGTCGCCATCCTCGTCCTCATCGTCATGGTCGTCGTGGTCGGCGGCCAGTTCGGCTTCCTCGCGGAGCAGCGCCTCGCGATCCTCACGCGGGATCTGATAATAATCGGGGTGGATTTCGGAGAAGGCCAGGAAGCCGTGGCGGTTGCCGCCATATTCCACGAACGCCGCCTGGAGGCTGGGTTCGACCCTTGTGACCTTGGCGAGGTAGATATTGCCCTTGAGCTGGCGACGATCCGCCGCCTCGAAATCAAATTCCTCGATGCGCTGTCCGTTGACCACGGCAACCCGGGTTTCCTCCGGGTGGCGGGCGTCGATAAGCATGCGTAGTGACATCATGGTGCTCCATGGCCCTCTGCCGCCCGGCAGAAACTGCGAGGCGGGGGCTGAATTGTTGAATATTCGGATTGAACTGAAAAAATACAGGCGATGCGTACAGGGCAGAAACGGCGTGACCAGCGCGAGCGCACATCGGCAGGCTGTTTGCGCCTGCTCCTGTCCTGCTCATGCTGCTGCCGTGCATTCCGCCCCTCGATCATCAAGCCGGGCGACCGCGGCGCGGCGCCCGAACCTCCCCGGCCGATTCGCCAAACACCGCCGTTCAAGGCGACAGGGCGAAGCTTCAGGAAGCGCAGCGGAGAAACCGCTGACGGCAAATGCCTAGCAGCGCCGGCCCGTTGCCGCAAGGCCGGGCTTGGGAAATGCAAAAACCGCCGGACACCTGTGCGGTATCCGACGGCTTTCGAAAAGACGATGGAAAGACCTCAGCGCGAATAGAATTCGACGACCAGGTTCGGCTCCATCTTCACCGGATAGGGCACTTCATCGAGCGTCGGCACGCGCACATAGGTCGCCTTGGGACCATCGATCGCGACATATTCCGGCACATCACGCTCGGTGAGCGACTGCGCTTCGAGGATCAGTGCCATGTCCTTCGCCTTGGCGCCCAGCTCCACAACGTCGCCCGGCTTCACCTTTGCCGAGCCGATGTTCAGCCGGCGACCATTGACCAGGATATGGCCATGGTTGACGATCTGCCGTGCGGCGAAGATCGTCGGCGCGAACTTGGCGCGATAGACGACCATGTCGAGACGCTGCTCGAGCAGGCCGATGAGGTTCTGCGACGTATCGCCCTTCATCCGCACCGCTTCGTCATAGACCTTGCGGAACTGCTTCTCGGTCACATCGCCGTAATAGCCCTTCAGCTTCTGCTTGGCCTTGAGCTGGATGCCGAAATCCGACACCTTGCTCTTGCGGCGCTGCCCATGCTGGCCGGGGCCATATTCGCGCTTGTTGACCGGGGACTTGGGGCGCCCCCAGATGTTTTCGCCCATGCGGCGATCGAGTTTGTACTTGGAGCTGTGACGCTTGCTCATGATGATCCAACCTGCTGCTTGGCGGAGGCAAAATGCCCTCGCCTTCAAGCCCCGGTCTCGCACCGCACGGCCATCTGCCGGGCGCGGCCGCTGCTTCACCGGGGGTGCAGGGCCAATTGCGAAGCGAGCCTGCTAGTCCCGCAGCCCCTTCCGGTCAAGCCGAATTGCTTGACTCTGAAGCGCTCACGCGGCAGGACGCCCCCCTATTCAAATTACCGGAGTTCTGCCCATGGCGCGCGTCACCGTCGAGGATTGCGTCGACAAGGTTTCCAACCGTTTCGATCTCGTGCTGCTCGCTGCCAATCGCGCGCGTGCCATTTCCAGTGGTGCCGAACTCACCATCGATCGCGATCGCGACAAGAACCCTGTCGTGGCCTTGCGCGAAATCGCCGACGAGACTGTGTCCCCGGCGTTCATCAAGGAAGCGCTCATCGTCTCCATGCAGAAGATGGTCGCCGAAGATGACGACACGCCGGACGCCATCGGCTCGCTTGCCGCATCGGCCGAAGCCCTGCGCATCACCGCCGCCCAGCCCCCGCGCAACCAGAACCTCGGGCCCGATTACGAGTAAGACGGCCTAGGCCCCAGACCCCGTTTTGAGGACCATGCCCCACTAAAGGGGTCTGGGGCCTGAGGCCCCAGCCGCCGGAGGCTTGCGCCCGGCGGCAACCACGCCCAATATCCCACCATGTTGCGGCAGTATGAACTTGTTGAACGGGTCAAGGCCTATGACCCGGAGGCGGACGAAGATCTGCTGAACCGCGCCTATGTGTTTTCGATGAAGGCGCACGGCAGCCAGCTGCGCGCCAGCGGCGACCCCTATTTCTGCCACCCGATCGAGGTGGCGGGCATCCTCACCGAGCTGAAGCTTGATGACGAGACGATCGTCACCGGCATCCTGCACGATACCATCGAGGATACGGTCGCCACCCAGGAGCAGATCGACCGGCTGTTCGGCCCCAGCGTCGGGCGGCTCGTGGATGGCGTCACCAAGCTCAGCCGCATCGAGGCGCAGACCGACAGCGAGCGCCAGGCAGAGAACCTGCGGAAGTTTCTGCTGGCGATGTCCAACGATATCCGAGTGCTGCTCGTCAAGCTCGCCGACCGGCTGCACAACATGCGCACGCTGCATCACATCAAGAACGAGTCCAAGCGCCGCCGCATTGCTCGCGAAACGATGGATATTTATGCGCCGCTCGCCGAGCGGATCGGCATGTACGGCTTCATGGACGAGCTCAGCGAGCTGGCGTTCATGCATCTCGAGCCCGAAGCGCATGCCTCGATCAGTGCGCGGCTGGCGCGGCTTCGGGAATCGGCCGGCGCCACCCCCAGGCCGGGCAAGACCAGCACCGATCTGGACCATGTCGCGGAGGCCATCCGCAGCCTGCTCGCCGATCGCGGGATCGAGGCGCAGGTGACCGGGCGCGAGAAACGGCCCTATTCGATCTGGCGCAAGATGCAGGGGCGCGGCCTCGATTTCGAGCAACTGTCGGACATCATCGCCTTCCGCGTGATCGTGCCCGACGAAGCCACCTGTTACGCGGCACTCGGCATCGTGCACCGGCGCTGGAAGATGGTGCCGGGCCGCTTCAAGGATTTCATCTCCACCCCCAAGCGCAACGGCTATCGCTCGATCCACACCACGCTCGTCTATGGCGAAAACACCCGCATTGAAGTGCAGATCCGCGACATGCCGATGCACGAGGAGGCGGAGCTCGGGCTGGCCGCGCACTGGGCCTACAAGCAGGACGCATCGCAGACCGCCACCCGCGAGGCCTATCCCTGGATCGATGATCTGCTCGACGTGCTCACCGATGCTGCCAGTCCCGAGGAGCTGCTGGAAAACGCCAAGCTGGCGATGTTCCAGGATCAGGTGTTCGTCTTCACCCCCAAGGGCGCGCTCCACCAGCTCCCCAAGGGCTCGACGCCGGTCGATTTCGCCTATGCCGTCCACTCCGATCTCGGCGATTCCTGCGTGGGTGCCAAGGTGAATGGCCGCGTGGTGCCGCTTCGCACTGTGCTCGCCAATGGCGACCAGGTGGAAATCCTGCGCGGCAAGCACCAGACCCCCGACCCGGCATGGGAAAGCTTTGTCGCCAGCGCCAAGGCCCGCGCCGCGGTGCGCCGCCACGTTCGCCACAAAGCGATGGCGGAGCGGGTGGCCATGGGCGCCAAGCTGCTCGAAGCGCTGTGCAAGCGGATGAAATTCACCCTCGATGCCGAGACCATGGCCGGCGCGCTGGGCCGGCTGAAACTCGCCGACCAGACGGCGCTCGAACATGCGCTTGGCGCCGGCCAGCTCTCCGATGCGCAAGTTGCAGAGGCGCTGGTGCCGGGCAGCGCCGCGGGCGCCCGTCCGCGCCGCACCAAGCGCGGCAAGCCTGGGCCGGCCGCCGTGAGCATCCAGGGGCTGTCGGCCGGCATGGCCTTTGAGCTCGGCCCGTGCTGCCATCCCGTGCCCGGCGATCGCATCGTCGGCGTGCGCCACCCCGGCCAGCCGATCATGGTGCACACCATCGATTGCTCGGTGCTTTCGGACGAGACCGGCGAATGGCAGGAAGTCGGCTGGGGCGAGGAGAGCGACGGGGCCGTGGCGCAACTCGCCGTCGTCGTCCACAACCAGACCGGCGCTCTGGCCGCGATGACCACGGCGTTGGCGGCCGAGCGCGCCAACATCGTCAACCTCAGCCTCAAGCACCGCGACCGCGAGTTCCATACCGACATCATCGACATCGAAGTGGAAGGGCTGAAACAGCTCACCGCGATCATCGCGGCACTGCGCACCTTGCCGGCGGTGGTGAGCGTGGAGCGGGTGCGCGGTTAGGGGGCCTCCGGGGCCTGAGGCCCCGGCCGCCGGAGGCTCCTGCTCCCGAAAACGCGCTCAGCGCG
>JBBSPR010000035.1:0-16978 GCA_038258615.1 Sphingomonadales bacterium
GTCGGCGCCTGCGTCGGCATGAAGGGCAGCCGCGTCCAGGCGGTGGTGCAGGAGCTGCAGGGCGAGAAGATCGACATCATCCCTTGGTCGCCCGATGTCGCCACCTTCGTCGTCAACGCGCTGCAGCCCGCCGAAGTCGCCAAGGTGGTGCTCGACGAGCAGGACAACCGCATCGATGTGGTGGTGCCCGATGATCAGCTGAGCCTCGCCATCGGCCGCCGCGGCCAGAACGTCCGCCTCGCGTCGCAGCTCACGGGTCGCCAGATCGACATCATGACCGAGGCCGACGAGAGCGAGCGCCGCCAGAAGGAGTTTGTCGAGAAGTCGACGATGTTCGAATCCGAACTCGATGTCGACGAGACACTGGCACAGCTGCTGGTCGCCGAAGGCTTTTCGGAGCTCGAGGAGGTCGCCTATGTCGAGCTCGACGAGATCGCCAGCATCGAGGGCCTCGAGGAAGTGGCGAGCGAGCTGCAGAGCCGTGCCGTCGAAGCGCTCGAGCGCCGCGATGCCACGGCCCGCGAAGAGCGTCGTGCGCTCGGCGTCGATGATGCGCTCGCCGAAATCCAGGGTCTCACCCTGGCGATGCTGGGGGTGGTCGGCGCGAAGGGCGTGAAGTCGCTCGACGATCTGGGCGATCTTGCCACCGACGAGCTCGTCGGCCGCTCGGGCATCCTCAAGGACACGCCGCTGACCGAGGACGATGGCAACCGCATCATCATGGCCGCCCGCGCGCACTGGTTCGAAGACGAAGCCTCCGGCGAAGGGGACGCCCCGGCGGATGGCGGACAATGATCTCCCCCGGAATCTGACAGAGGCACCCGAACGCCGCTGCATCCTGACCCGCGTCAGCGGGCCGAAGGAGCATCTTGTCCGCCTGGCCCTGGGGCCGGACGGGCAGGTGGCGGCTGACCTTGGCGAAAAGCTGCCCGGCCGCGGTGCCTGGGTGCGCGCCGACCGCCCGCTTATCGAAAAGGCGATGGCGCGCGGCCAGCTTCAGGGCACGCTGGTGCGCGCCCTGAAGCATCAGCCGATCGTGCTGTCGCCCACATTGGCGGACGATATTGCCGCCGGGCTGCGCAAGCGGTTGCTCGATCAACTCGGGCTATGCGCGCGCGCCGGGCTGCTGGTCTGGGGGCATGAGCGGATCTCCGACGCGCTCGGCAAGGGCCGGGTCGAGCTGCTGCTCCACGCCGCCGATGCCGGCGAGGATGGCTCGGGCAAGCTCGAAATGAAGCGCCGCGCCGCTTGTCCGGATTCACACACCTTGAACCTGCCCTTCGACCGCGCCACATTGTCGGTGGCTTTGGGACGCGGAAATGTAGTAAGTGCAGCGCTCGTCGATGCGGGTGCAGCCGCGCGTGTATCCACCGCACTGGCACGCTTGATGGCCTTTGAAGGGCCGGAAGCGCTGCCCGGAATGACTGAATTTGAAGACGATGTGCCATCGGCGGTTGCCGAGGGCGCTGATGAAAGGCATTAGGCGCGACCTGTATGAGTGACGACACCAAACCAAAGCTGGGCATGCGCGCCCCCCTCGGCCTCAACAAGGCGGTCGAAGTGGGCAAGGTGAAGCAGCAGTTCAGCCACGGCCGCACCAAGCAGGTGGTGGTCGAGGTCAAGCGCCAGCGCGTGCTGCACCGCCCGGGCGATGCGCCCGCTGCCGAGCCCGCACCTGCGCCAGCCCCCGCACCCGCCCCCGCTGCCGCCCCCGCACCGGCTGTCGCGCGCCCGGCACCGATGCCGGCACCGGCATCAGTGCCAGCTGCGCCGGCAGCGGCACCCGCTGCCGAGGCCCCGCGCGCGGCTGCTCCGCAACCCGTCGAACCCCCGCCGGCACGGCCCACGCCGCCGCCGGTGATGTTCCGTCCCGTCGAGCGCGCGCCGCTGCCGGTTCGCCCGACCCCGTCGGAGCCGACGCCCGAAGCGGCTGTGCCCGCTCCGGCACCTGCGCCAACACCCGCTCCGGCCCCCGCTCCCGCCGCCACGCGTCCGGCTCCGCCCTCCGCACGGCCGGCTGCCCCTGTGCGTCGCCCGCCGCCGAGCAACCTCACCCCGCAGGAGCGTGCAGCGCTGCTGATGCGCCAGGCCGAGGAAGAGCGGCTGCGGCTGGGTGAAGAGGCCCGGATCCGCGAGGAAGCCAAGCGTGTCGCCGATGTCGAAGCCGAGCGGCTGCGCCTCGACGAAAAGCGTGCGCGTGAGGAAGAAGAGCAGCTCCGTATCCTCACCGAGCCCGATCCCGCCCCCGTGATGCCCACCGGCGAGCTCGAGGACGAGGACGGCATGCGCGTCCGCGCCCTTCCCGGCCGCAAGCCCGATGCGCCGAAACCCGGTGGCAAGCTTCGCAGCGCCGATGATCGCCGCAAATCCGGCAAGCTCACCGTCACCCGCGCGCTCGAATCGGAAGATTCCACCCGCGTCCGCAGCCTCGCCGCCCTTCGCCGGGCGCGCGAAAAGGAGCGTGGCCGGCTGGGCAGCCAGGCCAAGCAGGTCCGCGATGTCACCGTGCCGGACAGCATCACCGTGCAGGAACTCGCCGGCCGCATGGCGGAGCGCACCAACAACGTCGTCCGCCTGCTCGCCCGCATGGGCGTGCCGACCGCGGCGCATGAGGAAATCGATCAGGACACCGCCGAGCTGGTGCTGACCGAATTCGGCCACAACATCGTCCGCGTCTCCGATTCCGATGTCGAAATCGGCATGGTGGGTGCGGCCGATACCGATGAGCATCTGCTGCCACGGCCGCCTGTCGTCACGATCATGGGCCATGTTGACCATGGCAAGACCAGCCTGCTCGATGCGCTTCGCGGCACCAGTGTCGTCAAGGGCGAGGCCGGCGGCATCACCCAGCACATCGGCGCCTATCAGATCGTGACCAAGGGCGGCGAGAAGATCACCTTCCTCGACACGCCGGGCCATGAAGCCTTCACCGCCATGCGCGCCCGCGGAGCCTCGGTCACCGACATCGTCGTGCTCGTGGTCGCCTGGGATGATGGCATCATGCCGCAGACGATCGAGGCGATCCAGCACACCAAGGCCGCCGGTGTCCCGATGATCGTGGCCATCAACAAGATGGACAAGGCCGGCGCCAGCGCCGCCAAGATCCGCACCGACCTGCTGCAGCAGGACGTGCAGGTCGAGGATATGGGCGGCGACGTGCAGGATGTCGAAGTCTCGGCCATCGCCAGGACCGGGCTGGAAGAGCTGATCGACAAGATCCTGCTCCAGGCCGAAGTCATGGAACTGAAGGCCAATCCCGATCGCGCCGCCGAAGGCTCGGTCATCGAAGCCAAGCTCGACAAGGGCAAGGGCGCGCTCGCCTCGGTGCTCGTGCGCCGCGGCACGCTCAAGCAGGGCGATATCCTCGTCATGGGCCAGGAGTGGGGCAAGGTCCGCGCCATGACCGACGACAGCGGCAAGCAGGTGAAAACCGCACTTCCCGCAACCCCGGTCGAAATCCTCGGCATGACAGGGGTGCCGCTCGCCGGTGACCCCGTCACGGTCGTCGAATCCGAAGCCCGCGCCCGCGAAGTCGCGGAATATCGTGCGGGTCTCGCCAACGCCAAGCGCATCGCGCAGGAGCCGGCGAACCTGGAAACGATGTTCTCGGTGCTCCGCGCTGCCAAGGTTGCCGAGTATCCGCTGGTCATCAAGGCGGACATGCAAGGCTCGGCGGAAGCCATCGCTGGTGCGGTCAACAAGATCAGCACCGATCTCATCCGCGCCAAGGTGCTGCTGTCCTCGGTCGGTGGCATCACCGAAAGCGATGTCACGCTGGCACGCGCGTCGGGCGCGCCGATCATCGGCTTCAACGTCCGTGCCAATGCCAAGGCCCGCGAACTCGCCCAGCGCGATGGCGTGGCGCTCAAATATTACGACGTGATCTACGATCTCGTCGATGATGTGAAGGCGGCGATGGCGGGCCAGCTCGGCCCCGAAATGCACGAGACTGTCGTCGGTCGCGCACTGGTGCTCGATGTCTTCCAGGCGGGCAAGACCGGCAAGGCCGCCGGCCTGCGCGTGACGGAAGGCTATATCCGCAAGGCGCTGCGGGCGCGTGTCATGCGCGACGATGTCATCATCTACACCGGCAACATCGCGACGCTGCGGCGCTTCAAGGATGACGTTCCCGAGGTCAAGGTCGGCCTCGAATGCGGCATCACGCTGCTCGACTCGTCCGATGTGAAGGCCGGCGACATCGTCGAGACCTATGAGGTCGAGAGCCGCGAACGGATCCTGTAATTGGCAAAGTCGACGCCAGACGCACAGGGCCGTTCGGTGCGCCTGCTTCGCATCGGCGAGCAGGTGCGCCACGCCCTTGCCGAAGTCATCGGCCGCGGGGACCTGCGTGACGAGCTGATCGCACGCAGCCTGGTCAGCGTGTCCGAGGTGCGGATGTCGCCCGACCTTCGCCACGCCACGGTGTTCGTGAAGGCGCTGGCGAACAACGATGACCAGTCGATCGTCAAGGCGCTCGCCGGCCATGCCAAGTTCCTGCGCGGCGAAGTCGCGCGGCGGCTGGCGACCAAATACACCCCCGACCTGCGCTTCCGCGTCGACGAAAGCTTCGAGGCGAGCGCGCGCATCGAGGCGGTGCTCAAGCGCCCCGCCATCGCCCGCGACCTCATCCCGCCCGAGCCCAAGCCAGCCCCGCTTGCCGACGAGCATGACGACGCTGATTGACGCGCTCCACGTGCCGCTCGCCGCCGGCCCGGTGCGGCTGGAGCGGTTCGACAACGCCATCCACGCCGAGCTGCTGCGCACCGCCTGCGCGCAGGATTCCGACATCTGGCACATCTATTCGGTGTCGCTCCATGGCGACCAGTTCGAAGCGGGGCTCGCGAAGCTCACCGCCCCCGCCAACCGCCCCTATGCCGTATTCGACGGCGACAACATGGTTGGTTGCACAAGCTGGTATGGCTGGGACGATGCCAGCCGCAGCGTCGCGATCGGCTTCACCTATCTCGCGCCTACGTCGCGCGGCAGCGGTTTCAATCTCGCTCTCAAGGCGCTGATGATCGGCCATGCCCGCGCCTGCGGCGTCATCCGCATCCACTTCGATATCGATGTCCGCAACACCCGCAGCCAGGCCGCCGTCCTCAAGCTCGGCGCCACCCGTGAAGGCGTGCTGCGCGCCAACAAGCGCACCTGGACCGGCCATCTGCGCGACACGGCAATCTTCAGCCTGCTCCCCGGCGAGGAATCGGATGCGCTCAAGGCGGCGATCGCCGGCTGACGCGCGACGGCCGACATGCTATCCAAAGCCATGCGCCGCGCAGAAACCAGCAGCCGCCTCAAGGCGCACGCCGATGCCCTCCGGCAGGCAGGCGTCGCGTCGCTCTTCCTGTTCGGCTCCGCCGCGCGTGACGAAGCGACCGCTGCCAGCGACGTCGATATCTTCTTCGACCCGTCGCCCGCGCGCTTCAACCTCTTCGACGTGATGGCCGTGCGGGAAAAAATCGAAGAATTGCTCGGCTGCCGCGCGGATGTGATGACGCGCAGATCGATCCATCCGCATCTGCGAGACCGCATCGAAGCCGAGGCCGTTCAGATTTTCTGATGGTGAAGCGATCGCAGCGCTTGCCGCTGCTCGATATGCAGCGCGAGATCGGCGCCGTCGAAGCGGCCTTGGCCAAGGTCGGGGCCGCGCATTTCGAGACCGATTGGCTCCTGCGCAACGCTGTCGAACGAGGCATCGAGATCATTTCCGAAGCCAGCCGCCATCTCGATCCTGCCCTGGCGGCAATGCATCCCGATGTGCCGTGGCGGCGCGTGGCCGACATCGGCAACTGGCTGCGACACGCCTATGAGCGCGTTGATCCATCGTTGATCTGGTTCATCGTCGTCGACGAATTTCCGGCACTCAAGGCGTCCGTCACAGCGATGCTGCAGATCACCCCCGATGACTGACCTCCACGGCTGGATCATCCTCGACAAGCCGCTCGGGCTCTCGAGCGCGCAGGGCGTCGCCGCAGTCAAGCGCATCCTCCGGCAGGCAGGGCTCCCCAAGCCCAAGATCGGCCATGGCGGCACGCTCGATCCGCTCGCCACCGGGGTGTTGCCGATCGCGCTTGGCGAAGCGACCAAGCTCGCCGGGCGCATGCTGGATGCCACCAAGGGCTACGATTTCACCGTGGGATGGGGCAGCGCCACGTCCACCGAGGATGCCGAGGGCGAGGTGATTGCCACCAGCGTCGTGCGCCCGACGGCAGAGGCGCTGCAGGCCATCCTCCCGCGCTTCACCGGCCCCATCGCCCAGGTGCCGCCGGCCTATTCCGCGCTCAAGGTCGATGGCGTCCGCGCCTATGCGCTCGCCCGCGCCGGCGAGGTGGTCGAACTCGCCACCCGCCATGTCACCGTCCACAACCTGACCGTCCTGGCCACCACGGCAGACAGCGCCACCCTGTCCGCCACCGTGTCCAAGGGCACCTATATCCGCAGTCTCGCGCGCGATATCGCGCTGGCCCTCGGCACTGTCGGCCATGTCACCATGCTCCGTCGCACGCGCGCTGGGCCGTTCGGGCTGGCGCAAGCGTTATCGCTGGACAATCTGGCGCTTCTGGTGCAGGACCCCGGCCCAGAACAGGTCATCCTGCCACTGATGGCGGGGCTGGACGACATCCCGGCTCTTGCAATCGATTCCGATCAGGCGGCGGCGCTCAAACAAGGGCGCCTCCTGACGGGACACCCCGCCGCACCCGGCACCTATCTCGCCTGCCTCGGCCCTGTTCCCGTGGCGCTTGTCGAGATCGACCAGAACCAGGTCCGGGTCTTGCGCGGGTTCAACGTCTGATTTGAAGGAGTAACCGATGTCGATTGCAGCAGAACGCAAGGCCGAAGTCATCAGCTCGAACGCGCGTGGCGCCAATGACACCGGGTCCCCGGAAGTCCAGGTCGCCATCCTTTCCGAGCGCATCACCAATCTCACCGAGCATTTCAAGACGCACGCCAAGGACAATCACTCGCGCCGTGGCCTGCTCGTGCTCGTCAACAAGCGCCGCTCGCTCTTGAACTATCTCAAGAAGATCGATCAGCAGCGCTACACCGATCTCATCGCCAAGCTGGGCCTGCGCAAGTAAGCCCTCCACGAACGGCTCCCCCAGAAGCAATCTGGCGGGGGCCGTTCGCTTTTTCCGGCAGGCCGGCCATGGGGGTCGGCACCGGGCATATCCCCCGTAAGCAATCTCGCTGGGGGACCAACAGGCCGCCCGAGGCAATCCGGCCAAGGGCTGACAGGAAGACACACATGTTCGATATCAATACCGTTGAAATCCAATGGGGTGGCCGCACCCTCAAGCTCGAAACCGGCAAGATCGCCCGCCAGGCCGATGGCGCCGTGCTCGCCACCTATGGCGAGACCGTCGTGCTTTGCGCCGTCACCGCCGCCAAGTCGGTCAAGGAGGGCCAGGATTTCTTCCCGCTCACCGTCCATTATCAGGAAAAGTTCTCCGCAGCCGGGCGCATCCCGGGCGGCTTCTTCAAGCGTGAGCGCGGCGCCACCGAGCATGAGACGCTCACCTCGCGCCTCATCGATCGCCCGCTGCGCCCGCTGTTCCCGGAAGGTTTCTACAACGAGATCAACGTCATCGCCCAGGTGCTGAGCTATGACGGCGAGAACGAGGCCGACATGGTCGCCATGGTCGCCGCATCGGCTGCGCTCACCCTGTCGGGTGTGCCCTTCATGGGCCCGATCGCGGCTGCGCGCGTCGGCTTCGTGGAAGGTGAATACATCCTCAACCCCACCAAGACCCAGATCGCCGAAGGCCGGCTCGATCTCGTCGTCGCCGGCACGCATGATGCGGTGATGATGGTCGAGTCCGAAGCCAAGGAGCTTTCGGAGGACGAGATGCTCGGTGCGGTCATGTTCGCCCACCGCGGCATCCAGCCGGTCATCGACGCGATCATCGATCTCGCCGAAAAGGCCGCCAAGGAGCCCTGGGAACTCAAGATCGCCGATGACAGCGCGATGCTCGCCACCATCAAGAAGGCTGTCGGCAAGGACATCACCGCTGCCTACAAGCTCACCCAGAAGTCCGAGCGCCAGCAGGCGCTCGCCGACGCCAAGGCCAAGCTGAAGCCGCTGTTCGCCGACAAGGACAGCAGCGCCCAGCAAAAGGCCGGCAAGCTGTTCAAGAAGCTCGAGGGCGAAATCGTCCGCGGTGCCATCCTCAAGGACGGCAGCCGCATCGATGGTCGTGACACCAAGACCGTCCGGCCGATCGTCTCTGAAGTCGGCTTCCTGCCGCGCACCCATGGTTCGGCGCTGTTCACCCGCGGCGAGACCCAGGCAATCGTCACCACCACGCTCGGCACCTCGGACGCCGAGCAGATGATCGATGGCCTCGATGGCCTGCGCTACGAGCGGTTCATGCTGCACTACAACTTCCCGCCCTATTCGGTTGGTGAAGTCGGCCGCTTCGGCGCGCCCGGCCGCCGCGAAGTCGGCCATGGCAAGCTCGCATGGCGCGCTGTCCACCCGATGCTGCCGTCGAAGGAGGATTTCCCCTACACCGTGCGCGTGCTGTCGGACATCACCGAATCGAACGGCTCTTCGTCAATGGCCACCGTTTGCGGTGCGTCGCTGGCGCTGATGGATGCCGGCGTGCCGCTCATCCGTCCGGTCGCGGGCATCGCCATGGGCCTGATCCTCGAAGGCAAGAAGTTCGCCGTGCTGTCGGACATTCTCGGTGACGAGGATCATCTCGGCGACATGGACTTCAAGGTCGCCGGCACCTCGCAGGGTGTCACCGCACTGCAGATGGACATCAAGATCGCCGGCATCACCGAGGAGATCATGAAGGTCGCCCTCGCCCAGGCCAAGGAAGGCCGCGCCCACATCCTGGGCGAAATGGCCAAGGCACTCGACACCACCCGCACCGAAATGTCGGCGCACGCCCCGCGCATCGAGAGCTTCCAGATCGACAAGTCGAAGATCCGCGATGTCATCGGCACCGGCGGCAAGATCATCCGCGAGATCGTCGCCACCACCGGTGCGAAGGTCAACATCGACGATGACGGCACCGTCAAGATCTCGTCGTCGGATCCGGCGCAGATCGATGCCGCCAAGGCCTGGGTGCTCGGCATCGTCGAGGAGCCCGAGGTCGGCAAGATCTACACCGGCAAGGTCGTGTCGATGGTCGATTTCGGCGCCTTCGTGAACTTCATGGGCGCCCGCGATGGCCTGGTGCACATCTCGGAAATCAAGAACGAGCGCGTTGCGGTCGTGAAGGATGTCCTCAACGAGGGCCAGCAGGTCAAGGTCAAGGTGCTCGGCATCGACGATCGCGGCAAGGTGCGCCTCTCGATGCGCCTCGTCGACCAGGAAACCGGCGAGGAAATCGCCGACACCCGCCCACCGCGTGAGGGTGGTGACGATCGCGGCCCGCGTTCGGACCGTGGCCCGCGCCGTGACGGCGACCGTGGTCCCCGCCGCGATGGCGGCCGTGATGACCGTGGCCCCAGAAGGGATTCGGGTCGTGACGGTGGCCGCGATGATCGCGGTCCCCGGAGCGATCGTGCTCCCGAGCGTGGTCCCCGCGAGGAGCGCGCGCCGCGCAGCGAAGACGGCGAGGGCGGCAGCCTTCCCGACTTCCTGACCGGCGGCAAGGATTGAGGTCTCAAGACCGATCCTGCAACCTCGAACACGGAAAGGGCCGCCCCCCAGGGCGGCCCCTTTCATGTGGCGCCAGCAGCTGCCATGGCTGGCACCCACAGGAACCAATTCGCACACGGCGCGTTATTCGTCGGTCACATACATGTCCAAAGGCGCATTCATGCAACTCCGCGTCGGTTTCGATCTCCAGTTCACCTGCCCCAAGCCGACCGAACTGCTGATGATGCTCAGCCTCCACCCCAGCCAGGGCACCCGCCTGCGCAGCAACGACGCGCTCGCCGTGTCGCCGGCGGTGCCGATGCGCAGCTACATCGACAGCTTCGGCAACCGCGTCCATCGCCTCACCGCCCCCGCCGGGCCGATCCGCTTCCAGTCGGATTTTCTGGTGAGCGGCGACGATTCGCCCGAGTTGCTGCCCATCGATGCGCCCCAACACGCCATCGCCGATCTCCCCGATGACGTGCTCATCTTTCTCCTCGCCAGCCGCTATTGCGAAGTTGAAAAAGTCTCGCCGTTGGCATGGGAAAAGTTTGGCGCGCTCCCCGAAGGCTGGCCGCGCGTGCAGGCCATCCTCGATTTCGTCCATGGCCATATCCGCTTCGATTACAAATGCGCGCGCGGTGATCGCAGCGCCTTCGATGCGCTCACCGATGGCGAGGGCGTCTGCCGCGATTTCGCGCATCTGTCGGTGGCGCTGTGCCGCGCCATGCATATCCCCGCGCGCTACGTCACCGGCTGGCTCGGCGATATCCGCTGGCCGCGCGTGCCGGGCCCCATGGACTTCTCCGGCTGGACCCAGGTGTGGCTCGGCGGTCGCTGGTGGGATGTCGATGCCCGCCACGTCAAACCGCGTCATGGCCGCGTGCTGATGGCCGTCGGCCGCGACGCTGCCGATGTCGCCATTTCCACCGCGTTCGGCGAGGCAAAGGTCGAGCGCTTCCATGTGATCGCCGACGAAGTCGATCCGCCGGCCCAATGGCAGGCCAACAACCATGAGCCTGTCCCGTTCGCTGAGTGAACAAAGCGGCGCAAAAGCCGCAGACGGTTGCATTGCCGCCCTGTCCCACGCATGGAAGCCGGTGAAGGGACCACAATGACAATCTTGCAGGGCATCGGCAGCATCACCATGGGCGGCCGCGAGGTCTGGCCGCTGGTCGAAGGCGGCAAGGGCGTGGCGGCCACCAATCACATGTCCTCGGGCGCCTGGGCCATGGCCGGCGGAGTCGGCACCATCTCGGCGGTCAATGCCGACAGCTACGATCCCACCGGCAAGATCATCCCGCAGGTCTACAACGCCCTCACCCGCCGCGAGCGGCATGAGGAGCTGGTCGAGTACGCCATCGAAGGTGCAGTCCAGCAGGTTACCCGCGCCTATGAAATGGCGTCTTCCGAACTGCAGCGCGGCATCGGCGGCATCAACATCAATGTGCTCTGGGAGATGGGCGGCGCCCAGCGCGTCCTCCATGGCGTTCTCGAGCGCACCAGGGGTATGGTCAACGGCGTCACCTGCGGTGCCGGCATGCCCTACAAGCTCTCCGAGATCGCCGCGCACTACGGCGTGCATTATTACCCCATCATCAGCAGCGCCCGCGCCTTCCGCGCGCTCTGGAAGCGAGCCTACAGCAAGGCCGCCGAATGGCTGGGTGCCGTCGTCTATGAAGACCCCTGGCTCGCCGGCGGCCACAACGGCCTCAGCAACGCCGAAGACCCGCGCGTCCCGCAGGACCCCTATCCCCGCGTCAAGGATCTGCGCGCCACCATGCGCGAATCCGGCATCAGCGATTCCGTGCCCATCATCATGGCCGGCGGCGTCTGGCGCCTCGACGAATGGACCGACTGGCTGGACAATCCCGAGCTCGGCACCATCGTCTTCCAGTTCGGCACCCGCCCGCTGCTCACCCAGGAAAGCCCGATTCCCGAAGGCTGGAAGGCCAGGCTGATGACGCTGGAAAAGGGCGACATACTCCTCCACAAATTCTCGCCGACCGGCTTCTATTCCTCCGCCGTCCGCAACCCCTTCCTGCGCGATCTCGAAGCCCGCTCGGAGCGGCAGGTCGCCTTCTCCACCACCGCCACCGGCGATCATCAGTTCCAGCTCGATGTCGGCGTCGGCGCCAAGCGCTATTGGGTGACGCGCGATGATCTGCTGCGCGCCCGCGAATGGCACGGCGAGGGCTTCACCGACGCGCTCAAGAGTCCCGACAACACGCTGGTCTTCGTCACCCCCGAATCAAAGGCGATGATCCGCAAGGATCAGGCCGATTGCATGGGCTGCCTCAGCCAATGCGCCTTTTCGAGCTGGTCCGACACCGAGACCAACACCACCGGCCGCCTCGCCGATCCGCGCAGCTTCTGCATCCAGAAAACCCTGCAGGACATCGCGCACGGCGGGGACACCGAGGCGAACCTCATGTTCGGCGGCCACAGCGCCTATCGCTTCGCCTCGGACCCGTTCTATTCGAACGGCTTCGTGCCGACGGTGAAGCAATTGGTGGACCGCATCCTCACCGGCGCCTGAGCCTTCAGCGCCGCAGCACCGCCAACATCAGCCCCGCGACCACCAGCGCCGCCCCCGGCCACACGCTCACGAAAAACAGCATCCCCAGCCCTACCGGGTTGGGGTTCGGCTCGGTCAGCCCCACCACATGCGCCGCCATGAACAGCAGCAGCGGCCCGCAGCCGAGCACCAGCACCCAGAGCCCCCACCGCAACAGGCCGTTCATTCGCATGGCGTGATTGTTCCGCAGTCTCTCCCGCGCGACAAGCCCCGAAAAACCGATGCAACGTCGCATCACCCCGGCTATTGTCCGGACAAATGATCGACGATCCGCACCTTTACGATCCCGCGCCCGACCCGACGCCCATCCGCTGGCCCGGCGGCAAGACCTGCGCCGTCTGGGTCGCCCCCAACCTCGAATTTTACGAACTCGACCCACCGCCGCACCCGCGCCGCAAGAGCTGGGCACGCCCGCACCCCGATGTCGTCGGCTACAGCCACCGCGATCATGCCAACCGCGTCGGCCATTGGCGCATGGCCGATGCCATGTCGCGCCACGGCTTCCCCGGCTCGGTCAGCCTGTCGGTGGCACTCTGCGATCATATCCCCGAAGTCGTCGCCGATGGCGTCGCGCGCGGCTGGGAGTTCTTCAGCCACGGCATCTACAACACCCGCTACGCCTATGACATGGACGAGGCCCAAGAACGCGCGATCATCGAAGACAGCATCGCCACCGTCCAGCGCGCCACCGGCCAGCGCATCCGCGGCTGGCTGGCCCCCGCTCTCACCCACACCCCGCGCACCATGGACCTGATCGCCGAATACGGCCTCGACTACACCTGCGACCTCTACCACGACGATCGCCCCGGCCGGGTGCAAACCGCATCGGGCGACCTGATCTCGATGCCCTACAGCCTGGAGGTCAACGATCACTACGGTTTCTTCATCTACAACATGAGCCCGCGTGAATACGCCCGCGCCCTCATCGACCAGTTCGACCGGCTTGCGCGCGAGGGCGAAAACAGCGGCACGGTCATGTGCATCCCGCTCCACGCCTATCTCATCGGCCAGCCGCACCGCATCGGCCCGTTCGAAGAGGTGCTCCGCCACATCGCCGCCGATGGCCGCGCCTGGATCACCACCGCCGGCGCCATCGCCGATGCGTGGCGCACGGGGGGGAGGGCGCAGGCATGACCCTCGATTCCAGCTATCTCCAATACCCCCACCGCAAACGCGGCATGGACCATGAGCTCTACCCCTGGTCCGCCCTCCACACCCGCCCGCCCATCACCTGGCCGAACGGCAAGCGCGTCGCCGTCGTCATCGTCATCAGTTGCGAATTCTTCCCGCTCACCCCCGCTGATACGCCCTTTCGCGCCCCCGGCCACATGCAGACGCCATTCCCCGATTATCGCCACTTCACCGCGCGCGACTATGGCTCGCGCCTCGGCGTGCCGCGCCTCGTCGAAGCGCTGGCCAAGGTCGGCGCGCACGCCAGCTTCGCCATGAACAGCCGCTGGGCGGAGCGTTTTCCCGATCTGGCGCGCAGCATCGCCGCCGCCGGCCATGAAGTCGTCGCACACTCCACCGACATGAACGGCACCATCGCCACCGGCCTGCCGGAAGCCGACGAACGCGCCCTCATCGCCGCCTCCCTCAAAGGCCTCCACGCCGCCACCGGGTCCCGCCCGAGCGGCTGGCTCAGCATCGCCCGCTCGCAAAGCTGGAACACCCCCCGCCTGCTCGCCGAAGCCGGCCTCCAATACTGCCTCGATTGGGTCAACGACGAGCTGCCCTACCGCATGACCACCCCCGCCGGCCCGCTCGTCAACCTCCCCCTCAACCACGAACTTTCCGATCGCCAGATCATCGCCACCTGCCAGCAGAGCGCCGCCAGTTTCGCCGAACAACTCCTCGATGCCCATGCCTGGCTCGATGGCGAAGTCGATGCGCATGGCGGCCGGATGCTCCCGGTTCATCTGACCCCCTATATAAGTGGCTTGCCCTATCGCATCGACGCGATCGAGCAGTTGTTGGTCACCCTTGCCGCCCGACCGGGAGTCTGGTTCGCGCGCGGGGACGATGTCGTCGATGCCAGCGGGGCCTGAACCACAGGAGACCCGGAATGCAGATCACGACCCCCATTCTTGTCACCACAGCCCTGCTGGCGCTTGGCGCCTGCACCAACGCCAAGAGCGGCGCGCTCATCGGCGGCAGTGCCGGCGCCGTTGCCGGTGATGTCGTCGGTGTCGGCCCGGTCGGTGGCGCGCTGGTCGGCGGTGCCGCCGGTGCCGTCGCCGGGGACCGCGAGGAGAACCGCGACGAAATGCAGTAATCCGCGCGGCCTTCACGCCCGCGGGTGCGCCCCGCGATAGGCATCCAGCAGCGCCGCCGCATCCACAGGCCGTGTCAGGATCCGCCCATGAGGCTCGCCCAATCCTGGCCGCCGTAGAACACGCCGACGATGATCACCGCTTCGGGCTCAACCAGATAAGCGATCGTCACGCGGCGCCGGTGCGACGAGGTTCGCAGGCCCGCCCTCACATCATCGCGTGGCGTGCCGCGGTTCGGGAAGTCGGCAAGTGCTGCGCAGGCATCGATGATGCCATCGACAAACTCTGCTGCGATGGAGGGAGATGCCGCGCCGGCGATATGGGTTTCCAGCGTGTGCAACTGCGCGGCAGCCTCGGGCGCGAAAAGGACCGGAAGCAGGCTCAGCCCCGGCGCGCCGCCGCAAGCCCGGCACGAACGGCATCGATCGATCGCGCACACGCCGGATCGGCACGAACAGCGTCGATCGTCGGCGCCACCGCTCCCGCCAGCCACAATTCAAGGGCATTCTCGCGCGCCTGCAGCGCCCGCAGCCCTTCTCGCAGCACCTCGCTTTCACTGGCATAGTGCCCGGCCTCGACCCGCGCGCGCACACCATCGGCCATATCGGTGGGGAGCGTGATGCTAAGCTGCCTGGTCGTTCGCATGGACAGGATTTAATCCTATCGCCGCGACGCTTCAAGCCCTTGGGTGGGCCCCGCGATAGGCATCCAGCAGCGCCGCCGCATCCACCGCCGTATAGATTTGCGTCGAAGACAGCGATGCATGCCCCAGCAGTTCCTGGATCGCCCGCAGGTCCGCTCCCGCGCCCAGCAGATGCGTCGCAAAGCTGTGGCGCAGCGCATGCGGCGTCGCACTCGACGGCAGGCCGAGCGCCGGCCGTGCCGCCCGCATCGCCGCCCTGATATGCCCGGCATCGAGCGGCCCACCGCGCCGGCCGCGAAACAGCGGCCCCTCGGTCAGCACGAAGGGCAGGGCAGCCCGATAGGCCTCCACCGCCTCGCGCACCACCGGCAGCAGCGGCACCTGCCGCACCTTGCCGCGCTTGCCGGTGATCGTCAGCACTTCCCCCAGGGGCAGGTCGGCAACCCCCAGCCCCAGCGCTTCGGAAATCCGCAAGCCCGCCCCCCAGAGCAGCAGCAGCACTGCCGTATCGCGCAGCCGCTCCCACTCCGGCGCATCGCGCTCGCCCGTCATCGCCAGCAGCGCATGCGCATCGGGCGCGCTCAGCGGCCGCGGCACCCGCAGCACCTGCTTGGGCGATTTCACCCCCGCCAGCGCCTCCACCTTCAGCCCCGATGCCCGCACGAAGCGTGCAAAGGTGCGGAGTGCGGAAAGCTCGCGCGCCAGGCTGGTGCTGGCCAGCCCCTCGCCGCGCCGCATTGCCAGGAAGCCGCGCACATCGGCGGCCGTCAGCGCCTCCAGATGCGCAAGCGTCACCGCCCCGCCAAAATGCCGTGACAGGAAATCCTCGAAGCGTTCGATCGAGCCTTCATACGCACGCAGCGTGTGCGCCGAGAGCCGCCGCTGGTGCGCGCACTGGGCGAGCCATTCCGCTGCGGCCGCCGCCAGCGGACGGCTCCCGCTCAAAGGATGGATTGGCCGGTCTTCGCCCAATCGGCGGCAAAGCCCTCCAGCCCCTTGTCGGTAAGCGGGTGGTTGGCCAGCGCCCGGATCACCGCCGCCGGCATGGTCGCCACATCGGCGCCGATCTTCGCCGCCGCCAGCACATGCGCCGGGTGCCGCACACTCGCCGCAAGAATCTCGGTCTTGAACTCGTAATTGTCGTAGATCAGCCGGATATCAGCGATCAATTCCATCCCGTCCTGGCTGATATCGTCGAGCCGGCCGATGAACGGCGAAATGAAACTCGCCCCCGCCTTCGCCGCCAGCAGCGCCTGGTTGGCCGAGAAGCACAGGGTCACATTGGTCATCGTGCCTTCGCCCGAAAGCGCCTTGCACGCGCGCAGGCCATCCATCGTCAGCGGCAGCTTGATGCAGATGTTGCGCGCCAGCTTGCGCAGAACCTCCGCCTCCTTGAGCATCGTCGCATAATCCATCGCGACCACCTCGGCGGACACCGGACCATGCGCGATCTCGGCAATCTCCTTCACCACCTCAAGAAAGTTGCGCCCGGATTTTGCGATGAGCGACGGATTGGTCGTCACCCCATCGAGCAGCCCCGTCTCAACGAGCGAGGTGATTTCGCCGATATCGGCGGTGTCGACAAAAAACTTCATGGGATGCGGGCTTTCAGGAAAGGTCAGCCCCTCTCTAGCCCAGCGCGCGCCTCAGAAAAAGAAGAACCAGATAAGCAGCACCACAGGCAGCGGCACCCCGATCATCCACAACAAACAGCCCTTGCCCATGCGCGCATCCTCATTCGATTGAGCCGGTCAACCTACGCGCAACCAATTGGTTCCACGAAAGGGCCTCCGGCGGCCGGGGCCTCAGGCCCCGGACCCCTTCAATCGGCTTCCGCCAGTCCAGACGTTTCAGTGCGCGCGACGACCCAACTATCGGGGTCTGGGGCCCAA
>JBBSPR010000036.1:0-16527 GCA_038258615.1 Sphingomonadales bacterium
CGCATCTCGTGGAGGATGACGGGCATGCCGGCCTGGGCGAGCTGCCAGGCGGCTTCGGAACCGGCGAGGCCGCCACCGATTATATGGACAGGGTTGGTCATGCCGCCTGCATGACGCGCGCGGGGTCAGTTCGCAAGTGCGGCGAAAGCTGGCTTCCCACAAGGGTAAGGCGTCGTTATAGCCTGCCCAACAGCCTTTTGGCCAAGCCCGGCGGACGCGCCGTGCGGTGATTTCGGGAAGAGCAATGCCCAAACTGACCGTTGATGGAATCGAGATTGAGGTGCCGGCTGGCGCCACGGTTCTGCAGGCGTGCGAGGCAGCGGGCGCCGAGATTCCGCGTTTTTGTTATCATGAGCGGCTGAGCATCGCCGGGAATTGCCGCATGTGCCTGGTGGACATGGAGAAAGCGCCCAAGCCGGTGGCGAGCTGCGCGATGCCGGCGGCCGATGGCCAGGTGGTTTTCACGCGCACCGAGAAGGTGAAGCGGGCGCGCGAGGGGGTGATGGAGTTTCTGCTCATCAACCACCCGCTCGATTGCCCGATCTGCGACCAGGGCGGCGAGTGCGACCTGCAGGACCAGGCGCTGGCCTATGGTCGCGGCGGATCCCGGTATGACGAGAACAAGCGGGCGGTGACCGACAAGTTCATGGGGCCGCTGGTGAAGACCAGCATGAACCGCTGCATCCACTGCACCCGCTGCGTGCGCTTTGCCGAGGAGGTTTCGGGCGTCGAGGAGATCGGTGCAGTCGGCCGCGGCGAGAACATGCAGATCACCACCTATCTGGAAAAGGCGATCACCAGCGAGGTTTCGGCGAATATCATCGACCTGTGCCCGGTGGGGGCGCTGACGAGCAAGCCCTATGCGTTTCAGGCAAGGCCCTGGGAGCTGAAGAAGACTGACGGCATCGATGTGATGGATGCGCTGGGCTCGAACATCGTGATCGGCTCGCGCGGGCGGGCCGTGATGCGGGTGACGCCCCGGATCAATGACGATGTGAATGAGGAGTGGCTCGCCGACAAGGGGCGCTTTGCCCATGACGGGTTGCGCGAACGGCGGCTCGACAGCCCCTGGGTGCGCCGTGACGGCCGGCTGGTGAAGGCGAGCTGGGCGGAGGCGTTTGCGGCGGTGAAGGCCGGGCTGGAAGGCGTTTCCGGCGCGGCGATTGCCGGGCTGGTGGGCGACCTGTGCGCGCTTGAGGACATGGTGGCGTTCAAGGATTTGCTGGGGACGCTGGGCGCATCGCGGATCGAGTGCCGGCAGGATGGGGCGCTGATCGCGGCGGGAGCGCGAGGCGGCTATCTGCTGGGGAGCGGGCTGGGTGGCCTCGAGAACGCCGATGTGATCCTGCTGGTGGGCGCTGACCCCAAGCGCGAGGCGCCGCTGGCCAATGTGCGGCTGCGCAAGGCGGCGGTGAAGCGGCGGGCGAAGGTGTTCGGCATCGGGCCGGCGGTCGAGCTGAGCTATCCCGCGACCTGGCTGGGCGATGATGCCGGGCTGCTGGGATCACTGCCCGAGGCGGTTGTGGACGCGCTGGCCAAGGCCGAGCGGCCGGCGATCGTGCTGGGGATGGGCGCGTTGCGTGCACCGGGTGTGTGGGCGGCGGCGCAGGCGCTGGCGAGCAAGCACAATGTGGTGCGCGAGGGCTGGAACGGCTGGAACCTGCTGCATACGGCAGCGGCGCGCGTGGGCGGCCTCGACCTGGGGCTGGTGGCCGAGGGCGGGGTCGCGGGCATTCTCGACGATGCGGCTGCGGGCAAGCTCGGGGCGGTGTTCCTGCTCGGGGCGGACGAGGTCGATACGGCGGCGCTGGCGGATGTGTTCACGGTCTATGTGGGGACGCATGGCGATGCCGGGGTGCGGCATGCCGATGTGATCTTGCCGGGTGCTGCCTATACCGAGAAGCCGGGGACCTGGGTGAACATGGAAGGGCGCGCACAGCGCGGGCTGCGGGCGGTGTTCCCGCCCGGTGAGGCGCGCGAGGACTGGACGATCTTCCGGGCGCTGAGTGCGGTGCTGGGCGGTGTGCTGCCCTATGACGACCTGGGGTCGCTGCGGGCGCGCATAGCTTCGGAATGGCCGCATCTGGCGGCGATCGGCGTGCTGCACGGTGATGTGCCCGACTTTTCGCCCCCGAAGCTGGGGGCGCCGGTCGTGCCGCCATCGGGGGTGCTGCGGACGTCGATCGACAATTATTACCTGACCAACGCGATTGCCCGGGCCAGCGAGACGATGGCCGAATGTGTTGACCAGATTCTCGGGGTGCCGCAGCTGGAGGCCGCCGAATGACGTATACCGGCTGGTTCCAGAACAATTTCGGTGACGGGCCGGGGTGGTTTCTGGCGAATCTGACGCTGATCCTGGCGATCGTGTTGCCGGTGATGGTGGGCGTGGCGATGGCGGTCTATGCCGATCGCAAGATCTGGGCGGCGATGCAGATGCGGCGTGGGCCGAATGTGGTGGGGCCTTTCGGGCTGCTGCAGACCTTTGCCGATGCTGCCAAGCTGTTCCTGAAGGAAACGATCATCCCCGCCGGGGCGAGCCGTGCGGTGTTCATGCTGGCGCCGATGATCTCGTTCGTGCTGGCGCTGGCAATCTGGGCGGTGATGCCGTTCGATGCCGGGGTGGTGCTGGCGGACCTGAATGTCGGGCTGCTCTATGTTTTCGCGGTGAGTTCGATGGGGGTCTATGGGATCATCATGTCGGGCTGGGCGTCCAACTCGAAATATCCGTTTCTGGGCGGGCTGCGCTCGGCAGCACAGATGGTATCATATGAAGTGTCGATGGGGTTCATCCTGGTGGCGGTGATCCTGTATGCGCAGTCGCTCAACCTGTCCGACATCGTGATGGCGCAACAGGGCAATGTGCTGGGGATCTTGAACGGCAACATCTTCAATCCATTGCTGTTTCCGATGGCGATCATGTTCTTCATCGTCGCACTTGCCGAGACCAACCGGCCGCCGTTCGATCTACCCGAGGCCGAGGCCGAGCTGGTGGCGGGCTATCAGGTCGAATATTCGAGCATGAGCTTCGCGCTCTTCTTCCTTGGCGAATATGCCAACATCCTGTTCATGTGCGCGCTGATCCCGGTGCTGTTCCTGGGCGGCTGGCTGCCGCCGCTCGATTGGGCGCCGCTGTATCTGGTGCCGGGGTTCGTGTGGATGCTGGGGAAGATGGCGTTCATGTTCTTCTGCTTCGCCTGGGTGAAAGCGGCGGTGCCGCGTTACCGCTATGACCAGCTGATGCGGCTGGGGTGGAAGGTTTTCCTCCCGCTCAGCCTGTTCTGGGTAGTTGTCGTGAGCGGCTGGCTGATGTTCTTCACCGACAAGTTCGCGACCGTGCCGTGAAGGGTGTTGCTGTGAACGCAGGCGTCAAAGCATACCTGAGCGAATTTTTGCGCGTTATCGGCCTGGTTGCGATTGTCGGGCCGATTGCTGCGTTTGCCGTTGCCTATGCGCGGACCGGACGCGCCATTGGCTTTGGCGACGCTCTGAACATTTCGTGGTCCAAGGTGATCGGCCTGGTCGTTATCTGCGGCGTTGTCGCTGCTTTACCCTCGCGGAAGTCCAAAGCATGACCTCTGTCCTTAATGCCGCCAAATCGTTGCTGCTGCTCGAGTTCATCGGCGGGCTCGGGTTGACGCTGAAGTATTTCTTCAAGCCCAAGGCGACGCTCAACTATCCTTATGAAAAGGGGCCGCTCTCCCCGCGGTTTCGCGGCGAACATGCGCTGCGGCGTTACCCCAATGGCGAGGAGCGGTGCATTGCGTGCAAGCTGTGCGAGGCGGTCTGCCCGGCCCTTGCCATCACCATCGAGGCCGAGCCGCGCGAGGATGGCAGCCGCCGGACAACACGCTACGATGTCGACATGACCAAGTGCATCTATTGCGGGTTGTGCCAGGAGGCGTGCCCGGTGGATGCGATCGTGGAGACATCGAACTTCGAGTTTTCGACCGAGACGCGCGAAGAGCTGATCTACGACAAGGACAAGCTGCTCGCCAATGGCGACAAATGGGAGCGGGCAATCGCTGCGAACCTTGCGGCGGACGCGCGGTGGCGGTAACTGCCGCTGCGACTCCTGCGACATCGTGTCGGCAGTTTGGGACGCTCGGGCACGCCGGGGCGATGGTTTCGTGACGACGGCAGTCTTTTCCTTCTACCTCTTCGCTTTCGTGCTCATCACCTCGGCGGTGCTGGTGATCACCTCGAAGAACCCGGTGCATTCGGTGCTGTGGCTCATCGTGTCGTTCTTCAACGCCGGCGGGCTGTTCATCCTGCTCGGCGCCGAGTTCCTGGCGATGCTGCTGATTATCGTTTACGTCGGCGCGGTCGCGGTGCTGTTCCTGTTCGTGGTGATGATGCTCGACATCGATTTCGACACGCTGCGCAAGGGCTTCTGGAAGAATTTGCCGCTGGGGCTGGCGGTGTCGGGTGTCATCCTGGCCGAGATGGTGCTGGCGGTGGGGGCCTGGGAGCCAGCGCGGATCGTGGCGATGGGCGCGCTGCCCGGCGGTCCTCCGGTTGGCATGAGCAACACCCAGTGGATCGGTGCGGTGCTCTACACCGACTATCTGCTGGTGTTCCAGGCCGCCGGCATGGTGCTGCTGGTGGCGCTGATCGGCGCCATCGTGCTGACGCATCGCACCCGCGAGGGGGTTCGGCGGCAGAACATCGGAGCACAGGTGGCGCGCACGCCGGCCAGTGCCACGCGCGCCGCGCAGCCTGCCCTTGGCGGCGGTGTCGACCTGAAGGGCATGGACAAGTGATCGGGCTCTCGCATTATCTCACCGTGTCGGCGGTGGTGTTCGTGCTGGGGGTGCTCGGCATTTTCCTCAATCGGAAGAACGTCATCATCATCCTGATGTCGATCGAGCTCATTCTGCTCTCGGTGAACATCAACTTCGTGGCCTTCGCCAGCCATCTGGGGCAGGTGCATGGCCAGATCTTCGCGATGTTCGTGCTTACCGTGGCGGCGGGCGAGGCGGCGATCGGGCTGGCGATCCTCGTTATCTATTTCCGAAATCGCGGCACCATCGCCGTCGATGATTCGACGATGCTGAAGGGCTGAGCGCATTGATTCAGCTTCTGGTTTTTCTGCCGCTCATCACGGCATTGGTGGCGGGCCTTGGTGGCCGCATCATCGGTGCGACAGCCGCCAAGCTGGTGACCACCGGCGGGCTGTTCGTTTCGGCAGCGCTCGCCTGGGTGATCTTCATTGGCTTCTGGCAGGGTGGCTCGACGCCGGGCACGGTGCTGGTACTCGAGTGGATGCGCTCGGGGACGCTGGCGGTCGATTGGGCGCTCAAGGTCGACATGCTCACCGCAGTGATGCTGGTGGTGGTGACGAGTGTCTCGGCGCTCGTCCACCTCTACAGCTGGGGCTATATGGAGGAGGACCCGTCGCAGAGCCGGTTCTTCGCCTATCTGTCCTTGTTCACCTTCGCGATGCTGATGCTGGTGACTGCCGACAACCTCGTGCAGATGTTTTTCGGCTGGGAGGGTGTGGGGCTGGCCTCCTATCTGCTGATCGGCTTCTGGTATCACAAGCCTTCGGCCAATGCGGCGGCGATCAAGGCGTTCGTCGTAAACCGGGTGGGGGATTTCGGCTTTTCGCTCGGGATTTTCGCCACTTTCATGGTGTTCGGCACGGTGTCGCTCGATGCCATCAATGCTGCGGTGCCGCTGGTGCAGGGCTCGACCTTCTCGTTTCTGGGCGCGCGCGTCGATGTGATGACATGCCTGTGTCTGCTGTTGTTCGTGGGGGCGATGGGCAAGTCCGCGCAGCTCGGGCTGCACACCTGGCTGCCCGACGCGATGGAGGGGCCCACCCCCGTGTCGGCGCTCATCCATGCTGCGACGATGGTGACGGCGGGCGTGTTCATGGTGTGCCGGCTCTCGCCGATGTTCGAGGCTTCGGCGACGGCGCTGGCGGTGGTGACCTATGTGGGCGCGGCGACGGCGCTGTTCGCGGCCTCGGTGGCGTTGGTGCAGACCGACATCAAGCGGGTGATCGCCTATTCAACGTGCAGCCAGCTGGGCTACATGTTCTTTGCGGCCGGCTCGGGCGCCTATGGGGCGGCGATGTTCCACCTCTTCACCCATGCGTTCTTCAAGGCGCTGCTGTTCCTGGGTGCGGGCTCGGTGATCCATGCGATGCACCATGAGCAGGACATGCGCTTCTATGGGGGCCTGCGGAAGCATATCCCGCTGACCTTCGCGATGATGACGGTGGGCACGCTGGCGCTGACGGGCTTCTTCTTCACCGCGGGCTATTATTCCAAGGATGCGATCCTCGAAGCGGCGTTTGCCAGCGGCACCGATGCCGGGCAGTTCGCCTTCTTCGTGGGTGCGCTGGTGGCGCTGATGACGAGCTTCTATTCGTGGCGGCTGGTGTTCCTGACCTTCTTCGGCAAACCGCGCTGGGCAGGCTCCGAGCATATCGCGCATGCGGCGCACGGGCATGGGCATGCTGACGACCATGGGCATCAGCATGGCCATTCGGATGATCCGACGGCGGGCTATCATCCGCATGAGAGCCCCTGGACGATGACGCTGCCGCTGGTACTGCTGGCTGTCGGCGCGCTGCTGGCGGGCTGGGTCTTCCATGATGGATTTGTGGGCGCCGAGGGCGGCGTGGCGTTCTGGAACCAGTCGATCGCCTTCGATGTGGCGCTGATGGATGCGCTCCACCATGTGCCGGGCTGGGTGGTTTCGGCACCGAGCGCGGCGTTCTTCGCCGGGCTGGTGGGGGCCTATGTGGCCTATATCGCGCGGCCGGGGCTGCCGGGGGCGGTGGTGGCTGCGGTGCCGGCACTCTACCGGTTCCTGTGCGAGAAATGGTATTTCGACCGGCTTTACGACCGGGTTTTCGTGCAGCCTTCGAAGGCCCTCGGGCGCTTCTTCTGGGTGCGCGGTGACCAGAAGACGATCGATGCGCTCGGCCCCGATGGTGCTGCGGCAATGGTTGCCGGCGGGGCATTGGCGGCGCGGCGGCTGCAATCTGGGCAGCTCTACGCCTATGCGCTGGTGATGCTGATGGGGCTGGCGGCGGTGGCGGCGTGGTTCGTGCCCGAAGCGTTTATGGGCTTCGTGCAGTGATGGGCTTTCCGATCCTGAGCCTGATGGTGGTGCTGCCGCTGATCGCGGCGATGCTGGTGCTGGTGCTGCCGGGCGACGAAGCCGGCAAGGCGCGGGCTGCCCGCTGGACGGCGTTGGCGACGACGCTGCTGCTGTTCGTGATGGGGATGCAGCTTTGGCAGGACTATGCGACCGATGCCGCCGGCTTCCAGTTCGTCGAGCGGCTGCCGCTGTTCGGGCCATGGCTCGAGTGGCATCTGGGCATCGACGGCATTGCGCTGATGCTGATCCTGCTCTCGGTGTTCCTGATGCCGCTGTGCATCCTGGCGGGGTGGGAGAGCGTGCAGAAGCGCGTGCCCGAATATCTGGCGGCTTTCCTGGTGATGGAAAGCCTGATGATCGGCACTTTTGCGGCGCGCGACATGCTGCTGTTCTTCGTGTTCTTCGAGGCCGGGTTGATCCCGATGTTCCTGATCATCGGGGTGTGGGGCGGCGCGCGGCGGATTTATGCCAGCTCCAAGTTCTTCCTCTACACGCTACTCGGCTCGGTGCTGATGCTGGTGGGCATGCTGTGGATGATCAATGATGCCGGCTCGACCGACATCGGCGTGCTGACCGACCATGATTTCAGCCCGCAGGCGCAATTCTGGCTGTTCCTGGCGTTCTTCGCGAGCTTTGCGGTGAAGATCCCGATGTGGCCGGTGCACACCTGGTTGCCCGATGCGCATGTGGAAGCGCCGACCGCCGGCTCGGTGCTGCTGGCGGGCGTGCTCTTGAAGCTCGGCGGCTATGGCTTCATCCGCTTCTCGTTGCCGATGTTTCCGGAGGCCTCGGCGCAGCTGATCTGGCTGATGTTCGGGCTGTCGATGGTGGCAGTGGTCTATACCTCGCTGGTGGCGCTGGTGCAGGCGGACATGAAGAAGCTGATCGCCTATTCGAGCGTGGCGCACATGGCGTTCGTGACCGCCGGGCTGTTTGCGCTCAATGAGCAGGGCATCGAGGGCAGCATGGTGATGATGCTGAGCCATGGGCTTGTGGCGGCGGCACTCTTCCTTTGCGTGGGCGTGATCTATGACCGGCTGCACACCCGCGAGATCAGCCGCTATGGCGCGCTCGCCGACACCATGCCGCGCTATGCGCTGCTGCTGCTGTTCTTCACCATGGCGAGCGTGGGCCTGCCGGCGACCAGCGGCTTTGTGGCGGAATTTCTGGTGTTGCTTGGGCTCTATCAGACCTCGACCTGGGCGGCGCTGGTGATGACCACCGGGATCATTCTGGGGGCGGCCTATATGCTGTGGCTGTATCGCCGTGTGGCCTATGGGGCGGCCGCGGGAGATGACACCCGCGCCATGCCCGATCTTCGGCCACGCGAAGTGGCGATCCTGCTGCCGGTGGTGGCGGCGGTGCTGTGGATGGGGATCTACCCGAAGACATTCCAGGACCCGATGCGGCCCGCGATCGCTGCCGTGGTGGCGAAGTTTGATGGCGTGGCGCTCGCCACACTGCCGACCGACATGACCATCTTGCAGGCGGCTGCACCCCAGCCGGTGCCGGCGGGGCAGGCGGCGCGGCATCTTGTTCAGACGCAGGCGGCGCACTGATGCATCCGATTTTCTCTTCCGCGATCATTGCAGCGCCCGAGCTGGTGCTGACGCTGGGCAGCCTGTTCCTGCTTCTGCTCGGCACCTATGGCGGCGGCGCCAACCCGCCGGGCAATGTGATCAATGCCCGCGGCGTGACGCTGGCGGCGGTGATCATCCTCGGCATTGCCGGCTGGGCGGTGATCGATGCGCCGGCGGGGCGCTTTGAGGCGTTTGCCGGGCTTTATGTGGCGGACGGCTATTCGGCGTTCCTGAAGGTGCTCATCCTGGGCGCGGCGGCGGCGTCGATGTTGCTGGCGCTGCCATGGTTGCAGGCGGCGGCGACGCTGCGCTTCGAATATCCGGTGCTGATTGCACTGGCGGCGCTCGGCATGTGCCTGATGGTGAGTGCGGACGATATGCTGTCCTTGTATCTCGGGCTCGAGCTGCAATCGCTGGCGGCCTATGTGCTGGCGGCGTTCCACCGCGGCGAGGGGCGATCGGCCGAGGCGGGGTTGAAGTATTTCGTGCTGGGGGCGCTGGCGAGCGGCATCCTGCTCTATGGCATCACGCTGATCTATGGCTTTACCGGCACGACGAACTTCGGCGGGATCGCGCTGGCGCTGTCGGATGGATCGAAGTCACTGGGCATGGTGTTCGGGCTGGTGTTCATCGTCGCCGGGCTGGCGTTCAAGATTTCGGCGGTGCCGTTCCATATGTGGACGCCCGATGTGTATGAGGGCGCGCCCACCCCGGTGGCGGCGTTCTTTTCGGCAGCCCCCAAGGCGGCGGCATTGGGGCTGATGGTGCGGGTGCTGGTGACGGCATTCGGGCCGGCGGTGTTCGATTGGCAGCAGATCGTGGCGTTTCTGGCGGTGGCATCGATGGCGCTGGGGGCCGTGGCGGCGATTGCGCAGACGAGCTTGAAGCGGCTGCTCGCCTATTCGTCGATTGCCAATATCGGCTTTGCGCTGGTGGGGCTTACGGCGGCGACGCCGACGGGGATCGAGGCGCTGCTCTTCTATCTTGCGGTGTATCTGGCGATGACGCTGGGCACCTTCATGGTGGTGATGCAGCTGCGCACGCCCGATGGCCGGCCGGTGGAGGCGATGGCCGATCTGGCAGGGCTCTCGCGCTCGCAGCCGCGCCTCGCGCTGGCGATGGCGGTGTTCATGTTCTCGCTGGCGGGGATTCCGCCGCTGCTGGGGTTCTGGCCGAAGCTGGCGGTGTTCCAGGCGGTGATCGATGCCGGGCTGATCGAGCTGGCGGTGATCGGCTTCGTGCTTTCGGTGGTGGCGGCCTATTATTACCTCCGCCTCGTCAAGATCATGTATTTCGATGAGGACAAGGTTGGGCTGGTCTCCGACGGCAGCCGGGCCAATGGCGTGATGATCCTGGGGGCGGCGCTGTTCTGCTCGCCGATCGGGATGCTGGCGATGGCGCCGATCGCGGCGGCCACCGGCCGCGCCACTGCAAGCCTGTTCGGGCTTGGCTGAGCCGGTGCATACCCACCTTGCCGAGGTGGGATCGACCAATGACTGGCTGCTGGCGCATGCCGCCGATCTGCCCGATGGCTGGTGGGTGCGCGCCGACCGGCAGACGGCGGGACGCGGGCGGCGGGGACGCGTGTGGCATGATGGTGCCGGCAATCTGATGGCGAGCGTGCTGGTCAGGGCGGAAGGGCCGGTGCAGCAATTCTCGTTCGTGGCGGCGGTGGCGCTGCGCGGCGCGATTGCCGAGGCGTGCGGGGTGGAGACGCGGCTGAAATGGCCCAATGACCTGCTGTTCGACGGCGCCAAGGTGAGCGGGATCTTGCTCGAGCGCGCCGGCGAGGCGCTGGTGGTGGGCCTTGGGGTGAATGTCGGCTGGGCGCCGGACGATCTGGAGCGGCCGGCGGTGGCGGTGGGGGGCAGCGTGGAGGTGCTTTTTGCGGCGCTTGCCCGGCATTTCGCGCTTTGGCGCGGGCGCTGGGCCATGGAGGGATTTGCGCCGGTGCGTGCGGCCTGGCTGGCGGCGGCGCAGGGGATTGGTGGTCGGATCGAGGTACGGCTGGGGCATGAAACATTGACCGGGACCTTCGAGGGGCTTGGCGATGATGGGGCGCTGCTGCTCCGGATGGAGGATGGTCGCGTGCGGCCGGTGCATGCCGGCGAGGTGTTTGCTTTGGGAGGGCGAGATGCTGCTGGCGATTGATGTCGGGAATACCAATATCGTTTTTGCGATCTGCGAGGGCGACGAGATCAGGTGGCGGTGGCGGATCAGCACCGATGGGCAGCGGACGGCGGATGAATATGCCGTGTGGCTGCACCAGCTGATGGCGCTGGAGAGGGTGGAGCGGACGCATATCAGTGCTGCCATCATTGCCACGGTGGTGCCGCCGACGCTGTTCAACCTGCAGCGGCTGTGCCGGAAGTATTTCAACGTCGAGCCGATGGTGGTGGCGATGGGGTCGCTCGACCTGGGGGTGAGGGTGGCCGTACCGAACCCGGCCGAAGTGGGGGCGGACCGGCTGGTGAACACGGTGGCGGCGCACCATGCGTATCCGGGCAATCTGATCGTGATCGATTTCGGTACTGCGACGACCTTCGACGTGGTGGCGGCCGAGGGCGCCTATTGCGGGGGGGTGATTGCGCCCGGCATCAACTTGAGCATGGAGGCGCTCTACCAGGCAGCGGCGAAACTGCCGCGGATCGCGGTGGAGCCGCCGGCAGACGGGCTGGGGGTGATCGGCCGGGGCACCGTGCATGCCATGCAGTCCGGCGTCTTCTGGGGCTATGTGGGGTTGATTGAAGGGCTGGTTCAGCGCATCAAGGCCGAAATGAGCGAGCCGGTGACGGTGATCGCCACCGGCGGTCTTGCCACATTGTTCAATCGCCATACATCCACCATCGACGTGGTGGACGGTGACCTGACTATCAGCGGTTTGATCCGCATCCACGCAATCAACGAAAAGAAGAATGAATGAAACCTGGTAAAGAACTGATTTTCCTGCCACTTGGCGGGAGCGGCGAGATTGGCATGAACGTCAACCTCTATGGCTGCAACGGCAAATGGGTGATGGTCGACTTGGGAATGACCTTTGCCGATCCGAGCTACCCCGGGGTCGATCTGGTGCTCCCCGACCTGGCCTTCATCGAGGAGCGGCGGGCCGATCTGCTCGGCGTGGTGCTGACGCATGGGCATGAGGACCATATCGGTGCGATCCCGTACATGGCGGCCGAATTGGGCGTGCCGCTGTATGCGACGCCGTTCACCGCCGGGTTGATCGCCAAGAAGCTGAAGGAAGAGGGCATCGAGCGCGAGGTCGAGCTCAACATCATTCCGATGGGCGGATCGCTGCAGCTGGGGCCGTTCGGCTTCCGCTATGTGGCGATGGCGCACTCGATCCTCGAGGGCAATGCGCTGATCATCGACACGCCCTATGGCCGGGTGTTCCACACCGGGGACTGGAAGCTGGATGACGGCCCGCTGCTCGGGGTTCCGGCGAGCGGCGAGATGCTGACCGATATCGGCGACAGCGGCGTGCTGGCGATGGTGGGCGATTCGACCAACGTGTTCAATCCCGAGGCATCGGGCAGCGAGAGCGATGTGCGCGCCGGGCTGCTGCAGCTGGTGAAGGCCCGCAAGAAGGGCCGGGTGCTGGTGACGACCTTTGCTTCCAACGCGGCGCGGATCGCGACGCTGGGGCATGTGGCGAAGGAGACCGGGCGGCATCTGGTGCTCGCCGGCCGCTCGATGGACCGGATCACCGAGGTTGCCAAGGCGACGGGATATCTCAAGGACCTGCCGCCGGTAATGAGCTGGGACCAGGCGAGCGGCATGGCGCCGGAGAAGCTGCTGATCCTGTGCACAGGTGCGCAGGGTGAGCCGGCGGCGGCGCTGAGCCGGATTGCCGAGGGCAATCATCCGGCACTCAGGCTCGAGCCGGGTGACCTGGTGGTTTATTCCTCCAAGCAGATTCCGGGCAACGAGCTGGCGATTGGCCGGGTGCAGAATGCGCTCGCGACGCGCGGCATCGAAGTGGTGACCGAGCGGCAGGCGCATGTGCATGTGTCGGGCCATCCGGGCCGCCCCGAGCTGGAAGCGATGTATGAGTGGATCCGGCCCGAGATCGCGATTCCGGTGCACGGCGAGCGCCGCCACATGGAAGAACATGCCCGCTTCGCCCGCGAATGCGGGGTGAAGAAGACGATGGTGCCGATCAACGGCTCCGCCATCCGGCTTGCACCCAATGGCCCGGTACTGCTCGGGCATGAGAAGGCCGGGCGGCTGCTGCTCGATGGCGATGTGATCCTGCCCGCCGATGGGGCGACGATCGTCGAGCGGCGGCGACTGATGATGAACGGGCTGATGGCAGTGGCGGTGGTGCTCGACCGCGACGGCAAGCTTGCGGCAGCGCCGGTGGTGAATGCCCAGGGTGTGCCGGTGGAGGCCGACAAGGAGGCGTTTCTGGCCGAATGCTCGGATGCGGCAGCTGCGGCGGTGAAGGGCGGCGGCAAGCCGGCACGTCCCCCACGCGGCGGTCGTAATGGTCGGGGCGGGCGCGGCGACGGCGATGCGCCGAGCGGCGACAAGATGATCGATGATGTGCGTGTGGCGGTGCGGCGTGTGGCGCGGGAGTGGACGGGCAAGAAGCCGGTGACCGAAGTGCAGATCGTTCGGCTCGGCTGAGTGCAATGAAGCCGGTCTCGGTTGCGGCGATCTATTTGCTGTTCTGGGTGCTGACGCTGTTTGCGGTGCTGCCGCTCGGCGTGAAGACCAGCGACGAGGCCGGCGAGGACAAGGTGGCGGGGCAGGCCGATTCGGCGCCGAGCAACCCGCAGCTTGGCCGCAAGCTGTTGCTGACGACGGTGATTTCGGCGGCGATCTTTGCGGTGTTCTTTGCCAATTATGTCTTCGGCTGGGTGACGGTGGACGATCTGCCGGGGGGCAAGCCGCTTCCGCGCTGACTTGCATCGGCGCTGTGATTGGCGAGAATGGCGGGCAAGGGAGACTTGCCATGCTTGCTCGCATCATCGCTTCGCTGCTGCTCGTTGCGTCGCCGCTGGCGGCGCAGACGACCAGGGTTTTCGATTTGCCCAAGGGCGCCAAGCCGCATGACGTGTCGCCGGGCGCCGGCGGGACGGTGTGGTACACCGCACAGGGGCAGGGAGCGCTCGGCATTCTCGATCCCGCCACGGGCAAGGTGGAGCAGGTGCCGCTGGGCGAAGGCTCCGCACCCCATGGCGTGATCATGGGGCCGGACGGGGCGGCGTGGATCACCGATTCCGGGCTGAATGCGATCGTGCGCTGGGACCCGAAGACGAGGGCGCTGAAGACCTGGAAGCTGCCCGAGGATACCGGCTATGCCAACCTCAACACTGCGGCGTTCGACCGGGACGGGGTGATCTGGTTCACCGGACAGAGCGGATTTTATGGCAAGGTCGATCCGCGTACCGACGAGGTGAAGGTGTGGGCGGCACCCAAGGGGCGCGGGCCCTATGGTATCGATGCTTCGCCCGATGGCGAGATTTTCTACGTGTCGCTGGCGGGCAGCCATCTGGCGAAGATCGACCGGGCGACGGGTGAAGCGCGGATGATCGAGCATCCGGAAAGCGGGCAGGGCGCGCGGCGGGTGTGGGCGGACAGCAAGGGCGACCTCTGGGTGTCCGAATGGAACACTGGTTATCTGGCGCGCTACGTGCCGGCGACCAAGGCGTGGAGCCGGTGGAAGCTGCCCGGCGAGGAGCCGCGCGCTTATGCGGTGTATGTCGATGAGCGTGACATGGTGTGGGTGTCCGACTGGGGGGCGAATGCGACGCTGGCGTTCGACCCGAAGACGGAAAAGTTCGTGACGACGATTCCCGGATCGATGGCGGGGGCGAATGTGCGGCAGATTTTGGGGCGCAAGGGCGAGGTGTGGCTGCCGGAATCAGCGCATGACAGGCTGATGCTGGTGCAGACCGGCGGATGATCCTGGCGCTGGTGCTGGCAGCGGTGGCGGCTGATCCGGCGGCGGCGCGGGCGTTTCAGAAGTGCCTGAGCTGCCACTCGGTGGTGGCCGGGGAGGCTAGACTGCCGGGGCCGAATCTGGCTGGTGTGCTGGGGCGCCGGGCCGGAAGCTTGCCCGATTTCGATTATTCGCCGGCGATGCGGGCGGCGGGGGTGGTTTGGGACGAGGCGACGCTGAATCGTTTTCTCGATGCGCCCGATGAAGTGGTGCCGGGTACGGCGATGGCGGTGCCGCCGCGCACGTCGGCCGAGGAGCGGGTGCTGATCTTCAGTCTTTTCGCACCGGCCATGCAGCCCCCAGCAGCGCCCCCAGCAGCACGCCGCCCGGGCCGGTGATGAAGATGCCGAGCAGTGGGCCGAGGTTGCTGTCGGACAGGATGAGCGGGCCGATATAGCCGGTGATGAAGCCGATGCCGCCGAGGATGGCGGCCCAGCGGAAGGCACGGACTTCCCGATCGGTATGCGGCGGACGCGATGCGCGCCAGACGAGGCCGGCGACAAGGGCGGACAGGGCCACCCGCGCCCAGCCTTGGCCGGTGATGGCGTTGCCCAGCACGAAGACGACGACGGCGGCGACGAGGATGATGGCGAGGCGGCCGATGGCGACGATCATGGGCGGGTGTTGCCAAGCTGTTGATTTTGCTGGACGGGGAGATTGCAAAGTAGACGAAGTTTACACGGATGAGGGTTTTTTCGGGCTCGAGTGCGGATGGGCCGTGCGGGCGTGTGGCGGGGGTTGCAGGGCGCGGGCATGGCGCATGATACGCCTTTTGCCCGCCTGTAGGACAGACTCGATGTCAGGCGAAGTGGGCGGTGGCGCGGCTGTGCCAGGCGTGCAGGGCAGGGAGGGTGTCGGGGACGGCGAGGCCGATCCAGCCGGCGAAATCCAGCGTGGTGAGCAGGGTGATGTCTGCCATCGTGGGTCGTGCGCCGGCGAGCCAGGGGCCCGCCCCAAGCTGCTGATCGAACCAGGCCATGGCTTCGGCGACGCGCATCCGCGCCTGGGCGGCCATCTCGGGGATCTGGGACACGAGCCGGGCGGTGAGGGGGTGGCCGTGCTGCCAGACCTGCCCGACGGGCACGCCAAGGGCGGATTCGACGCGGCGGATCCACATGTCGGTCTCGGCGCGCTCGAAGGGGGTGGTGCCGAACATCGGTGGCTCGGGGTGCAGTTCGTCGAGATAGCGGCAGATGCTGATGGTTTCGGCGAGGATGCGGCCATCATCGAGTTCGAGGAAGGGCACCTGGCCGCGCGGATTGCGGGCGAGTGTTTCCGGGGATTTGTGCTCGCGCTTGAGGAGCGAAAGTTCGGTGCGGGGGAGATCGATTGCCTTGGCGGCGAGGAAGAGGTGGACCCGGCGCGGGTTGGGTGCGGGATCGGCGGCAGTGTAGAGCATCATCGGCGGGCATCCTTCCGGCCGCGATGGTAGCGGCGGGAAGGACGGGTGGATAGCCGGGTGGTTGTCACTCGATATAGATGCCGACGACGCGCCAGGCGCCGCCCTCGCGGACGAGGGAGAGGATCTCGGTCTTGCCCTGGTTGCCGGGAAAGCTGGTGCGGAAGCGGACGCTGCGAAGGCCGGCCGGGGGGGCGGGGGTGTCTTCGTCATTCTCCAGAGTGCGAGACAGGGCGGGGCCAAGGCGGGCGTGGACGGTTTCGGCGGCGGCTTGCCAGTTGGCGAGGGTGTTGGCGGCGCGGAAGGTGTTGCCGGTGGCGGCCCAGCTTGCCTGCCAGTTGCGCGCATCGACAAGGGCGAGCCAGGCGCGGGCGGCCTCGCTGGCATCAGTTTCGGCGAGTTGGCGGGTGACGGCGGGGTGTGGAGGGGGTGTGGAGGGGGTGTGTTGGGGTGCTGAAAGGGCAAGGGCGGCGACGAAAAGTCCG
>JBBSPR010000037.1:0-16507 GCA_038258615.1 Sphingomonadales bacterium
CTCGTCGCCGGTGGCCGGGGCTTCGGGGGTGTCGGTGTTGCAGGCGGCCAGGGTGAGGGCCAGAAGGGTGATCATGGTGCGCATGGGCGGCTGATAGCAGGGTGGGGGCGATGGGGCTATATTCGGAGAAGCTGTTTCCATGGTTGCTCGACCGTGCGCTTTCGCACCCGCGGATCGAGGCGCGGCGGGCGGCACTCGTGGGGCAGGCGGTGGGCGAGGTGCTCGAGATCGGCTTCGGATCGGGGGCGACCTTGCCCTTCTACAATCCGGCGAAGGTGCAGCGGCTGACGGTGATCGAGCCCAGCGAGGGGATGAACCGCCGCGCGGCGGCGCGGCTGGCGACGGCTGTGCTGCCGGTGCGCGCGGTGACCGGGGCTGGGGAGCGGCTGCCGTTCGGCGACGCTGAATTCGATACGGTGGTGGTGTGCCTGACCTTGTGCTCGGTGAGCGATCCGGCGGCGGTGCTTCGCGAAGTGCGGCGGGTGTTGAAGCCCGGCGGCGCCTTCCTGTTTCTGGAGCATGTGCTTTCGGGTGTGCCGAAGCGGGCGCTGTGGCAGCGGCGGCTGACGCCGATCCAGAAAGTGGTGGGCGTGGGGTGCCATCTCGACCGCGATACGGCAGCGCTGGTGCGGGCGGCGGGGTTTGAGGGTGCGGTGAGTGCGCCCGAAGATGAGCGGGCGTTCGGGGCGCTGGCGCCACTGGCGCCGCTGGTGACGGGAGCGGTCAGCTAGGGCTTTTCGGGTGCGACCGGCTCGGCAGGTGCCAATTCCGGAGCCGGCTCGGCAGCCGCGGCCTCGGCTTCGGCGGCCTCATATTCCTCCAGCTCGGCGGCGGTGGGGGGCGGATTGCCATAGTAGAGCTGAGCGCGGCGGCGCTGGAGATAGGCGGACTTGATGAGCGTGTATTCGTCGAGGCTGTCGGCGAGGATGGCATCGCCGCCGGAATCCATGAGTCGCGAGCGCAGTTCGACGACGCGGCCGGTGATCTGGCCGGCGCGCCAGTAGAGGCTGGGGCTGAAGGCGGCGTTGCGGGCGATGTCGGCGGGATCGAGGACGAAATCGACCGGCGTCATCAGCGCGTCCCGCAGTGTGCCGGGGCCGAAGAAGGGCAGCATGACATAGGGGCCGGGCTTGACGCCCCACATGGCGAGCGTCTGCCCCCAATCGGTGTTCGACTGCGGGCGGCCGAGATCGGTGGCATTGTCTGCCAGCCCGCCGATGCCGAGCGTGGTGTTGATGATGAGACGATCGAGGCTGCGGAAGGCGAGCTTGATCTTGCCTTGCAGCAGATAGCCCATGAAATTGCGGGGCTCGGAATAATTCTGGTAGACGTTGGTGACGGCGGTGCGGCCGGCTTGCGGAACCGCGGCGCGATAGACTTGGGTGATGGGCTTGACGGCGTAGCGGTCCAGCTTCTTGTTGAGGGCATAGACGCGGCGGTTGCTGGCCTCCCAAGGATCGGCCTCGGCACTTTCCAGGCTGAGCGACTGCGGGGTGGCGCAGGCGGCGAGCGAGAGGGCGGCGAGAGCGGAAAGCAGGGGCGGAACACGCATCGGTTCTGCGTCGCACAGCGGCTTGCGGGCTGCAAGCAGCGATTGCGACGACGCGCGTCACGGCCGCGCTTGACACATATAAAGATATCTTTATGTCCATTCTGCATGGAGAAGTTGCTCGAGATTTTCGGTGCGCTGGCGGACCCGAGCCGGGTGCGGCTGCTGCTGCTCGTGCGATCGATGGAGCTTTCGGTGGGCGAGCTGGCGCAGCTGCTCGAGCAGAGCCAGCCGCGTGTGTCGCGGCATCTGCGCATTCTGGCGGAAGCCGGGCTGGTGGCGCGGCTGCGCGAGGGCGCCTGGGTGTTCGTGCGGTTGGGGGACCCGGCGATCACCGGCCCGGTGCTGGCGGCGATCGATGCGCTGGGCGGCTTCGAGGATGTGGTGGCCGAGGACCGGGCGCGGCTGGCGATGGTGCGTGCCGAGCGGGCGGCGGCGGCGGACAGCTGGTTTGCCGCGCATGCCGCAGACTGGGACCGCGAGCGTTCGCTGTTCACCAACGAGGCGGCGGTGGAGGCGGCGATTGTCGGTGCCTTTGGCGGTCGGTCGCCCGGGGACCTTGTCGATGTCGGCACCGGCACCGGGCGGATGATCGAGCTGCTGGGGCCGCAGGCATCGAGCGCGCTGGGGGTGGACCGCAACCCCGAGATGCTGCGGCTGGCGCGCGGGCGGATCGAGGCGGCGGGGTTGGCCCAGGCGCAGGTGCGCTTCGGGGACATGTATGATCTGCCGCGCGAAGCGGCGAGTGCCGACTCGGTGGTGTTGCACCAGGTGCTGCACTTTGCCGATGATCCGGCGGCGGTGATCGGCGAGGCGGTGCGGGTGCTGCGGCCGGGCGGGCGGCTGCTGGTGATCGACCTGGCGGCGCATGGCCGCGAGGAACTGCGCGCCGAGCGTCGGCATTTGCGGCTGGGCTTTGCCGATGAGGCGGTGCTGGGCTGGATGGTGGCGGCCGGGCTGCAGGCGCGCGTGGCGGCGCATCTGCCGGCCAAGGATGCGCTGGCGGTGACGATCTGGCTCGGCGAACAGGCAGTTTGAGGGAGTGATGGCGATGAGCAGCACCGAGACGAGCGAGGCCGGTCGCGAAGCAGGACGTGCCTGGAACCCGCCGCTGTTTGCCGATGTGCCTGGCGACATAGGCGTGAGCTTCGAATTCTTTCCGCCCAAGACGCCGGCGATGGAAGCCACGCTGTGGGAGAGTTTCGAGACGTTGAAGCCATTGGCACCGCGCTTCGTGTCGGTGACCTATGGCGCCGGCGGCTCGACGCGCGAACGCACGCACAACACCGTGGCGCGGATCGCCGGGAGTGCGGTGCCGGCGGCGGCGCATCTCACCTGTGTCGATGCGAGCTGCGGCGACATTGCCGAAGTGGCCGAGGCTTATTGGGAGGCCGGTGTTCGGCACATCGTGGCGCTGCGCGGGGACCCGCCGAAGGGGGCGAACGGCGTTGGGCGGTTCGAGGCGCGGCCGGATGGCTATGCCAATGCGGCAGCACTTGTGGCGGGGTTGAAGCGGCACCGCGATTTCGAGGTATCGGTGGGGTGCTACCCCGAGGTGCATCCCGAGGCCACGTGTGCCGCGGCGGATATGGATGCGCTAAAGGCCAAGATCGATGCCGGAGCGAGCCGGGGCATCAGCCAGTTCTTCTTTGAGCCCGAGACCTTCCTGCGCTTCCGCGACCGGGCGGCGGCGGCGGGGATTGCCGCCGAGATGGTGCCGGGTATTTTGCCGGTAACCAATTTCGCGAACCTCAAGCGCATGGCCGGGCCGTGCGGCACGGCGGTGCCGGCGTGGATGGCGCGGCTGTTCGAGGGGCTCGACGACAAGCCCGCGGCGCGGCAGCTGGTGGCGGCGACGGTGGCGGCCGAGATGTGCCGGCGTCTCTATGCCGGCGGCGTGCGGCACTTCCACTTCTACACATTGAACCGCGCCGAGCTGGCCTACGCCATCTGCCATATGCTGGGCCTGCGCCCGCAATTGACACCCACGGGCCTGGAGGCCGCCGCATGACGATTGCCGACGATCTGCGCAGCGCTGCTGCCTCGCGCATCCTGATCAAGGATGGGCCTTACGGGACCGCGATTCATGGGCTGGGGCTGGAGGAGGCCGATTATCTGGGCGGGCTCGAGCTGAACCGCGACCAGAAGGGCAACAACGACATTCTCAACATCACTCGGCCAGAGGCCATCAGGGGTGTCGCACAGTCCTATGTCGATGCCGGGGCGGATATTCTCGCCACCAACACCTTCAACGCCAACCGCATCAGCCAGGCCGATTATGGCGCCGAGCATATGGTGCGCGAGATCAACCTCGCGGCGGCGGCGATCATCCGCGATGTGGTCGACCGGGCGAGCGCTGTCGATGGCCGGCAGCGTTTCGTGGCGGGGTCGCTCGGGCCGACGAACAAGACGCTGTCGCTTTCGCCCAAGGTCGAGGACCCGGGGTTTCGCGAAGTCGATTTCGACGGGGTGAAGAGGGTCTATCGCGAGCAGATCGACGCGCTCCTCGAAGGCGGGGTCGATTTCATCCTGATCGAGACGGTGTTCGACACATTGAATGCCAAGGCGGCGGCGTTTGCGGCCGCCGAGGCTGGCGATGCACGGGGTGCCGAGGTGCCGGTGATGCTGTCGATGACGCTGACCGACCTTTCGGGGCGCAACCTCTCGGGCCAGACGGTCGAGGCCTTCTGGCATTCGATCCGGCATGTGAAGCCGGTGGCGGTGGGGCTCAACTGCTCGTTCGGCGCGACCGAGCTCCGACCGCACGTGGTGGCGCTGGCCGGCGCTGCCGATACGCTGATCCAGGTCTATCCCAATGCCGGGCTGCCCAATGATCTCGGCGAATATGACGAGCTCCCCGAGACGACGGCGAAGCTGATCGACGGCTGGGCGCAGGAGGGGTTGATCAACATCGTCGGCGGGTGCTGCGGCACGACGCCGGCGCATATCGCCGCGATGGCGCGGGCAGTGGCCGGGCGACCGCCGCGTGATGTGCCCGGCAAGGGTGCGATGTTGCGGCTTTCCGGGCTCGAAGCAGCGAGTTTTGCAGCATGACCGAAGTGATGGTGCGGCGTTTCATCAACATCGGCGAGCGGACCAATGTCACCGGCTCGGCGAAGTTCAAGAAGCTGATCCTCAATGGTGATTTCGGCGCCGCCATCGAAGTGGCGCGCGAGCAGGTGGAGAATGGCGCGCAGATCCTCGATGTGAACATGGACGAGGGGCTGCTCGATTCCGAGGCGGCGATGGTGACGTTCCTGAAGCTGATCGCCGCCGAGCCCGATATCGCACGCATCCCGGTGATGGTCGACAGCTCGAAATGGTCGATCATCGAGGCGGGGCTGAAGTGCCTGGCGGGCAAGGGGATCGTCAATTCGATCTCGATGAAGGAGGGGGAGGAGATCTTCCTGCACCAGGCGCGGACGATCATGCGCTATGGCGCCGCCGCGGTGGTGATGGCGTTCGACGAGGAGGGTCAGGCCGATACCGCCGCGCGCAAGATTTCGATTTGCGAGCGTGCCTACAAGCTGCTGACGGGCATCGGCTTTCCGCCCGAGGACATCATCTTCGATCCCAATGTGTTCGCGGTGGCGACGGGCATCGAGGAGCATGACAATTACGGCGTCGACTTCATCGAGGCGACGCGCGAGATCGTGAAGCGCTGCCCGCATGCGCATATTTCGGGCGGGGTTTCCAACCTCAGCTTCTCGTTCCGCGGCAACGAGCCGGTGCGCCGTGCGATGCATTCGGTGTTCCTCTACCATGCCATCCAGGCGGGCATGGACATGGGCATCGTCAATGCCGGCCAGCTTGATGTGTACGAGAACATCGATTCCGAGCTGCGCGAGGCGTGCGAGGATGTGGTGATGAACCGCGTGCCGGCGAACTCGAACCTGTCACCCACCGAGCGGCTGCTGGAGATTGCCGATCGCTTCAAGGGCGGCGAGGCGGCGGTGAAGGTGGCGGCGGAATGGCGCGGCTGGCCGGTGCAGAAGCGGCTCGAACATGCGCTGGTGATGGGGCTCGATGCCGATGTGGTTTCGGACACCGAGGAGGCGCGGCATCTGTTTGCGCGGCCGATCGAGGTGATCGAGGGTCCGCTGATGGCGGGGATGAATGTGGTGGGCGATCTGTTCGGCGCGGGCAAGATGTTCCTGCCGCAGGTGGTGAAGTCGGCGCGGGTGATGAAGAAGGCGGTGGCGCATCTGCTGCCCTATATCGAGGCCGAAAAGTCCGCAGGTTCATCGTCCAAGGGCAAGATCATCATGGCGACGGTGAAGGGCGATGTGCACGATATCGGCAAGAATATCGTCGGCGTCGTGCTCCAGTGCCACAATTTCGAAGTGGTCGATCTGGGCGTGATGGTGCCGTTCCAGACGATCCTGCAGGCGGCGAACGACCATGGCGCCGACATGATCGGGCTTTCGGGGCTCATCACCCCGTCGCTCGACGAGATGGTGACGGTGGCGAAGGAAATGCAGCGCGCCGGGATGACGATGCCGCTGCTGATCGGCGGGGCGACGACGAGCCGGGTGCATACTGCGCTGCGGATTGCGCCCGCTTACGCTGGCCCGGTGGTGCATGTGCTCGATGCCAGCCGCGCGGTCGGCGTGGCGGGGACGTTGGTTTCCGACACGCTGCGCGATGATTTCGTGGCGCAGACGGCGGTCGATTACGAGTTGGCGCGGGCGCGGCATGGCCGCGGGCAATCGAAGCTGGCGAGCCTTGAGGCGGTGCGCGCCAATGCCTTTCACCCCGATTTCGAGGCGCACCCGCCAGTGCAGCCGGCCTGGACGGGTGTGCGGACGATTGACGATGTGAGCGTGGCCGATCTGGTGCCTTATATCGACTGGACGCCGTTCTTCCGCGCCTGGGAGCTGGCCGGGCAATATCCGGCGTTGCTCGATGACGAGGTGGTGGGTGCGCAATGCCGCGAGCTGTTTGCCGATGCGCAGGAGATGCTCGCGAAGATCGTCGACGAGAAGTGGCTCACGCCGCGCGGTGTGCTGGCGATCTGGCCGGCGCGGCGTGAGGGGGATGATGTCGTGCTGTTCGGCGATGAAGCGCGGGGCGAAGCACTCGCGCGGCTGCCGTTCCTGCGGCAGCAGGTGGCGAAGCGGGAAGGGCGTCCGAATTCGTGCCTTGCCGATTTCGTGCATCCCGAGGCCGATTGGCTGGGCGGTTTTGCGGTGTGCTGCGGCGAGGGCATCGAGCCGCGGCTGGCGCAGTTCAAGGCCGAGCATGACGACTATCAGGACATTCTGCTCAAGGCGCTGGCCGACCGGCTTGCGGAGGCATTCGCTGAATATCTCCACGCCCGGTTGCGGCGCGAGTTCTGGGGCTATGGGGCTGACGAGAACCTCTCGAACGAGGACCTCATCAAGGAGCGGTACAGCGGCATTCGTCCTGCGCCAGGCTATCCGGCGTGCCCCGAGCACAGCCTGAAATCGGTGCTTTTCGAGCTGATGGACGTGGAGAAGCGCGCGGCGATCACGCTTACCGACAGCTTTGCGATGTGGCCGACGGCGGCGGTCTCGGGCTTTTATTTCGCCCATCCGCAATCGCATTATTTCGGCGTGGCGCGGGTGGGGCCGGACCAGCTTGCCGAATATGCGACGCGGCGCGGGGTGAGCCTCGAGCAGGCGGAGACATGGCTGCGGCCCAATCTGGACTGAACCCCGCCACTGCATGCGATGCCTCCACCAAAGGGGTCTGGGGCCTGAGGCCCCAGCCGCCGGAGGCCTTTTCACTGGCGTTTTTTCGCCCCAGCGGCTAGGTGTGACAGCATTGTTGCATTGCTCGGAACGGACTGAATAATCCCCATGGAATCAGAGGTTTTGCCGCCCGGCGAGGGCCCGGACATCCAGCCGATCTCGATCGTGACGGAAATGCGCACGTCGTTCCTCGACTATGCGATGTCGGTCATTGTGGCGCGGGCGCTGCCGGATGTGCGCGACGGGCTGAAGCCGGTGCACCGGCGCATCCTGTGGGGCAGCTTCGAAAACGGCTTCGTGCAGGGCAAGCCCTATCGCAAGTCGGCGCGCATCGTCGGCGACGTGATGGGCAAATATCACCCGCACGGTGACAGCGCGATCTACGATGCCCTGGCGCGGATGACGCAGGACTGGTCGATGCGGCTGCCGCTGATCGACGGCCAGGGCAATTTCGGCTCGATGGACCCGGATGCGCCTGCCGCCATGCGTTATACCGAAGCGCGGCTGGCGAAGCCGGCGGAAGCGCTGCTGGCGGATATCGACAAGGACACGGTCGATTTCATCCCCAATTACGATGGCTCGGAGCGTGAGCCGGCGGTGCTGCCGGCGCGCTTCCCCAATCTGCTCGTCAATGGTGCCGGCGGCATCGCAGTGGGCATGGCGACCAATATTCCGCCGCACAACCTCAACGAGGTCGTCGATGCCGTGGTGGCGTATCTCGACAATCCGGCGATCGATGTCGATGGGCTGATGGCGCATCTGCCGGCGCCCGATTTCCCGACCGGTGGGTTAATTTTGGGCACGCATGGCGTGCGGCAGGCGTATCTGACCGGGCGTGGCGGGCTGATGATGCGCTCGCGGCATGTGATCGAGAGCGGGCGCGGCGACAAGCAGACGCTGGTGCTGACCGAAATCCCGTTCCAGCAGGGCAAGAATGCGCTGGTCGAGAAGATCGCCGAGGCGGTGAAGGACAAGCGGATCGAGGGCATTTCCGATCTGCGTGACGAGAGCAACCGCGAGGGTGTGCGCATCGTCATGGAATTGAAGCGCGATGCCAACCCCGAGGTGGTCTTGAACCAGCTTTGGCGGCACACGCCGGCGCAGCAGAGCTTCAGCCTCAACATGCTGGCGATCAGGGGTGGGCGCCCCGAGCTGATGGGGCTGGTCGAGATCATCAAGGCGTTCGTGAGCTTCCGCGAGGAGGTGATCACCCGGCGCTCGAAGCACGAGCTCGCCAAGGCGCGCGAGCGGGCGCATCTGTTGATCGGCCTGGTGATTGCGGTGAGCAATCTCGATGAGGTGGTGGCGATCATCCGTGGGTCGGCCACGCCGGCGGCGGCGCGCGAGGCGCTGCTGGCGCGTGAGTGGGATGCGACCGAAATCCGCAGCTATCTGGAGCTGGTGGAGGCCGATGCGCGGGCAGGGGATGCGGAGACGATCCATCTTTCCGAAGCGCAGGTTCGCGCCATCCTCGAGCTGCGGCTGGCGAAGCTGACGGCACTTGGTCGTGAGGAGATCGGTGGCGAATTGAAGGAGCTCGCGGCGGTCATTGCCGCATTGCTCGAGATCCTCGGCGATCGGCTGAAGCTCTATGCGGTGATGCGCGAAGAGCTGCGGCAGGTTACCGACCAGTTCCAGATGAAGCGGCGCTCCGAGATCACCGCCAGCGGCGATGATATCGACGACGAGGACCTGATCGACCGTGAGGACATGGTGGTGACGGTGACGATGGACGGCTGGATCAAGCGCGTGCCGCTGTCGGACTATCGCGCCCAGAAGCGCGGCGGCAAGGGCCGCTCGGGCATGTCCACCAAGGCCGAGGATGCGATCACCACGCTGTTCGTCACCTCGACCCACAATCCGGTGCTGTTCTTCTCGTCGGCGGGCAAGGTCTATCGGCAGAAGGTGTGGAAGCTGCCGCAGGGCAGCCCGCAGGCGCGCGGCCGGCCGCTGGCCAACATGCTGCCGCTGGCACCCGATGAGAAGATCACCAGCGTGCTGTCCTTGCCCGAGGATGAGACGGAGTGGGGCCGGCTGCATGTGATGTTCGCCACTTGCCGCGGCAGCGTGCGGCGCAATGCCATGGACGCCTTCACCAATGTGCCGACCGCCGGCAAGCTGGCGATCCGCTTCGAGGATGGTGACGACGACCGGCTGGTCGGCGTGGCGCTCTGCGACGAAGCCGAGGACGTGTTGCTGACCGCGAAGAGTGGCAAGGCCATCCGCTTTGCGGTGTCGGATGTGCGCGAGTTCGTGTCGCGAACCTCGACCGGCGTGCGCGGCATGACACTGGCGGCTGATGACGCGGTGATCTCGATGTCGATCCTGAAGGCCTTTGATGCGAGCCCGCAGGAGCGCGAGGATTATCTGAAAGCCGCCGCCTGGAAGGCCGAGCCCGGCGAGCGCGTGCTTTCGGAGACGCGGATGAAGGGCTTTGCCGAGGCCGAAGAGTTCATCCTCACCGTCACGGCCAATGGCTATGGCAAGCGGTCATCGGCGTTCGAATATCGCCAGTCGGGGCGCGGCGGGCAGGGCATCCGCACCATCGGCGAGCATGCCCGCAACGGTGCGATCGTCGCGAGCTTTACGGCGAGCGATGACGACCAGCTCATGCTGGTGACCGACCAGGCCAAGCTGATCCGCGTGCGGGTGGGTGAGGTGAGCATTCGCGGGCGATCCACGCTTGGGGTGACGCTGTTCGATGTGGCGGACAATGAGCATGTGGTGTCGGTTGCGCTGATTCCGGCCGACGAAGGGTCGGTCGCGGAGGAGATCGCCGACTGAGGGCACAAGATCGGGGCAGGAAGATTGGACTTCGCAAAGGACCGCGACGCGTGTAATGACCGCTCGCGCTTTGTGGATTACGCGCTGACCGAACGGGGAGATTTTGAATGCGCATTGCTGTGACGATTGCTGCTGCTGCCAGCCTGACCTTGCTTGCTGCTTGCGGCGAAAAGGCCGCCGAGACGCCGACGACCGAAGCCGAAGCTTCGATGGAAGCTGCTGGCGATTCGATGGAAGCGGCTGGCGAGTCGGTTGTCGATGCCGGCGAAGCGACTGCTGATAACGCTGGTGATTCGATGGCCGCTGGTGCTGCCGATGCCGAAGCGGCTGCCGCTGAAGCCAAGACCGACGCTGCCAACGCCATCGAAGGCGCCGCTGCCAACGTCGAGGGTGCGGCTGCCGACATGGAAGCTGCTGCCAAGAAGTAAGGCTGCAAACGAAAAGGCCGGCCGGGGGATCATCCTTCGGCCGGCTTTTTTGTGTCTTCTGCTCAGGTCGTTGGTACGTTGCGCACAAAGATCCAGTGCACGTCGGTGGAATGGGTGACCGAAAAGCGGTGGCCGAGGATGTCCTGCGCCTTGAGCGGTGCAGGGTCGCTGGCCCGGGCATCGATCAGCGCCCTGGCGGCGGCACCCCTTGCGCGCTTGGCGACGAAGCTGTTGAAGCGCAGCTTGCCACCCTTGTCGTCCCGGAAATCGATGGTGAGCACGGGGGGTTTGAGCACCCGCTGATCGACCGCTTTCCAGTATTCGCCGCTTGCAAGGTTGATGACCAGCGGCGCCTTGTGGTGCGCGGCGTCGGCATTGAGTGCCTTGGAAATGCTGGATTTCCAGGTGGCATACAGCGTCTCCGCCTTGCCGAGGCCAAAGCTGGTGCCCATTTCGAGACGATAGGCCTGCATGAGATCGAGCGGGCGGAGCAGGCCGTAGAGTCCGGACAGGATTCGCAGATGATCCTGCGCAAAGGCGATGCCCTCGGCATCGAGCGTTGCAGCATCGAGCCCGGTGTAGACATCGCCGGCGAAGGTGAAGAGCGCTGGACGGGCATTGTCGGGGGTAAAGGGGGTGTGGAAGGCCTTGAAGCGGGCAGCGTTGAGGTCCGCCAGGGGCTTCGAGATGTGCATCATCTCCTGCAGGCGGGCGGGCTTGAGCTTCGCCGCGGCGCGTGCAAGCCTTTCGGCCTGGGCCATGAACTGCGGCTGCGTCGCCTCCAATGCGGGCACCGGTGAGTCCAGATCGAGCGATTTTGCGGGGGAGAGCATGATGAGCATGTTGTGGCTTCCGGTGGGATCGGGTTCCAGTGTTAACCGCGCAGGCAATCCGGTTCAAACGCTGTTCAGCAGCCTCGCCATAAGCAGATATTGGACAGGCCGGACGATGGCGGTATGACGCACCCGGTGACGCACCTGGGTTGGGTGGATTTGGGAGGATTGGAATGACATTTCGTCTGAATGCGGATGGCCTGGTTTCAAGGGCTGTGATGGCAATTGCTCTGGCCGGCATGTTTGCGGCCGTTCCGGCCGAGGCGCAGCGGGCGCCGCGTGCCAAGAAGGAAGAAGCGCCGAAGGGCCCGACAGTGAAGCTGTCCAAGCCTGTGCGGGCGATTGTGGTCGACGTGCAGAAACTTCAGCAGGCCAGTGATCATCAGGGCGCGATTGCGAAGCTGGCTGAAACCGATGCACTGCCGAAGGAAGATGACGATGCCAGCGTGATCGGCAAGCTGCGGCTGCAGTCGGCCGTCGCGCTGCAGGACAACAAGATGATCGAGGATACGCTGACCCAGCTCACCGATCTCGGCACGCTGCCGCAGGATGAGCAGATCCGCTATCTCGGCATCGTCGCCGGTCTGGCGTTGCAGCGCGAGGATTATGTCAAGGCTGCCGGCTATTATGACAAGCACAATGCTCTGAATCCCAACGATGCCGGGATGCTGGTCAATTCCGCCGAAACGTACAACCGCGTGGGCGACCGCGCCAAGGCAATCGGCGCGCTGAAGAAAGCCATCGAGATCAAGCAGGCTGCCGGCGAGCCGGTGGAGGAGAGCTGGTATCGCCGCCGCGTGCAGATTGCGGTCGACAGCAAGAACCAGGGCGAACAGCTCGGCGCGTTCCTCGATTGGGTGAAGGCATTTCCGACTCCAACCAACTGGCGCGACGCGGTTCTGCTGACCCGGGACAATTTCGGCCAGATCGACGATCAGACGTTGCTCGATTTCGGCCGCTTCCAGGCGGCCAGCAAGTCGCTGGTCGGCGAACGGGATTATGTGGAATATGCCGATACAGCACTTGGCCGCGGCTTCCCCGGCGAAGCCAAGGCTGCGATGGACATGGGCATTGCCGCCAAGATGCTCGATCCCGGCAAGCCGCTGATCAAGGAAATCAAGAACAACGCCGATTCCAAGGCGGCGGCCGACAAGGCGTCGTTGCCGGGCCTGGAGCGGGAAGCCAAGGGCAATCCCAAGATGGCGCTGGCGACCGGGGACGCCTTTTACGGCTATGGCGAATATGCAAAGGCCGCCGAGATGTACAAGCTGGCGGTTGGCGCGGCCGGTGTCGATGCCTCGACCGTGAATCTGCGGCTCGGTGCATCGCAGGCGATGGCCGGGGACAAGGCCGGCGCTGCCGAGACGCTGAAGACCGTGAGCGGCGGCCCGCGCGGCGCGTTGGCCCAATATTGGTTGGCGTTCATCAACGCCTGAACCGTCTGACGATGAAGATCGGGCGCGGGGAGCGATCCTCGCGCCTTTTCTTTTGGGCGCCGGCACCTTAAGAGACGGCGACCGCAACCCCCTGCCTGAACCTCTTGCATGCGAGTCACGCTCCCCATGGATATCCGCCTCGGCCTCACCTTCGATGATGTGCTGCTGGTGCCAGCCGCCTCGGCGATCATGCCCAGCATGGCGGACACCTCGACGATGGTGACGCGCGGCATCCGCCTCAACATTCCGGTGATGAGCTCGGCGATGGACACGGTGACCGAGGCCGACATGGCGATCGTGATGGCGCAGGCCGGCGGCATCGGCACGCTGCACCGCAATTTGACGATCGAGGAGCAGGCCAATGCCGTGCGCCAGGTCAAGCGGTTCGAGAGCGGGATGGTGGTGAACCCGGTGACGATGCGGCCGGAGCAGACGCTGGGCGATGCGCGGGCGCTGATGGCGCGGCACCGGATTTCGGGCTTTCCCGTCGTGGACGGCGAGGGCCGGTTGGTCGGCATCATGACCAACCGCGACATGCGTTTTGCCGAGCACCCCGACCAGCCAGTCGCCGAGCTGATGACCCGCGAGGGGCTGGTGACGGTGCGGCCCGGCACGAGCGAGAGCGAGGCGCGGCGTCTGTTGCACAGCAATCGCATCGAGAAATTGCTGGTGGTGGACGACGATGGCCGTTGCATCGGGCTGATCACGGTGAAGGACATCGAGCGTGCGGTGACCTACCCCAGCGCCACCAAGGACGCCGCCGGGCGGCTGCGGGTGGCAGCGGCGACGACGGTAGGGGACCTGGGCTATGAGCGCACCGAGGCGCTGCTCGATGCCGAGTGCGACCTGATCGTGGTCGATACCGCGCACGGCCATTCGGACCGGGTGGCCGAGGCGGTGGCGCGGATCAAGCGGATCTCCAACAATGTGCAGGTGATGGCGGGCAATGTGGCGACCGCAGCCGCTGCGCGCGCGCTGATCGATGCCGGCGCCGATGCGATCAAGGTCGGGATCGGGCCGGGGTCGATCTGCACGACGCGCGTGGTGGCGGGGGTTGGCGTGCCACAGCTGACCGCGATCATGGATACGGCGGAAGCTGCTGCGAAGCTCGGCGTGCCGGTGATTGCCGATGGCGGCCTGCGCACTTCGGGCGATCTTGCCAAGGCGCTGGCGGCGGGGGCTGCGGCGGTGATGGTCGGCAGCCTGCTGGCGGGCACCGAAGAGGCGCCGGGCGAGACATTCCTGTGGCAGGGGCGGACCTACAAGAGCTACCGCGGCATGGGATCGGTGGCGGCAATGGCGCGCGGCTCGGCCGACCGCTATTTCCAGCAGGATATCAAGGACCAGTTGAAGCTCGTTCCCGAGGGCATCGAGGGGCAGGTGCCGTTCAAGGGGCCGGCGACGGCGGTACTGCACCAGCTTGTGGGTGGGGTGAAGGCGGCGATGGGCTATACCGGGGCGGCGACGCTGGACGAGTTCCGGACGCGCGCCGAATTCGTGCGGATCACCAACGCCGGCTTGCGCGAGAGCCATGTGCATGATGTGACGATCACCCGCGAAGCCCCCAACTATCCGACCACAGGGTGACTCCCGCAGCGCGGCTGGCGGCCGCGATCGAGATTCTCGACCTGGTGATTGCTGCGGCGCGCGATGGCGGGGCGGCGGCAGACACGATCGTGCAGCGCTATTTCAGCACCCGCCGCTATGCCGGTGGTGGCGACCGGCGCGGCGTGCGGGCGCTGGCGTTTGCCGCCATCCGCAGCCTGGGCGAGCGGCCCGAAGCCGGGCGGGCGGCGCTGATCGGACATTTGCGCGCGCATGATCCGGAATTGCTGGCGCTGTTCGGCACCGGTGGTCATGCGCCGGCGGCGCTGGTGCCGGGCGAGGCGGAAGCCGTGCCGGGGCTGGCACCGGCGTGGCTGATGGACAAGCTGCGCGAGCGCTTCGGTGACGCGACCGAAGTGGAGGTGGCGGCGCTGCTGGCGCGGGCACCGCTCGATTTGCGCGTCAACCGGCTGAAGGCGGTGCGGGCGGATGTGCTGCCCATGCTTGAAGGCGCAGTGCCGCTCGACCTTCATGAGGACGCACTGCGGATCGAGTCCGGGGTGAATGTCGAGGCGCTGGCGGCGTTCCAGGACGGGTTGGTGGAGGTGCAGGATGCCGGCTCGCAGCGTGCGGCGGCGGCACTGGCGGTGCAGCCCGGCGAGACGGTGCTGGACCTGTGCGCAGGTGCTGGCGGCAAGACGCTGGCGCTGGCGGCGGCGATGGCCAACGAGGGCCGGCTGGTGGCGAGCGACAGCGACCGCGGCCGGCTTTCCGCGATGCCGGCGCGGCTGGCGCGCGCCGGGGTGACGATCGTGGAGCCGCGGCTGCTCGATGGCGGGCGCGAGGCCGAGATGCTCGCCGATCTGGAGGGGGCGTGCGATGCCGTGATGGTCGATGCGCCCTGCTCGGGGAGCGGCACCTGGCGCCGCAATCCGGAAGCGCGCTGGCGGTTGACGCCGGCACGGCTGGCGCGGCTGGTCGATGAGCAGGCGCGGCTGCTGGAACTCGCGGCGACAATGGTGCGGCCGGGCGGCCGGCTGACCTATGTGGTGTGCTCGCTGCTGCCCGAAGAGGGGGAGGCGCAGACGGCGGCGCTGCGTGATTTCAAGCCGTTGGGCGAGGAACTGCTGCTGACGCCGCAGCAGCATGGCTGTGACGGATTCAGCATTACAAGCCTGTTGCGAATCGGCTAGTCTCCGGAGAGCGGATTGGGAGACGCTTGAATGTTCAGACCAGCTTTGCTCGTGACACTCGCGCTGATGACCGCGACCGCAGCACCTGCCGCCCTTCGCGACGATGTGCTGAAACCGCAATCGGTGCGCATGGCCGAAATCGGCCGTGCCGCACTTGCCAAGGGTGAAGCACAGGCAGCGATCGATGCCTTCGAGGCGGCAATTGCCTCGGATCCCAAGAATGTGGCGGCCTATAGCGGCATTGCGATGGGCTATGAGAAAATCGGCCTGCCGGGCAAGGCGGTGCGCTTCTATCGCGAGGCGCTGGCGCTCAACCCTTCGGATGTGACGGCACTCGAAGGCCAAGGCAAAGCGCTGATCGCGCGCGGGGCGACGGCACGGGCGCAGATCAACCTCGCGCGCATCAAGGCGCTGTGCAAGACCGAGTGCGAACCGGCGAACCGGCTGCAGGCGGCTCTCAGCAATGCGACGACAGTGGCCGCGGCCACGCCGACGCCGGACAAGCCGCAAGCCAACAACTGATGCCTGGAGCGTGTTTCGCAAAAGTGGGCACCGGTTTTGCGAAAAAAACAAACGGAAACGAAGAATTAGACCCGCGTTTTGATCACATCAAAACGCAATAGGGTTTAAGGTCAAAGCAGCGCGGCTGCTGCGGCCCAAGCCGGAACGGGGACGGTTTCGGCCCGGGCTTCAGGTGCGATCCCCTGCGCTTCCAGGGCTTCGAGCGCACCGGGCAGAGCGCGCAGGCTGGCGCGCAGCATCTTGCGGCGCTGGCCGAAGCCGGCGGCGGTGAGCGCCGACAATTTGGTGGGCGTGGCGGCGGACATAGGCGCGGACGGCACCAGATGCACCACGGCGGATTCGACCTTGGGCGCCGGGATGAAGGCGCGCGGCGGCACGGTGAAGGCGATTTTTGCCGAGGTGCGCCACTGGGCGAGCACCGAGAGTCGGCCATAGGCGCCGCTGCCGGGGGCGGCGACGAGCCGCTGCGCCACTTCCTTCTGGAACATGAGGGTGAGGCTGGC
>JBBSPR010000038.1:0-16143 GCA_038258615.1 Sphingomonadales bacterium
ACATTCTGGTCGATGTCACCCAGCGTCGCAATCCGGATCGTCTCGGAAAGTGCGGCCGTCGTCACGCCCATCTGCGCCGCCAGGTCGAAGCGCGGACGAATGGTGATCTCGGGCCGGCGATTGTCGCCTTCTACCCGCGGCTGGCGGATTTCCTCCAACCCTCGCATCTCCTCGACGATCTTGAATGCCGTCGCTTCCAGCTTCACGGGATCACTGCCGGCAATCACGACCGTGAGGTCGCGCCCCGCACCGCCGCTGCCATTCTGCGACTGGAAGCTGACCCGTGCATCGGGGATCGCGGCCAACTGCGGCGCGAACGTCCGCTCGAATTCCACGCTGCTCGTCGGCCGGTCCTTGCGCAGCGTCAGATAGATGTTGCCGCTGCCGATCTCGATATCCGCGAAGGCGGCATCGACCACCGGCGAGGATTCGAGCATCGCCAGCGCGCGGTCGACCACCGCCTCGGTCTGCTCCTTTGTGGAGCCCGGCGGCAGGGCAACCCGCACCTGGCTGTAATCGGTGTCGATTGTCGGCTGGAAGGTGAGCGGCAGCGTGGCAAAGCTGACCACCGTCGCAACCAGCGCCAACGCCCCGATGCCCATCGTCTTCCACCGATTGCGGAGCGACCAGCGCAGGATGCGCATATAGACATGCACCCACTTGCCCTCGCCATGCTCGGCCTGGCCGTGGCTCTTGAGGAAGAAGGCCGCCAGCATCGGCGTCACCAACCGCGCCACCGCCAGGCTGAGCAGCACCGACACCACCACCGTGAACCCGAACGCCTTGAAGAACTGCCCCGAAAAGCCCGGCATCAGCCCGACCGGCAGGAAGACGGCAACGATCGCCATGGTGGTGGCAACCACTGCCAGGCCGATCTCGTCGGCCGCGTCCATCGAAGCCTGATAGGGCGATTTGCCCATCCGCATGTGCCGCACGATATTCTCGATCTCCACGATCGCATCATCGACCAGCACACCAGCCACCAGGCTCAGCGCCAGCAGGCTGAGGAAGTTGAGCGTGAAGCCGAGCATATCGAGGAAGAAGAACGCCGGAATGGCCGAAAGCGGGATCGCCAGCGCCGAAATCACCGTCGCGCGCCAGTCGCGCAGGAAGACGAAAACCACGAGCACAGCGAGCAACGCGCCTTCGATCATCGCGGTGATGGCCGAATTGAACTGATCCTTGGTATAATCGACCGTGGTGAACAGCAGCCGGAACTTGACCTTAGGATTGTCCGTGTTCAGCTCCTCGAGCGCCTTCACCGCCTCGTCATACACCGTCACGTCGGACGAGCCGCGCGACTTCTCCATCGAGAAGCTGAGCACCTGACGCCCGTTCAGCTTGGAAAGCGACCGCTGTTCGGCATACAGGTCACGCACATCGGCGATGTCCGCCAGCCGGATCGTGCGCCCGCCGCGGACCGAAATCTGCGTTTGCGACAGTGCGTTGGCATCGGCGGCGTTGCCCAGCACACGCACCGATTGTTCGGACCCGGCGATCTCGGTACGGCCCCCGGCGGCATTGATGTTCACCAGCCGCAGCTGGTCGTTCACGTCGCTCGCAGTCACGCCATAGGCTTGCATCCGCGCCGGAATGAGGATCACGCGGATCTCCCGGCTCACCCCGCCGCTGCGCCGCACCGCCGCCATGCCCGGAATCGACAGCAGCTTCTTGGCGACCGTGTCATCGACATACCAGCTCAATTCCTCGAGCGTCATGTCCACGGCTTCCACCGAGAAAAACGCGATCGGTCCGCCCACAGCATCGATGCGCTGCACCTGCGGTTGCAAGATGCCCGCCGGCAGGTCCGACCGGATATTGGCCACCGCATCACGCACATCGTTCACGCCGCGGTCGAGCGGGGTGCCGATGGCAAACTGCACGGTTGTGCGCGATACGCCTTCGGAGACGAACGAGCTGATCTCGTCGACACCGGTGATGCCGCGCAGCGCCGCTTCGACACGCTGCGTCACCTGGGTTTCCAGCTCGGTCGGCGCCGCCCCCGGCTGGCTGACGATCACCTGTGCGGCCGGAAAATCGACATCCGGATTGTTGTTCACATCGAGCTGGATGAAGCTCACGATGCCCGCCAGCGTCAGGATGATGAACAGGACGATCGGCGGGATAGGGTTCTTGATCGACCAGCTGGAGATATTGCGCATGGTCAGCCCTTCACGGCCACAGGCGCCGCGGTGGCATTCGCCAGCACGGGCTTGATCGTCTCGCCGGGCCGCAGGAAGGCGCCGGCGCTGACCACCACCTTCTCGGTGCCCACCAGCCCGGAAGCGACCGAAACGCCCTGGTCGCTCACCGTGCCCACGGTCACGTTGCGGCGAGCCACCTTGTCATCGGCGCCGACGATGTACACGAAGCTGCCGCGCGCATCGCTCTGGATCGCCGATTGCGGCAACACCGGCTGAACGCCGGTGCCCGCCGCCACCCGCGCCTTGGCAAAGGCACCCACCCGCAGACCGGGCGAATAGGGCAGGGCGATCCGCGCAATTCCCTGCCGCGATACGGCATCGATCACCGGGTCGAGCAGCCAGATCTGGCCGCGATAGCTCTCGGTCGAGCCCACTGGCGTCACTTCGGCACTCATGCCCGGCTTCAGCCGTGCCATGTCCTGCTCGGCCACCTGGGCGCGCATTTCGAGCACGCCCTGTTCCGCCAGCCGGAACAGCGGCGTCGTGCCGGGCCCGACAACCTGTCCCGTCTCCACGTTGCGCGCGAGGATCAGCCCGTCGGCAGGAGCACGCACATCGAGCATAGCGATCCGCGCATTGAGTTCGGCCAGCTGCGCGCGCGCCACGGCAACACGGGCGCGGGCGGCATCGCGGGTGGCGGTGCGCTGGTCGATGTCGGCCTTCGAAATGAACCCGCGCCCCACCAGCGCCTCGGCGCGGCCGAGATTGGCCTCGGCCAGCGCTGCATCGGCTTCGGCGGCCCGGATTTCCGCTGCAAGCCGGTTGGCCTGCTGCGTCTGGATCGTGCGGTCGATCCGCGCCAGAATCTGCCCGCGCTGCACCCTCTGGCCCGGCTCGACCAGAACCGACGTCACCCGTCCGCCGTCGCCCTGCACGCCGATGCCATCGTCGCGGCGCGCCGCAATCGAGCCGGGTGCCGTCACCGTCGCTGTCACTTCGGTCGTGCCCGGCACCATCACCGTCACCGACGGCACCGCAACCGGCGCCGCCACTTCGGGCTCGGCACTCAGCATCCGCCAGCCCACCAGCGCTGCCACCACCACCAGCACGACGCCGGCCACGATCAGCCACCGCTTGCGGCTCGACCGTGCGGTGCCATCGGCCTCGTAGGGAAAAGCTGCCGCGCTGTCGGGATCGGGCAGCGTCCTGTGCATGTTCATACTCATTGTCCTTGTGGCAAGGACTGTATTACAACCATACGTCACTGCCTGCAAGCCGCTCATACCGCATGCAAACTGAGTCTTCCACAATTTTCCCGCCGGCAATGCGGTTGTTGGTCGAAAATCAACATCAGACCGGCATTGTGAGCGCAATGTTCAGCCACCATATAGGTGCTGCAGCGCAAACGAAATGCAGAAATTGCGCATTGCAAGGGGCAACAGTCGTCATGTTCAGCTTGATCGGATCGATCATCATCGGCTTCTTTGCCGGTCTCATTGCCGGGTGGCTCGCACCCGGTCGCGCACCTTCGGGATGCTTGCTCACCATCATCGTCGGTATTGCCGGCGCCGTCTTCGCCACCTGGGCCGGCCGTTGGATGGGTCTCTACAACGAAGGCCAGAATGCCGGCTTCATCGCATCGGTGATCGGTGCGGTCGCACTGTTGACACTGCTGCGCATGGTCGGCGGCCGCAAATGACCCGCACGCCCGGCCCAGCCGCAAAGGACAATCGCATGAAGACTCTCGTCGCTGCTGGCGTGACAGCCCTGCTGCTCGCCGCCCCCGCGCAGGCCCAGATCCAGTCGCCATCCGCCGTGCCCGCCATCCCCACCCCCGCCACCTATCTCACCGTCGTCGCGGAGGGCGAAGTCACCCGCACCCCCGATGTCGCCGAACTGTCCGGCGGCGTCGTCACCACCGCCCCCACCGCTGCCGCCGCCATGGCCGCCAACGCCCGCGCCATGACCGCGGTCGTCGAAGCACTGCGTGCCGCCGGCGTCGCCGAGCGCGATATCCAGACCCGCGGGATCGGGTTACAGGCCACCTACAGCTATGAGGAGCGCCAGCAGCGCCTCACCGGCTACCAGGCCAGCAACACCGTGGGGCTGCGGCTGCGCGATCTGGCAAACGCCGGCGCGCTGCTCGATGCGCTGGTCAAGGCCGGCGCCAACCAGATCAGCGGTCCCAGCTTTCGCCTCGACAAGCCCGAGGCCGCCCTCGATGAGGCGCGTGTCCAGGCAATAGCCACCGCCCGCGCCCGCGCCGCCCTCTATGCCAAGGCCGCTGGCATGACCGTCAAGCGCATCGAAGCGATCTCGGAAGCGACCGACATCGGCCGGCCCGAGCCGCAGCCCATGCTCATGCGCAGCGCCAAGGCCGAGATGGCCGATGCCGCCCCGCCGGTGGCCCCCGGCGAAGTCGGTCTCGGCGTGCGGGTGACCGTGCGCTTCGAGCTTCAGTAACTCAGGAAATCGAAACCCCGCCGTCGATCACGATGCTCTGGCCGGTCATGAATGCGCCGGCCGGGCTCGCCAGCAGCACCGCCATCCCGGCAATCTCGTCTGGCTGCCCTATCCGCTGCAAAGGTGCCGTGCGCGTGGCGGACTTCAGGATCTCCGGGTCGTCCCACAAGGCCTTGGCAAAATCGGTCTTGATGAGGCCGGGGGCGATGCAGTTCACCCGCACATTGTCCGGCCCGAATTCGCACGCCAGGTTGCGCGCCAACTGCATGTCCGCCGCCTTCGAAACGCAATAGGCGCCGATCACCGTGCTGCCCTTCAGCCCGCCCAACGACGAGATGATGGTGATCGACCCCGATTTGCGCGCCCGCATTGCCGGCGCCACCATGTTCACCAGCCAGTGATTGGCCATGATGTTGTTCTGCAAGATCTTGTTGAACTGGTCGTCGGTAATCCCCGCCATCGGCCCGAAATAGGGGTTGCTCGCGGCATTGCACACCAGCGCATCGATCTGCCCGAAGCGCTCGATCGTCCGTGCAACCAGCGCCTCCAGGCTCGCCTTGTCGGCGATGTTCGCCGGAATCGACACTGCCGCCTCGCGGCCGACCGCAGCATTGATCTCCGCCACCGCTGCCTCGCACGCGTCGGCCTTGCGGCTGGAGATGATCACATTGGCGCCATTCTCGGCCATGCGATGCGCGATCGCCTTGCCGATTCCCCGCGAAGAGCCGGTGATGAGCGCGGTCTGGCCAGCCAGATCGAAAAGCGCCGAGTGCATGATGTGTTCCCTCCCTTGATTTTGGCGCTTTCGTAGGCGAGTGAGGGGGCAGGGGGCAAGCCTTGAGCCCCACAGCCAGAATTGAGCACCGACTTGAACGCTTCCCCCGCTGTCCGCTCGACCATGCTCGCCTGCCTGTTCTTCGCAGGCTTCGGCTGTCTTATCCCCTTCCTGCCGCTGTGGCTGGAAAAGGTGCATGGCTTCAGCGGTGCCGAGATCGGCGTCGTGCTTGCCATCGCCGGCTTCAGCCGCGCGCTCGCCGGCCCGCTCACCGCCGCCTGGGCCGATGGCCGCAGCGATCGGCGCGCCCCGCTGTTCATGTTCACCATCCTGCTCACTATCGGCTTCGCGGTGCTCTACTTCCTCGAGAGTTTCGTCGCCGTCTTCGCCGTCATCCTCATCCTCGATATCGCCTATTGGGGCCTGCTGCCGGTCGTCGAAACCGCCCTCCTGCGCCTCACCCGCACCGGCAAGCCCACCTATGGCGTCGCCCGCGGCCTTGCGTCGGCGGCGTTCGTCATCGGCACCACCGTGGTCGGCGTCCTCAACGACTGGTCGGGCGCCTTCTGGCCGATCTGGGGCTTCATGCTCGTCATCTCCGCCCTGATGATCGGCGGCAGCGCCTGGATGCCGCGTGAGCCCGTCCTCGCCCGCGCCGAAATCGCCCAGCCCTTCGGGGAGCGTCTCTCCTCCGGCCTCGGCATGCTCCGCAACGCCAACTTCAGCCTGTTCATCTTCGCCGCCGGCCTCATCCAGGCCAGCGCCGGTTTCCTCTACACCTCGGGCTCCCTGGTCTGGGCAAACGAGCAGGGCATGTCGTCGAAGGAAATTTCGATGCTCTGGAACGTCGGCACCTTGGCCGAAGTCGGCTTCCTGATGTTCCTCGGCAACTGGTCGGCACGCTTCCGGCCGGAAACCCTCATCGTCGCCGGCGGCATCGGCGCCGTCCTGCGCTGGACGGCATTGGCCTCCCTGCCATCCTTCTGGCTGCTGGTGCCGCTGCAGCTTCTTCACGCGCTCAGCTTCGCCGCCACCTTCCTCGGCGGCATGCGCTTCATCCAGACCATCCACGGCGACGATCGCGCCCCCACCGCCCAGATGATCTACATGGGCCTTGCCAACGCCCCAACCTATGCCGCCGCCGTCCTCATCTCCGGCCCTTTGTATGACCGTCTCGGCGCGCCCGGCTATCTGGCGATGACCGGGGTGGCCGGTATCGGCCTGGTGCTGGCCATCATGCTGTGGACGCGGCGCTCGCCGGCGGTGGTTGCCGCCTGAACCCATGAACATCCTCCCCGAAGGAGGGGAAAAGCGCCTATCGATCTCGTCACTGCGTCGCGGCGGTGGCAGATTGGGGCGCCGTGCCCGCCACCCGCTGCCTGCGCGCAGCCCGCTTTCGAACCACGATCCCGGCTCGCTTTCATCTTTCCGGGAACCGCGTAAAGAGCGGGGCACATGTCCCCAGAACGCCTCCCCCAGGGCGCCGATCTCTTCGGCGACATCGAGCCTTCGCCGCGGGTTCGCGCGCGCGACAATATCCCTGGCCTCATCGTCGCCGGCCTTGCCACACTGGCGGCCGCCGCACTTGCCAGCCGCTACGGCGCACCGCTGACGCTGCTGGCGCTGCTGATCGGCCTCAGCCTCAATTTCCTCAGTTCGGACAAGCGCCTGGCGCCGGGCCTGGGGCTGGCGGCGCGTGAGTTGCTGCGCTTCGCGATCGTGCTGATCGGGGCACGGATCACCTTCGCGCAGATCGGCGCGCTGGGGCCGGAGGCGCTGGGGATGGTGAGCATAACGGTGCTGGCGACGCTCGGCACCGGCGTGGTCGTCGCGCGCAGCCTGGGGCTCAGCCCCTCGCGCGGGGTGCTGGCCGGCGGGGCGGTGGCGATTTGCGGCGGGTCGGCGGCACTCGCACTTTCAGCGACGCTGGGGGAGCGGCGGGTGAGCCAGTCCGACGTGACGCTGACGCTGGTGGGCATTTCGATCATGAGCGCGGCGGCGCTGATGCTGTATCCGGTGCTGGCGCTGAGCCTCGGGCTTTCGGACGCGCAGGCAGGCTATTTCCTCGGCGGGTCGGTGCACGATGTGGCGCAGGCAGTGGGGGCTGGCTATGCCTTCAGCGAGCCGGCGGGCGAGACCGCGACGATCGTCAAGCTGGCGCGGGTGGCGCTGCTGGCGCCGGTGCTGGCGCTGGTGGGGCTGGCGTTTCCGCTGCAGGTGGCGCCCGGTGACGAGCCTGATGCGAAGCCGGCAAAGGCGCCGCTGCTGCCGTGGTTTGTGGTCGGGTTCTTCCTGGTGGCGGGGGTCAATTCGCTCGGGTTCATCCCCGCCATGGCCTCATCGGCAGCGGGCAGTGCCGCCACAGCACTTCTGGCGCTGTCCGTGGCAGCCACCGCCATCCGCACGCCGGTGGCGGACATCATGAGGGCAGGGCCGCGGCCGTTGATCGTGATCGCCGCTTCAACGGCGGTAACGCTGGTGCTGGCGCTCGGCTATGCGATGCTGCGGATTGATTAGAATGTGTTTCGCAAAAGTGGGCACCGGTTTTGCGACAAAAAACACACGGAAACAAAGAATTAGACCCGCGTTTTGATCGCATCAAAACGCGATAGGGTCTAACGTTCGCCGCGGGTGGGAGCGGCGACGCCGGTCTCCGCGACCATGGCTGCGGTGACCTTCCCCCCGCGCCCCTTGTTGTAGCTGTTGCCGAAGTTGCCGCGCACATAGTCGATCACATCGGCGATCTCCTGGTCGGTGAGCTGGCCGCGGAACCAAGGCATGGCGCCCTTGCCGCCGGTAACAACGCTGATCGGATACTCGGGATATTGCAGGTTGGGGTTCTTGGCGAGCGCGGTGATGCGGCCGGCGCCGATGGCGCCCATCGCATTGGCCATGTGGCACGCCTGACAGACGTTCTGATAGACTTCGGCACCGGGATGCGGGGCCGCGGCGGCCTTGGGAGCGGCCTTGGGAGCGGCCATGGCCGCGGGGGCTGCGATGAGCAGGGCGAGGATCAGGATACGCATGTTCAAGCCTCCAGTGCGCGCTTGTGGAGCCGGGTGATGGCATCGAGCGAGGAGAGCAGCGCGCCTTCCATCCAGCAGCCGATATATGATGCATGTTCGCCGGCCAGCACGATGCGGTCATCCACCGCAACGAGCGTCTGGTAATGCTCCTTGCGGGTGTCTTCGTTCCACTGGGCGCAGCAGCCGAGCGTGTAGGGCACCCGGCTCCAGGCGACAGCCGCGCCGTTGCTGAACTGCTCCTTGTAGCGGCCCGGGTGAAAAACCGAGCCCATTTCGAGCGCGGTGCGGATGCGCTCGTCGGGCGTCATGCCGGCGAACTTGTAGGAGGCGGGGCCGAAGGTATAGGCGCCGAGGATGACGCCGGGGCCGGACGAGTGCATGCCGCCCGAGGGATAGGATATCATCGAGATCGGCCGGTCGGTGAAGCTGATGCCGCCATAGATGGCGTTCTCGTCTTCCCAGAAGCGGGTCTTCATCTCCAGCCCGACCTTGACCGAGTTGGAATAGGGCACGGCGGCGATGGCGGAGAGCATGCCGGACGAGGCATCGAGCTCGATCTGGCTGAGGATGCCGAGCGGGATGGTGCAGACGCAATAGTCCGCCTTCGCCTCCTTGACCGCACCGGTGACGGTATCGGTATAGGTGGCAGTGACAGCGCCGCCAGCCTGCGAGATCTTTGTCACCTTGGCGTTGAAGGTCACCATGCCATCGACCTGCTTGCCGAAGGCCTTGCCGATCATGCCCATGCCGCCGACGGGCTGGAACATCGTGGTCTGGTGATCGAGCGTCATGTGTTGCGAGATGATGCCCCAGACGCCTGAATCGAGGACATCCTTGAAAGGCAACGGATCGGACGGGATCGGCGAGCCGTTGACACCGCCGCCCGACGGCCGATCGAAGCCGCGGCGACGCGAGCCGCGATTGCCCTTCACATAGCGCATGTCCTTGTCCAGCAGGCCCCAGGTGCGCAGCGCCTCCTTGAGCTTGTCCCGATCTTCGGCGGAGAACTCCGAATCGAGCCCGCGATTGTCGATGGCCTTGCCGAGCAGCTCGGCGACATTGCCCTCGAAATCGGCGGAGAGGTCCCGGTAGGGCATCGGCTTGCCGCCAAAGGCCTTGCTGTTGTGGACGAGCGCCTGGTGGTTGAGCTGGATGAACGGCTCGAGCGCCACACCGAAGGCCTTGCAATAATGCAGCAGCGTGCGGTGATGATAGGGGATGCGCCACGGGCCGGGGTTGAGATAGTTGCCCGGCGCGAAGCCGATTTTCTGCGTCTCGCCGCCCAGCTCGGTGTAGGTATCCCCGCCATAGAGCGACCAGTTCCGGCCGCCGGGGCGGTTGTTGTATTCGAGGATCTGCACCTTGTAGCCGGCCTTGCGCAGCTCATAGGCCGCGAGCATCCCCGACAGCCCGGCGCCGAGCACCAGAACCGAGGCGCCGGCGGGGGCACCCGACAGGTTGGGCGGGCCGGTGAACTGGGTTTCCTTCGCATGGCCCAGCACTTCCATCGCCTGATAGAGGGCCAGCGAGCCGCCGATCATCCCGATCGTTCTGAGCACTTCGCGCCGCGTTGGCGCTTGTCCATTTTCCGATATCAACCCACTTCCCCCATCATCGTCAGCTTCGATCCTCCCCAGGACAACGCGACGACATGATTGCGTATCGGTGGGGGAAAACCGCACCGCTGACAAGCCCCTTGCGCGGCTTGCGCGGGCGGCACGCGAATTTGTCGCTGTGCCGTGCGTTTTGGGCGGCATTCAGCCTTTGGTAAGCTGACAGCGCGCTTGCTGATGGCCTCGCTTCGAAGGGTTTGCCCGATGGCCATCCGCACGGTTTTTCGCACTGCCCCTGCAATTCCGGTGATGGCGTTGCTGCTGGCCGGCTGCGCCTATGACGGGGTTTCGGGGCAGGCGCCCCGCTACGGCGAAGGTGCTGACTATGTCTATGGCGAGGAGGCGCTCGGGCCCGAGGGCTATGATGGCGAATGGAACCCGGCCTGGACCGGCGTGGAGCAGCCGGGCGACCTGTTCGGCGGCGAGGATGTGGCGTCGGTCGAGGTGTTCTACGAACCACTGGCGCCCTATGGTCGCTGGGTGGAAACACGCTGGGGCCGCGCCTTCGCGCCCGAGGTGGATCGCGGCTGGCGGCCCTATACCAATGGCCGCTGGACCGAATATCGGCTGTGGATCAGCGATGATCCCTGGGGCTGGGCGACCGACCATTATGGCCGCTGGGCGCATGACGACCGCATCGGCTGGGTGTGGGTGCCGGGCACGCGCTGGGGGCCGCATTGGGTGGCGTTCCGCGAAAACGAGCAATATGCGGGCTGGGCGCCGATCCCGCCGCAGGTGGACTATGACATCGGCATCGGGTTCGGCGGCGGCTTCGGCTATGATAACTTCAACAGCTGGTATGGCCCAAGCTGGGTGTGGGCGCCGGCGGGGGCGATCTTCCTGCCGGGGCTGAATCGCCGCATCCTGCCCTATGGCGGCGGGCTGAATTACTGGCAGGCGACGCGCTGGCAGCACTGGACCCCCTGGACGCCGAACCGCGGCTGGGCGGGCGCGCCGGGGCGCAACTATTGGCGCGGCGCCAGCCCGATCGGCAACCGGATCGGTGGCGCCATCGGTGGACGGCCGGGCTTCGGCCAGCCTTATGGTGGCGGCTATCGGCGGCCGCAGCAGGGCTGGAACGGGCAGCCGGGCCTGCAGCGGCCGCCAGGCGATGGCCGGCCGGGGTGGCAGCAGAGGCAGGGCCAGCGCCCCGATGGGGTGGCGCCGAACAGCGGCAACCGACCGGATCGGGGCCAGCGGCCTGATCGGGTCAACCGGCCGGATCGTGCAGGCGGCTACGCGCCGCGCCCGGCCTATGGTGGCGGCGCTCCGAACCGGAACGGCAATCCGGGCGCGCCGGTGATCGGGCGCGCGATCGGCGGCACCATGGGCGCGCGCCCGGCAATACAGGGGCGCCCGGCAACGCAGCCCCGGCCGGCAATGCAGGGGCGCCCGGCAATGCAGCCCCGGCCGGCAATGCAGGGGCGTCCGGCAATGCAGCCCCGGCCGCAGATGCAGCCGCCGGCGCGGCCAATGGCTGCGCCGCCGCCGGTCATGCGCCAGGCACCAACGCCGCCACCGGCGCCGCAGGTCCGGCAGGCGCCGCCACCGCGTGCCGATACCAGCGGGCGCGGCAACACGACGCCGCGCAACGAACATTAATCCTGGATGATGGCGTAGCCCTGCAGCTGCAGGGTGGCCATGGTGGTGATGGCGGCCACGTCCACCTTCACGTCCGGATTGAGATCCTGCTTGGTAAAGCCGCCCGACACCATCGACTGGCCGCACAGGCGAAAGCTGACGCCGGCGGCAGCGAGCTGGCGGATGAGCTCGGCATCGGGGTTGGCCGCACCCTTGAACTTGGCCGCATAGGCGGCCGGCGTGAGCGTGGTGATGGTGGCACCGCCATGGATGGTGACGACGATATCGGCCGGCTGCAGCTTGACGCCGTGGCGTCCCAGCAGGTTGACCATGCGCGCCACGCGCTCGAGGCCCTGGTGGACGCTGCCCGGCGTGCGGGCCGGCTGCGATACGTCGAACACCACCTTGTAGCGCAGCGACGGATCGGGCTTGAGATAGGGATCGGGCACCTCTTGATAGCGGCCATAGTCGGGCACCAGCTTCGGCGGGACCTGCGCGAGCGCAGGCGTGTTCTGCGCGAGCGCGGGGAGGGCTGCGAGCGCGAGGCCGCTGCCCAAGGTGAAAAGCATCCGCTTCATCAGATTGTCCTTTTGTGTCGCCGCCGCTACCAGTGGCGCATGTTCCACAACTCCTGCCGCCCGCAAAGCCGCAATTTCTGCGTAGCGTGCGCATGCGGCTGAGCGGGGCACTGCTGGCCGGGCTCGGCATCGGCGCACTGCTCGGCGCAAGCGCGGTCCTGGCGTTGTGGCCGGCTGAAGCGCCGCCGGTGGTGATGGCCGCGACCACCTCGGCTTTCGTGCCGCCGCTGGCGGCGGCAGCGCCGGCGGGCCCGGAGGGCGATGCGATCCGGCTCGGCGCGCGACTGATCACCGACACGGCGCGCGAAGCGCCGGCGCATGTCGGCAATGGCCTTGCCTGCCGCAACTGCCATCTCGATGCCGGCCGCAAGGCCGGGGCGGCACCGCTTTGGGCGGCGTTTGTCAATTTTCCGGCGTTTCGCAAGAAGAACGCCGAGATCAACAGCTTCCAGAAGCGGGTGCAGGACTGTTTTCTCTACAGCATGAATGGCGACCCGCCGGCACTCGGCAGCCGGGAGCTGCTGGCGATCGAGAGCTATGCCGCCTTCATGGCGCGCGGGCTCCCCAGCGGCGAATCGCCTGTCGGACGCGGCTTCCCCAAGGTTGCCGCCCCCGCCTTGCCGCCCGACGATGCCCGCGGTGCTGCCGTCTATGCCGAGCAGTGCGCCGCCTGCCATGGTGAGGATGGTGCAGGGCAGATCGTCGATGGCGTGCAGGCGTTTCCGCCGCTGTGGGGCGCGCGCAGCTACAACTGGGGGGCTGGGATGGCGACGATCGACAAGGCCGCCGCCTTCATCCACGCCAACATGCCGCAAGGCAACGAGGGCAGCCTGACCCCGCAAGCGGCATGGGACGTGGCGCATTTCATCGACGGCAAGCTGCGCCCGCAGGACCCGCGCTTCGCCACATCCGCTGCCGCAACCCGGGTGCGGCATCACGACCAGCCCTTCTCGCGCTACGGCTTGCCGGTGGGCGGGATGGTGCTCGGTGACCCTGCCGCGACGCCGCCAGCGGGACCGAGCGCCGGCTGACACGCTGCACGCAAAAAAGCTGCCGAATGCGCGGCAGGCCTTGCACTTTTGTTTCAAGGCCGCACTATCGCATTGCAACAACTTGGATGGGGGCTGCTCGCCGGCATGGCAGGAATCGACGCTTTCGACGAAATGTTCGGCTCGAGCGCTGCCTATGACGGTGGCGCCGGCCCGCTGTTCGGCGAGACGACGTCGATCAACGCCGCCTATCGCTGGATCAGGGACTGGCTCGACAATTCGCCCGCCGATGTGATGGCGGCGCGGCGACGGCAGGCCGAGCTGTTCTTCCGCCGCATCGGCATCACCTTCGCCGTGTATGGCGATCCCGATGCCGCCGAGCGGCTCATCCCCTTCGATATCGTCCCGCGCATCCTGGCGCGCGCCGAATGGTCCCGCCTCGAGAAGGGGCTGGTGCAGCGGGTGAATGCGCTCAACGCATTTCTCGGCGATGTCTATGGCAGCCGCGAGATCCTGCGCGCCGGAATCGTGCCCGAGGACCTTGTGCTGCAGAACCCCGGCTATTGCCTGCACATGGCGGGCCGCAAGCCACCGGGCGGCATCTGGACCCACATCGCCGGGATCGATCTGGTGCGCACCGGGCCGGACGCGTTCTTCGTCCTGGAAGACAATGCGCGCACGCCTTCGGGTGTGTCCTACATGCTCGAGAACCGCGAGGTGATGCTCAAGCTGGTGCCCGAGCTCTTCGAGCATGTGAAGGTGGCGCCGGTCGAGATCTATCCCGAGATGCTGCTCGAAACGCTGGGCAGTGTGTCCCCACGCGGCGACGGGGCGCCGGTGATCGTGCTGCTCACGCCCGGCCGCCACAACAGCGCCTTTTACGAGCACAGCTTCCTGGCGGACAAGCTCGGCATCGAGCTGGTGGAAGGCTCCGACCTCTTCGTGCGCGACGATGTGGTCTATATGCGCACCACGCAGGGGCCCGAGCGGGTGGACGTCATCTACCGTCGCCTCGATGACGAGTTCATCGATCCGCTGGTCTTCAACCCGAGCTCGCTGCTCGGCGTGCCAGGGCTGATGGCAGCCTATGCGCAGGGCAATGTGACGCTGGCCAACGCGGTCGGCACCGGCATCGCCGACGACAAGGCGATCTACAGCTACATGCCCGAGATCGTGAAATTCTACACCGGCGAGGAGCCGATCCTGCAGAATGTGCCGACCTGGCGCTGCCGCGAGCCCGATGCGCTGGGCTATGTGCTCGACAATCTGGCCCAGCTGGTGGTGAAGGAGGTCGATGGCTCGGGCGGCTATGGCATGCTCATAGGCCCGCACGCACCCGCCGCCACGCTCGCGGCCTTTGCCGCCAAGCTCAAGGCGCATCCGGAGAAGTTCATCGCCCAGCCGACGCTGGCGCTGAGCACCTGCCCGACCGCGGTGGAGAGCGGCATCGCACCCCGCCACGTCGACCTGCGGCCGTTCGTGCTGTCGGGCCGCAACGGCGTCAACATCGTGCCGGGCGGGCTGACGCGGGTGGCGATGACGCCGGGATCGCTGGTGGTGAACAGTTCGCAGGGGGGCGGAACCAAGGACACCTGGGTCGTCGACGATTGGGACGACGTCGATGGGGTTCCGGCCTGATGCTCAGCAGAACAGCCTCAAACCTTTACTGGATGGGCCGCTATCTCGAGCGCGCGGACTTCACCGCGCGGTTGATCGAGGCAACGCAGCGGCTGGCGTCGCTGCCCTCCTCCTACGGCGGCGCGGTCAACGCCTGGGAATCGGCGATTGCAGCAAGCTGGATGACGCATGCCTTTGCCGACACCGGCCACCCGATCACCGAAACCAATGTGAGCGAGTTCCTGACGCTGGCGCCCGGCAACAGCTCCTCGATCCGCTCATGCCTGGAGACGGCGCGCGCCAATGCGCGGAGCGTGCGCACGGCGCTCACCGAAGAGGCGTGGGAGGCGATCAACTCCGCATGGCTCGAAATGTCCAAGCTCGGGCCGCATCTGGCCAGCCGTGATGCGCTGGGCGTGATCCTCGACATGGTGAAGCACGCGGTGTCGGCGTTCGAGGGGGCAGCACAGCGCACCATGCTGCGCGGCGATGCCTTCTGGTTCATCAACCTGGGCTCCAGCATCGAGCGGGCGGACAATTCGGCGCGGCTGCTCGACGTGAAATACCATCTGCTGCTGCCGCGCGGCGAGAGCGTCGGCGGCAGCCTCGATTATTTCCAATGGACCACGATCCTGCGCACCGTCTCGGCGATGACCGCCTATCGCTGGGTGTACCGGGACAGCGTCAAGCCCTGGCTGGTGGCGGACCTGCTGATCCTCAACCGCCAGATCCCGCGCAGCCTGGCCTCCTGCTATGACGAGATCAGGCGGCATCTCGATCTGCTCGCCAGCCATACCGGCAAGCGCGGGCCGGCGCACCGGCTGGCGGCCGCAGGCCATGCGCGGCTGACCAACACCAATATCGACACGATCTTCGCCGATGGCCTGCACGAATTCCTGACCGGGTTCATCTACGACAACAACCGGCTGGGCAATGCGGTCGCCGAGCAGTATCTGTTCTGATGCGCATCCGGGTCGCCTATACCACCATCTATGATTACGCCACGCTGGCGAGCGATGTGGTGCAGTTGCTGCGGATCGAGCCGCACGCGACAGCGGGCCAGCACATCCTCCACTGGCGGCTCGACACCGACACCGACGGGCATCTGCGGCGGACGAGCGATGTCTACGGCAATGTGGCGCACATGTTCTATGCCGATGCCCCGCTGCGGCGGCTGACGCTGCATGTTTCGGGCGAGGTGGATACCGAGGAGACGCATGGCGTGGTGGCGGGGGCGGCCGAGCCGCTGCCGGCGGCGGTGTTCCTGCGGCCCACGGCGCTGAGCGCGCCCGATGCGGAGATACGGGCGTTTGCCGCCGGATGCCGGGCGGATTCCGAACTCGACACGCTGCACCGC
>JBBSPR010000039.1:0-16139 GCA_038258615.1 Sphingomonadales bacterium
CGCGCACCGCCGCCAGGTCGCGCGGCGTCCAGCGGCCGATCGCCAGCCGCCCCAGCGCCCGCGCGATATCGGGTGCTGCCGCCAGCCGTTGCCGGGTGCGGGGGCGTGCGGTCGGGTGGCTGGCGAACCACTCCACCAGATCGAGCCGGGCATTGATCGCCGCCGGGTCGGTGAGCGGGGCCGCCAGATCCTCGCCTAGCGCCCGCGCGCCGGCCGCCGTCACCGTCGCATCCACCACCGCATCGAGGCTGCCGCTGCGACTGCCCCGGCTCGAACGCGCCAGTTCGAGGCTGGCGCGCGTCGCCGCGTCGATCGCCATCGTGCTCCCCGGCAGTTCTCGGCGCGGCGGGCAGAGCAGCGGCACCGCCGCAAGCGCTGTGGCCTTCACATAGGCCAGCAGCGCACCGGCCGCCGCCAGCTCCGGCGCGGTGAAGGCGCCGAAGCCATCGAGCGTCGTCACCCCGAAATGCGCCTTCAACGCCGCCTCGCCGCGTGCGGCGCTGAAGTCGCCTGCGGGACGCGCCGTGGCACCTGCCGCCGGAGCCGCACTGCCCTCCGCATGCAGCGTCTCGGCTGCCGCCAGCCGCGCCAGTTCGGCAACAAGTGCAGCCGGCGTGTCGGCGCGGGTGTGAAAGCTGCCCGTCGAAAGATCGAGCCAGGCGATGGCGCCGTCGGTCACCGCTGCCAGCCAGTTGGCGCTGCGCGCTTCGAGCAGCACATCCTCGGTCAGCGTGCCCGGTGTGACGATCCGGGTGATGGCGCGCGCCACCAGGCTCTTGCCGGGGCGCTTCTTCGCCTCCGCCGGGCTCTCGATCTGCTCGGCGATCGCCACCCGGTGGCCGCCCTTGATCAACCTAGCCAGATAGCCATCGGCGGCATGGATCGGCACCCCGCACATCGGGATGGGGGCTCCGGCATGCTCGCCGCGCGAGGTCAGCGTGATGTCGAGCGTGCGCGCCGCGGCTTGCGCGTCCTCGAAAAACAGCTCGTAGAAGTCTCCCATGCGGAAGAACAGCAGGCAGCCCTCACTTTGCGCTTTCAGCGCCAGATATTGGGCGATCATCGGGGAAGCGGTGGACACACCCCTTCGGTAGCAGGCAAGTGGGGGGCTGTGGAGAGGCTGCATCTCTTCTTGGCGATGCCGCGTCAGGCTCGTATCGTGAACGAATTCCCGGGAGCAAGAACACATGGCAATGGAAGAACGCGGCGGCAGCGAGAGCAATGATTTCGGCGATCGCGAGGCGCTCAACTTCCACAGGCGCGGCCGGCCTGGCAAGATCGAGATCATCGCCTCCAAGCCGATGGCCACCCAGCGCGATCTGAGCCTGGCCTATTCCCCCGGCGTCGCCGCCCCGGTGCGCGCCATCGCTGCCGATCCTGATGCCGCCTATGATTACACGATCAAGGGCAACCTCGTCGCGGTCATCTCCAACGGCACCGCAATCCTCGGCCTCGGCAACCTCGGCGCCTTGGCGTCGAAGCCGGTGATGGAGGGCAAGGCGGTGCTGTTCAAGCGCTTCGCCGATGTCGATTCGATCGATCTGGAGCTCGCGACCGAGGATGTCGACAAGTTCATCGCTGCCGTCGAGATCATGGAGCCGAGCTTCGGCGGCATCAATCTCGAGGATATCAAGGCGCCCGAGTGCTTCATCATCGAGACCACGCTCAAGGAGCGGATGAACATCCCGGTCTTTCATGATGACCAGCATGGCACCGCCATCGTCGCCGCCGCCGGCGTCATCAACGCACTGCACCTGACCGGCCGCCGCGCGCAGGATGCCAAGCTCGTCGTCAACGGGGCAGGGGCCGCCGCGATCGCCTGCACCGAGCTGATCAAGGCCTATGGCGTCAAGACCGTGCTGATGTGCGACACCAACGGTGTCATCTACCAGGGCCGCACCAAGGGCATGAACCAGTGGAAATCGGCGCACGCCGCGATCACCGAGGATCGCACCCTCGAAGAGGCGATGCGCGGCGCGGATATTTTCCTCGGCCTTTCGCAGAAAGGTGCGGTCACCGCCGAGATGGTGGCGAGCATGGCGCCGCAGCCGATCATCTTCGCCATGGCCAACCCCGATCCCGAGATCACGCCCGAGGAAGTGGCGCGGGTGCGTTCCGACGCCATCGTCGCCACCGGCCGGTCGGATTATCCCAACCAGGTCAACAACGTGCTGTGCTTCCCCTATCTCTTCCGCGGCGCGCTCGATGTGCGCGCCACCTCGATCAACGAGGACATGAAGCTCGCCGCCGCCAACGCCCTCGCCGATCTGGCACGTCAGCAGGTGCCCGATGAAGTGGCGGCGGCCTATGGCGGCAAGGCGCGCACCTTCGGCCGCGATTACATCATCCCCACGCCCTTCGATCCGCGCCTCATCGAGCAGGTGCCGGTGGCGGTCGCCAAGGCGGCGATCGCTTCGGGGGTAGCGCGCAAGCCCTTCACCGACGAAGCCGCCTATCGCCGCGAACTCAGGATGCGCCTCAACCCCACCCAGTCGGTGCTGGCAGGAGCGGTGGAAGCGGCACAGGCGCGCCCGCGCCGGGTGATCTTTGCCGAGGGCGAGCAGGAGGTGGTGCTGCGCGCCGCGGTCAATTGGCAGAACTCTGGCTATGGAACCCCGGTGCTCGTGGGCCGCGAGGCGCCGATCCTCGAAGGGCTGGCGAGACTCGCCGTCACCGATGTCAGCGCCTACGAGATCCACAACTCCAGCGTCAGCCCGCTGGTGCCCGAAATGGTCGAGCGGCTCTATGCCCGCCTCCAGCGGCGCGGCTATCTGCGCCGCGACGTCCAGCGGATGGTCAACCATGAGCGCAACGTCTTCGGCAGCCTGCTCATGGAGATGGGCGTCGGCGATGTGATGATCACCGGGATCACCCGCAATTTCGCCACCACCTTCCGTCAGGTGCGGCATGTGCTCGATCCGCTGCCGGGGCGCCGGCCGTTCGGCGTGCACATGGTCATCGGCAAGTCGGAGACGATCTTCATTGCCGATACCGTCGTCACCGAGCGCCCCGATGCCGGCCAGCTCGCCACCATCGCCGAGGAGACGGCGGGGGTCGTCCGCCGGCTCGGACAGGAGCCGCGCGTGGCCTTCCTGAGCTACTCCAACTTCGGCAACCCGCCCGGCGAGATCGTCGGCAACATCCGCGAAGCGGTGGCGCTGCTCGACGAGCGCGAGGTGCAGTTCGAATATGAGGGCGAGGTGTCCGCCGATGTGGCGCTCAACCCGGCCCTGAAGGCGCTCTACCCGTTCAGTCGCCTGTCCGGCCCCGCCAATGTGCTGATCATGCCCGGCCTGCATGCCGCCAACATTTCGGCCAAGCTGCTCAAGGAGGTTGCCGGTGCCCGCGTGCTCGGGCCCTTCCTCGTCAACATGGCGAGCCCGGTGCAGATCGCCCCGATGACGGCGAGTGCCGGCGACCTGGTGACCATGGCAGTGCTCGCGTCCACCGGCGTGGTGAAGTGAGGCGCACCTAGTGCGGCCACCGCTTCTTTTCGTCCACGGCATGTGGTCGACGCCGGCGGTGTTCGCCGGCATCCGCGCTTATCTGGAGGCGGACGGCTGGGAGACGCTGGCGCCGGCCCTGCCTTTTCACGACCGTGACCCCTCCCTACCGCCCCCCGATGGCCTCGGACGGCTCGGCATCGAGGATTATGTCGCCTTTCTCGTGGACATCATCCGCCGGCTCGATCGACCGCCGGTGCTTGTGGGCCACTCCATGGGCGGCATGCTGGCACAATGCGTGGCAGCGCGCGTCGAAGTGGCGGGGATGGTCCTGCTCGCCACCGCCGGCACCGCCGCCACGCCGGGCGTGGCGCTGGCACCGCTGCGCACCATGGGCGGCGTCATCACCCGCTGGGGCTGGTGGGAGGATGCCACCCGCATCAGCCCCGAACCGGCGATGTGGGGCATCTACAATGGCGTCCCCGAAGAGGTGGCCGCGGCCGAGATCAAGGCGCTCGTCTGGGATTCAGGCCGCGTGCTCGCCGAGATCATGCTGCCCTCGCTGTCGAAGACCCACGCCAACACCGTCGATCTCGCCAGGCTCAAGGCGCCCGCGCTCGTCATCGTCGGCACCGAGGATCGGATTACCCTCGCTTCGGTCTCGCGCGCCGTGGCCCGCAAGCTCGGCGGCCCGGTCGATTATCACGAGCTGCCCGGCACCGGCCATTGGCTGTTCTGGGGCGAGCCCCACAGCCGGACGAAGACGCTGATCGGCGAATGGCTGGCGCGGCTGGCTTGAGCGAAACGCTGCGGGAAAGCCTGGCTGCCGAAGCCGCACGGCTGGGGTTCATCGCCTTCGGGATTGCCGCCGCCGATGCCGCCCCAAAGGCCGGCGAACGCCTGCGTGCCTGGCTTGCGGACGGCCGGCACGGCGACATGCTGTGGATGGCCGAAACCGTCGATCGCCGCGCCTCGCCCAAAGGCCTTTGGCCCGAAGTCCGCTCGGTGGTGATGCTCGGCACCAGCTATGCCCCCAGCGTCGATCCGCTGCGCCATGCCGGGCATGGCGATACCGGCGTCGTATCGGTCTATGCGCTGGGGTCGGATTATCATGATGTCATCAAGCGTCGGCTCAAGGCGCTGGCGCGCTGGCTGGTCGCCGCCCAGCCTGACAGTGATCTCAAGGTGTTCGTCGACACGGCACCGGTGATGGAAAAGCCGCTTGCCGAAGCCGCCGGGCTCGGCTGGCAGGGCAAGCACACCAACCTTGTCAGCCGCAGCCATGGCAGCTGGCTCTTCCTCGGCGCGCTCTACACCACGCTCGATCTGCACGCCGATCCAGGCCATGCCGGCCGCTGCGGCAGCTGCGCGCGCTGCATGGCAGCCTGCCCGACCAGCGCCTTCCCGGCCCCCTCTCAGCTCGATGCGCGGCGCTGCATTTCCTACCTCACCATCGAGCACAAGGGGCCGATCCCGGAAGAGTTTCGCACCGCGATCGGCAACCGCATCTATGGCTGCGACGATTGCCTGAGTGTGTGCCCCTGGAACCGCTTCGCCCGCGCCGCCAATGAGTTCAAGGGGGTGGACGCCCCCTTCCAGCCCCGCGCCGAGCTGCTCGCCCCCGCACTTGCCGATCTGCTGGCGCTCGACGATGCCGGCTTCCGCGCCGTCTTCGCCGGCTCGCCCATCAAGCGCATCGGCCGTGGGCGGATGGTGCGCAACGCCGCCATCGCCGCCGGCAATTCCGGCAACCCGGCCCTGAGCCCGGCATTGGCAGCGCTGCTCGCCGATGACGACCCGGTGGTTGCCGAAGCGGCGGCCTGGGGCCTGGCACAGCTTGTTGGTTGATGCTCACTGGTTGACTGCGCGCTCCAGCCATTCGGAATCCAGACGCGGGCTTTCGAGCTCCGGATCAGGCACCACTTCATAGGGCTCGGTCTGATAGGGCGCGTCCTCGGGGCTCAGGCCATAGACCTCGGCATCGGGCTCGATCAGATAGGGGTCGTCCGCACCGATGATCTCGGTGTTGAGCGCCTCTGGCGGGGTGCCGCCCACCGCGCGCGCCATGAACTGTGCAAAGGCGCGCGCCGGCGCCAGCCCGCCGCCCAGCCCCGGCACGGCGCGGGCATCATCGCGCCCCATCCACACGCCAGTGGTGAGCGTGGTCGTGAAGCCCAGGAACCAGCCGTCCTTGCTCGATGATGTCGTGCCGGTCTTGCCCGCCAGCGGCCGGCCGATCTGCGCGGCGCGCCCGGTGCCGCTCTCCACGGCGGCCTGCATCACCTGCGTCAGCCGTGCGGCAATCACCGGCGCCACCACCACCCGGCCGCCCTCGTTGTCACGCTCGTACAGGATCGCGCCATCGCCGGTGCTCACCCGGGTGATCCCGAACGGCCGGGCCTCGGTGCCGTTGTTGGCCACGGTGGCATAGCTCTGCGTCAGCTCCATCAGCGTCACATCCGAGGCGCCCAGCGCCATTGCCGGGCGCCGGTCGATCGGCGTGGTGATGCCGAAGCGGCGCGCCATGTCGGCCACCGTGTCGAAGCCCACCTGTGCCGCCAGTGCCACGGCAATGGTGTTGGTGGATTGCGCAAAGGCCTGGCGCAGCGTCAGCGGCCCCACGAACCGCCGATTGAAGTTGCGCGGGCTCCAGTTGCCGATGGTGATCGGCTTGTCTTCCATCACGTCCTCGGGCGTAAGCCCGGCCTCGAAGGCAGACGCATAGATGAACAGCTTGAACGCCGATCCCGGCTGCCGCCGGGCCGTGACGGCCCGGTTGTAGTTGGAGCGTACATAATCGCGCCCGCCCACCATCGCCTTGACCGCGCCATCGCGGGCCACTGCCAGCAGGGCGCCTTCGGAGCCCTTGGGCGCTTCGGCCGCGATTGCTGCCTCGGCTGCCGCCTGCAGGCGCGGATCGAGCGTGGTGCGCACCTGCAGCGGCGCGAATGGCTCGTCGATCAGTTCGTCGAGCTGGCCGATCACCCAATCGGTGAACCAGCGTGCCCCGGCCTGGCGGGATTGCGCCACGAACGGCACCGACAGCGGATCGGCAGCCTGCGCCTCGGCGGCACTCAGCGCACCGGTGTTGACCATCACCGCCAGCACCGTCCGTGCCCGTCGGCGCGCGGCATCGGCATTGGCCGAAGGCGCATAGCGCGACGGCGCCTGCACCAGCCCGGCGATGATCGCAGCTTCGGCGGTGGAAAGCCGCGTGGCAGGGTGACCGAAGAATTTCCGGCTGGCCGCATCGACGCCATAGGCGCCGCCGCCGAAATAGGCGCGGTTGAGATAAAGCTCGAGAATCGCGTCCTTCGAGAACTTCCGTTCGAGCGCCAGTGCCAGAATGATCTCGCGGCCCTTGCGCGCAAAGGTCTTGGTCGATGTGAGGAACAGGTTGCGCGCCAGCTGCTGGGTGATTGTCGAGCCGCCCTGGCCCTTGCGTCCCGATTGCATGTTGGCAACGAACGACCGCGACATGCCGATCGGATCGATGCCGGGGTGCATGCGAAACCGCTTGTCCTCGATCGCCACGATGGCAGTCTTCATCGATTCCGGGATCGCCTCGTGCGGCATCCATTCGCCGTAGCTTGGCCCCAGGCTCACCAGCACCGAATTGTCGGCGGCGCGCACCTCGATCGACTGGCCATTGGGCGAGCGCTTGAGCGTATCGTAATCGGGCAGGCCGGCGTAACTGATGGCCACCCCGATCGCCAGCGCGATCAGCCCCACCAGCCCGAGCACCAGCCCCGCCTGGAACAACCCCACCAGCAGCCGCGCCGGCAGGCTGCGTTGCGGTCGAGAGGGTTTGCGGGACGGGGAACGCGGCACGAGTGGCCCCTAGCCGGAAATTGCGGCGCCCGAAAGGCCGCACACCGCGCAGCCGGGATCCTTGGGAAGCACCACGCGCCGCATCCGCCCCGAAAGCCCGTCATGCAGGAGCAATTGCCCGGCAGACGCACTGCCGAACCCGACAAGCGACCGCAGCGCCTCCTGCGCCATGAGGCTGCCGATGATCCCGGCGGTCGGCCCCAACACCCCCTGGTCGGCACAGCTCATCCCCGGCCGGTCGGTCGCGGGGCCGGTGAAGCAATGGTAGCAGGGCGTGGAGGCAAGATGCCCCGCAAACAGCGCCACCTGCCCGTCGAATGCGCCGATCGCGCCCGACACCAGCGGGATGCCCAGCGCCACCGCCGCCGCATTGACGATCAGCCGCGTGGCAAAGCTGTCCGACCCGTCGAGAATCAGGTCATGCCCCTCCAGCAGCGAAGGCGCATTGCCGGTATCAAGCCGTGCCGCCACCGGGTGCAGCGCCACATGGCCATTGAGCGCCGCCAGCCGCGCGGCTGCGGCTTCCACCTTCGGTCGGCCGATGTCGTCCACCGTGTAGAGGATCTGCCGCTGCAGATTGTCGAGGCTCACCGTGTCGTCGTCGATCAGCGTCAGCGCACCCACGCCGGCGGCAGCAAGGTAGAGCGCAGCCGGGCAGCCCAGCCCCCCCATGCCGACCAGTGCTACCCGCGCCGCCTTCAGCCGCCGCTGCCCGGCACCGCCCAGCTCCTTCAGGATCAGCTGGCGGGCGTAGCGATCGAGCTCGGCGTCGGAGAGATCAGCCACAAGTTTCAGGCACCCGTGGAGCCGAAGCCACCGGTCCCGCGCGCCGTGTCGTCGAGCGTCGCCACCACCTGCAGCATTGCGCGGGTGACTGGGGCCGGCACCAGCTGGGCGATGCGCATGCCGCGCGCGATGATGATGGGGTCTGCGCCCAGGTTGACGAGCACCACCTTCACTTCACCGCGATAATCGCTGTCGATCGTGCCCGGCGCATTGGCGACGGTCAGGCCATGCTTGTGCGCCAGACCCGAACGCGGCCGCACCTGCACCTCGAATCCCGGCGGGATCGCCATGGCCAGCCCGGTCGGCACCGCCGCACGGCCGCCCGGCGCCAGTTCGAGATCGGCATCAAGGGCAGCCACCACATCCATGCCGGCCGCCCCTTCGGTGGCGTAAACCGGCAGCGGCAGCCCTTCGCCATGCGGCAGCACGGTGATCGCGATTTCGATGCTCATGTCGCAAGCGCCTCCACCATCCGCGCCACCAGCCGCTCGGCAATTGCCGCCTTGCTCGCCGGCCCCCAATCCTCGCACGCCTCGGCGGTGAGCAGATGCGCATGATTGGAATCGGTGCCAAAAACACCCTCGGCCACATCGTTCGCCACCAGCCAGTCGACACCCTTGCGCGCACGCTTGGCTCGGGCCTTCTCCAGCAGGTCGCCGGTCTCGGCGGCAAAGCCCACCAGCAGCCGCGGCCGCCGCGGATCCACCGCCAGCCCGCCAAGAATATCGGCATTTTCGACCAGAGACAGGGCAGGGGGGGCATCGCCCTTCTTGATCTTCACTGCCGCCGCATCCACCCGCCAGTCGGCCACCGCGGCCACCATCACTGCAGCATCGGCAGGCAGGGCGCGTTGCACCGCAGCCGCCATCTCGGCCGCCGTCTCCACATCGATCCGGTCCACCCCCGGCGGAGTCGGCAACGCCACCGGCCCCGCCACCAGGCTCACCCGCGCGCCTGCGGCGGCCAGTGCTGCCGCAATCGCGAAACCCTGCTTGCCCGAGGAGCGGTTGGCAATGAAGCGCACCGGGTCGATCGGCTCGTGCGTCGGCCCTGCGGTCACCAGCACATGCTTGCCCGCGAGCGGACCCTCACCGAAATGCGCTGCCACTGCACGCACGAGATCCGGCACGTCCGGCAGCCGGCCGGGGCCGGTCTCGCCGCACGCCATCGCGCCGGTCGCCGGATCGACGATCGTCACGCCGCGCGTCCGCAGCGTCGCCACATTGGCAACCGTGGCGGCGTGCTGCCACATCCGCACGTTCATCGCCGGCGCCATCATCACCGGCGTGTCGGTGGCCAGCAGCAGCGTGGTCGCCAGGTCGTCCGCCATGCCGGCCGCGGCGCGCGCCATCAAGTCGGCAGTGGCGGGGCAGACGAGGATCAGGTCGGCGGCACGGCTGAGCGCGATATGTCCCATCGTCGCCTCATCTTCCAGGTCCCACAGCGAGGTCCGCACACGCTCCTCGGCCAGGGCAGAAAGGCTGAGCGGTGTCACGAAGCGCGCGCCGCTCTCGGTCAGCACCGGCAGCACGCGGGCGCCGGCGCGGCGCAGCTCGCGGACAAGGTCGAGCGCCTTGTAGGCCGCAATGCCGCCGCCGATGATGAGCAGGATGGTCCGACCGTTCACACGCCACCCTTAGCGGCACATGCTGTCAGGCAACAAGACGCTAGAGCCGCTTGAAGTAGACTGTCGTCGGCGCATAACCGCCGTGAGGCAGCATCGCATAGGCAGGGATGTCCCCCACCTTCTGCCAGCCGGCGCGCATGTAGAGGCGCGCCGCAGCGCCGCCCGAAATGGTATCGAGCACCAGCAGCCAGCGTTCGCGCGAGCGAGCCTCGGCTTCGGCGCGTGCCAGAAGGGCAGCGCCCAGGCCGGCGCGCTGCTGGTCGACTGCCACGATCAGCTTGCGGACGTCCGCCCGGTGCGGCTGGTTCGGCGGCATGTCGATGTTCAGGATCACCGTGCCGATCACGCTCTGGCCTTTCAGCGCGGCAATCACCAGCTGCGCCCCGGCCTCGGCTGCCGCCAGCTGAGATGCCCAGAAGGATAGTGCATCATCGCGGGAAAGTCCCGCCATGAAGCTGATCGATGCGCCGTCTTCAACAGCGTCAATCAACAGGTCGGCAAGCGAGGGAAGCAGGTAAGCATCGCTCCCGCCCGACAACAAACGAATAGTCATGATACATTGATAAGGCCGCCAACAACCAGTGTCGATAGTTGTCCGTTCACCAATTCTCAATATTTGCCTTTTGCAAGGTTCAGAGCCACCAATGGCCTGCCGCCAGCCCGGTGCCTGCCGCCACGATCAGCCACGGCCAGCGCCAGCCGCCCGATGAGCCTGCGCGCAGCGGCGGCAGAGTCGGTGTGGGCGGCGCCGCCCCCGGAACCGGATGCTCCGCCACCCATTGCCGGAAAATGCGCGGCAGCTGCCCCAGCGCGTGCACCGTCTCCGCAAGCCGATCGGCCAGGATCGCCTCGGGGCCCAGCTCGTCGCGCACCCAGCGCCGCACATAGGGCTCGGCCATTTCCCACATGTTGACCGAGGGGTCGATCGTCAGCGCCACGCCCTCGACCATCACCATCGTCTTCTGCAGCAGCAGCAGATGCGGCTGCACCGGCATGTCGAAGCTGCGGGTGATGGCGAACAGCCCCTCGAGCAAGTCGGTGATGGCGATCTCGCTCGCCCGCCGCCCGCGGATCGGCTCGCCAACAGAGCGGAGTGCGGTGGCAAAGGCGCCGACATTGTGGTGCGCGGGCACATAGCCTGCTTCGAAATGAATCTCGGCCACCCGCGCATAATTGCCTGTGATGAGGCCGAACAATATCTCCGCCAGATACATGCGCGCCCGGCGGTTCATGCGGCCCATGATGCCGAAATCGATCACCGCCAGCCGCGCACCCTGTGCCCCGTCGGGCGGGATCACGAACAGATTGCCCTGGTGCAGATCGGCGTGGAAAAACCCCTGGCCGATCGACTGCGACAGAAACCCCTCGACGAGCACCGAAGCCAGCCGCCGCCGGTCGAAATCGAGCGTCGCCAGCTTCGCGGTGTCGGAGAGCTTGATCCCGTCGATCCAGTCGATCACCAGCACCCGGCGGCTCGACAGCGTCCAGTCGATGCCCGGCACCATGAAATCAGGCGTGCCAAGCAGCGTTTCGGCCAGCTCGGAGGCACTTGCCGCCTCGCGGCGCAGGTCGAGCTCGGTCTCGGTCCAGCCCTTGAAGGTGGCGATGACGGCGCGGGGCCGCAGCCGGGCAAACTCGCCGCCCAGCCGTTCGAGATGCCCGGCCGCCCATTCATAGGTGGCGATGGCACGCACCAGATCGGCCTCGATGCCCGGCCGCAGGATCTTGATCGCCACCGCCCGGCCTTCCGCGGTCACACCCCGGTGCACTTGCGCCATCGACGCCGCACCCACCGCAACCGGGTCGATCGACTCGAATTTCGTCTGCCATGGCATGCCGAGCGCATCGTTGAGACTGGCTTCCACCGCCGCGAAGGGCAGCGGCGGCACCTGGTCCTGCAGCCGCATCAGGTCGGTCGCGGCTTCCGAGCCGATCAGATCGGGCCGGGTCGCCAGCGCCTGTCCGAACTTGATCGCCGCCGGACCAACCGCCGCCAGCCCGGCGGCGAAATCGGGCTTGTGCGGCGCCCCGGCACCGAAGCGCGCGATCCAGGCGATGAAGCGCACCGCCAGCGGCATGCGCGGGCCTTCGAATGGCCGCAGCGCGCCGTGGCGGGCGAGACGCCGGCCCCAGACCAGCATCCGCCAGAGGTGAATGATCGCCATCATGCCAGCGGTCAGATCTTCCAGCCGCTGTGGATCGCCACCGCCCCGCCCAGGATCGGGCGGTACTTCACCCGCGCGAAGCCGGCCGACTCGATCATCCGCGCGAATTCGGGCATCGGCGGGAAGCGCCGGATCGATTCGATCAGATATTTGTAGGAAGCGCCGTCCTTTGCCACGAGTTCGCCGATCCGCGGCACCAGCTCTTTCGAATACAGGTCATACACTTCGCCGAAGCCCGGCCAGGTGGTGGTGCTGAACTCGAGGCAGAAGAAGCGCCCGCCGAAGCGCAGCACCCGGTGCGCCTCGCGGAGTGCTGCCGGAATGTCGGTCACGTTGCGGATGCCGAAGGCGATCGAATAGGCGTCATAGCTGCGATCGGGGAAGCTCAGCGTTTCGGCATTCTGCTCGCGCCACACGAGCGAGGTCAGCCCACGCGCCGCCGCGCGGTCGATGCCCACCTGCAGCATGTCGGGGTTGATGTCCGCCACGGTCACATTGGCACCGCGTGCCGCCATGCGAAACGCGATGTCGCCGGTGCCGCCCGCCATGTCGAGCACGTCCTCGCCTTCGCGCGGATTGATGGCGCGGACGAAATCATCCTTCCAAAGCCGGTGCGCGCCCGCCGACATCAGGTCGTTCATGATGTCGTAGCGTTTCGCCACCGAGGCGAACACCTCGCCCACCCGCCGGGTCTTCTCGGCGGGCGCCACATCCTCATAGCCGAAGCTGACCGTATCGCCTGTCACACACGTCTCCCGGAAGTGCCCGCGACTTAGCCCGGCCTTGGCGGATGCGCAAACGCGGCATAAAGCCTGCCCCATGCCCGAGCTCCCCGAAGTCGAGACCGTAATGCGCGGCCTGGCGCCCGCCTGGGAGGGCCAGCGCTTTGCGCGCATCATCCTCAACCGCGCCGATCTGCGCTGGCCGTTCCCCGATGGCCTCGGCCAGCGCCTCACGGGCGCACGCGTCCTCGGCCTGCGCCGCCGCGCCAAATACGGCCTCGTCGATACCGATCGCGGCGAGACGCTGATCATCCACCTCGGCATGTCGGGGCGCATGCGGCTCGACCCCACCGAGGCGCTCAAGCATGATCATGTGGTGTTCGAAACCGAGGCGGGCAGGGTAGTGGCCTTCAACGATCCCCGCCGCTTCGGCGCGCTCGACCTTGTCGCCACCGACCGGCTCGGCCAGCATCCGCTCCTCGCCGGCATCGGCCCCGAGCCGTTGTCGCCGGCGTTCGGCACTGCGGTGCTCGCGCGCGCCTTCGCCGGCCGCGCCGCCCCCGCCAAGGCATTGCTGCTCGACCAGCGGATCGTCGCCGGCCTGGGCAACATCTATGTCTGCGAAGCGCTGTTCCGCGCCGGCATCGATCCGCGCCGTGCCGGCGGCCGCATCGGCAAGGCGAGGGTCGCAGCACTCGCCGCCGCCATCCCGGCGGTGCTCATCGAAGCCATTGCGGCCGGCGGATCGAGCCTGCGCGATCATGCCGCCCCCGACGGCACGCTCGGCTATTTCCAGACCGGCTTCAAGGTCTATGGCCGCGAGGGCCAGCCCTGCCCGGCATGCGCCCGCCCCGTGGCGCGGATCGTCCAGTCTGGCCGCTCGACCTTCCACTGCGAGGCCTGCCAGCGTTGAGCGCCCCGCCGGCTGGGGCTGACGGCCCAAGACCCCTGAACGCGCGTCGCAGTGGGCCCCGCAAAGCGCGCGCCAGCATTTGCGCCAAAAGGCGTTGCTCTTGAGCAACACAGTCACGCCAACGCAACAAATCCCCGTTGACGAGACGCAAGAAAGGCTTTCTTGCGGCGACAACGGATCGTCGCGAAGAGGCGGCGCAGTCCGATCAGCCCGAAACCGGGCGGTTTTCAGGGGAGCCTTCATGATCCGCACGACGCTTTTGGCTACGGCCGCCTTGTTCATCAGCCTGCCAGCAATGGCGCAAGAGGTGGCACAGGCCGATGAGGATTCGCTGGAGATTGTTGTCACCGCGCAGAAGCGCACCGAGCGTCTGCAGGATGTGCCGGTCGCTGTTTCGGTGGTCGGTGGCGCACAGCTCGAGCGGCTCGGCGCGCAGAGCCTCGAGAACGCCCAGTATCTCGTGCCCGCACTCAACTTCCGCAAATCCGGCACCACGATCAACCAGTCACTGTACCTGCGCGGCGTCGGCACCGCGACCTTCTCGATCGCCGGCGAGCCCTCGGTTTCGACCGTGCTCGACGGCGTGGTGCTGAGCCGCGCCGGTGAGGCCTTCACCGATCTGGTCGACATCGAGCGGATCGAAGTGCTGCGCGGACCACAGGGCACGCTGTTCGGCAAGAACGCTTCGGCGGGCGTGGTCAACATCGTCACCCGCCGCCCCGGCACCGAGCTCGGCGGCTTTGCCGAAGGCGGCTTCTTCTTCGACAACGGCAATGAATATCGCGTGCGCGCCGGCATCGACGTGCCGATCGGCGACAATGTGCGCACCCGGCTGCTCGGCTTCTATTCGGATTATGAGGGCAACATCTTCAACGACGCGCCGGGCGTGAACCGCCGCGTGAACGGCTGGCAGCGCTATGGCTTCCGCGCCGTGGTCGATGCCGACATTTCGGACACCGTGACCGCGACGGTCATCGCCGATTGGCGCCGGGCCAGCGACGATTGCTGCGCCGAAGTGATCGGCACCCAGCCGACCGGCGTTGCGGCGCTGGCGCTGGCAGGCATCAACTTCCAGGGCGACGAGACGCGCACTGTGCGCCACAACCTCGTCACGCGCACCGAGGAGGAGAGCTGGGGGCTTTCGGCGCAGATCAATGCCGAGCTGGGCAGCCATACCGTCACCAGCATCACCGCCTATCGCAACTACAAGAACAACGAGATCCGCGAAGGCGACTGGATTTCGCAGCCGCTCGCCGGCGTGCCGCAGCTGCATGACGTCGGCCCGCAGACCGGCCATACCTTCACCCAGGAGCTGCGGCTCACCTCGCCGGCGGATTATGCGGTGAACTATGTGCTCGGCGCCTTCTACTACCACGCCGTCACCGACCGCACCTTCACCCGCGACGTCATCCAGTGCGGTGCTGCCCCGACCCCGCTGGCGATCGTGCCCTGCGGCTCGGCCGGTGCTGCACCAAGCACCTTCCCGACCGGCTCGGCCGATTTCGGCTCGGTGTTCGATAATGTCGCGGTGTTCGGCCAGGCGAACTGGAACATCACCGATTCGATCCGGCTGATCGGTGGCGCGCGCTACACGATCGACAATCTGTCGGTCGATCACATCCGTCGCTCGCCGCTGACCGGCCCCGGCATCGCCCCCAACTTCGATCAGGGCGTGTTCAATTCGGTGGCCCCGGGCCTGATCAACGGCACGCCCGCCGCTTCCAACGGCGTGCCCTTCCGCACCCAGACGTCCGATACCGATCTTTCGGGCAAGCTCGGCGTGCAGGCCGACATTTCGGATGGCACCATGGCCTATGCGACCTGGTCGCGCGGCTACAAGGGCCCGGCTTACAACATCTTCTTCAACCTCAGCGCTTCGGGCACCAACGTCATCGATTCGGAGACGGTGAATGCCTATGAAGTGGGCTTGAAGAACAGCCTGTTCGACGGCCGTCTGATCGTCAACATCGCGGGCTTCTATGCCAAGTACAAGAACTTCCAGGCGAACAATCCCGATCTGATCGAAGGCGTGGTGGTGACGCGCTTCACCAACGCCGGTGATGTGAGCACCCGCGGCGCCGAGGTGGATTTCGCCATCCGCCCGGTTCGCGATTTCAACATCAACGGTGCGGTCGCCTACACCGATGCCCGTGTCGACCAGTTCCGCGCACCTCCGGGCGCAACCGTGGTGCCGGCCGGCACGCCGCTCGGCTATGCGCCGAAATGGCGTGGGTCGCTGGGCATGGACTATACCGTGCGGACGGGTGGCTTCGCCGATGTGCAGCTCGCACTGCAGGGCAGCACGCAATCGAGCCAATTGTCGCTCTTCGACGCCAATCCGGCCGTGCGGGCGCAGGGCACGATCGGCGCCTACAGTCTGCTCAACGGCACGATCTCGTTGCTGGGCGAAGAGGACAAGTGGAAGCTGAGCTTTGTTGCCAACAACATCCTCGACAAGAGCTTTGCGGCGGCAATCACCAATGGCGGTCCGGGTGGCGCGCTCCGTTACCTGATCCCGCGTGAAGCGGACCGGTACTTCGGGCTGACGGCGCGGGTTAACTTCTAAGAACTCGTCTGCCGTCAGCGGCTTTGCCGCTGGCTGGCTGTTCGGAACCAAACGCAAAACGGCCCGGTCCCCTTCAAGAAGGACCG
>JBBSPR010000040.1:0-15907 GCA_038258615.1 Sphingomonadales bacterium
AGCGCGCGCGCCGCCGCCACATGCGCTGCCAGGCCCGTCACCACCCTGCGCCGGATGTCCAGCGCCCGCGCCGCCAGTTGCGTCCCGAAATAGGTGCGGGCAAGCTGCGCGAGGGCCTGCGCCTGCGCGTCGTCGCGCGTCGCTTCCTCGATCGCCAGCCGGCTCGCGGCTCCCGAGCGGGCCGCATCCATCTGCCCCCCGGCATAGAGCGGCAGGGTAGCCGTCACGATCGGGCGCGTCACGAAACGGCGCACGCGAAACACCAGCGGATCGGCGATGCCGAACGCATCGGCCACCGGTGACAGCGAGCCGAGCGGAAGATAGAGCGTTTTCTGGAAGTCGAGAAGTTGCGCCTCGATGTCCACATCCGGCCGCCCGATCGTACGCGTCGCATCGCGGCGGGCTTCGGCCGCGCGCACCGCAGCATCCGCCGCGTCGAGCGCGTCGGACCGGTCCAGCAGCCGCGCCTGCGCCGCCGCATAGCTGATTGCCAGCCGCTGGTCCTGCGCCGCGGCACTACCGGTCGAAAGCGCCAGGGACGCGCTGGCGACAAGCCGCAGCATCATGGTCATGGAACACATAATTGCTGCTTTTGCCCATCTGCCCGTTCCGGTGCCACTATGCAGCCCTCGACCGGCTTGTGCCAGACCTGCGGCGACATATCGGCATCAAGGGCCGATGCCGGAGGCGACCTAAGCCTCCGCCCAGCGCCGCAGCAGATTGTGATACACCGCCGTCAGCGCCAGCACGTCGCGGTCGCCATGGCTGCGCTCGCCGGCCAGGGACTGCACGACCTGGTCGATCTCGAACAGCGCGCGGCGATCCTCCCCGCCGCGCACCATCGACTGGATCCAGAAGAAGCTCGCCACCCGCACGCCCCGGGTCACCGGTTCGACCCGGTGCAGGCTGGATGAGGGATAGAGGACCATATGGCCCGCCGGCAGCTTGACGCGCTGCTGCCCGAACTGCTCTTCGATCACCAGCTCGCCGCCGTCATAGCTTTCAGGGTCGGCCAGGAACAGCGTCGCGGACAGGTCGGCCCGCAGCCGCAGGTCGGGCCCGCGAAACCGGATGGCATTGTCCACATGCGCACCGAAGTCTTGGCCCCCGGAATAGCGGTTGAACAGCGGCGGCAGCACCTTCGCCGGCAGCGCCGCGGCGATGAACATCGGGCTGGCATTGAGCGCCTCCATCACCAGCCGGCCAGCAGCACGCGCCGCTTCACTGTCCTGCGGAAGCTGCTCGTTGCGCTTGGCCAGCGCCGCCTGCGCGCCCGAGGTCTCGTTCCCGTCGACCCAGGCCGCCGCGTCGATGATCGAGCGCACCCGAGCAATGCCCGCAGCGCCCAGCACCTCGGGAATGGCAATCAGCAACGGCCAGCCGCATTCGAAAGAACGAACGGAATGGCGATCCGGCCACGCACCGGCACCGCACGCCCGGCACGCAACGTCGGCGCCCAGCGCCAGCGCTGCACGGCCCGCAGTGCCGCATCGTCCAGCCGTTCGTGCCCGCTCGACCGCGCGACCGCGAGCGCCGCGATTGTCCCTGCTTCGTCCACCACCGCCTCCAGAACGACCTCGCCTTGCTCGCACCGCCGTCGCGATTCCACCGGATAGCGCGGTGCCACGGCGCTGCTCATGCGCATGCCCAGATCGTCGGCATTCACGATGGCCGGAGCCGGCGGGCCGGCGGCGGCCACCGTTGTCGGCGCCGGGATTACCGGCGCCGGCGCCGGCGGTGTCGGAGCGACCACATGCACCGGGGTCACGGCCACAGTGACCACTGGTTCCACCACAGTGAAGGCGGGCGGCAGCGGGTCAGGCACCACAAGCCCGGTGGTCCGCGGCGCCGCTGCCGGCGGCGGGGCGGGCGGAGGCTGCATGATGTTGACCACCTCGATCGCCCGGATCGCCGCTTCGGGTGCCGCATGACGCACCGCGAACAGCGCCGCCACAAGCCCCGCATGGGCTACCAGGATCAGCAACAGGACCCGCCGCTGCATGCCCGAAGGTCCGCCGGCCAGATACCCGGCCACGGCGGTCGCTTCGGGCCGCAAGGCGGCCGCAGCGGCCCTTGGCGAGACGCCCGCAAGGTGCTGCGCTACCGGCCGGGACAAACGCCCCGGCGACGGGAAGGACTGGAGGACTCGGCTGCTCACCCGGCCAATTTCCTCTTGCACGAACGGAGCCTGTTCCGGTCGAAGGACAAACGATATTCAGAGTGCGTCGCAATAGCGGACGCCGAGCCGGCTGGCAAGCTGGCCCGGTACCGGCTCAAAAGCCCAGCCGCAGCGTCGCCATCACCGTGCGCGCCTCGCCCGGCACGGCAATCACATAATTGTCGTTGGCCCGCACCCGCTGGATGAATCGGGCATTGTTGAGGTTGTTGCCATTGATCTGGACGGCCACAGCATCGCTGAACCGATATTCGGCCATGGCATTGAGCAGGATATAGTCACCCGCTTGCCACGCCTGATTGGCCAGGCTGGAATTGCGGGTGGCAAAGCGCCCGACATAGTTGAAGCCGCCCCCCAGCCTGAGCCCGATACCCGTGTCATAGGTGGTCCACAGCGTCCCGCTGTGGCGCGGGGTGTTGGCGAGTTCCTCGCCTTCGACAAACGCCGAGGCGGTGTCGGCCCGCAGGATTTCGGAATCGAGGAAGGCATAGGCGGCATAGAGTTGCCAAGCGTCGCTGATATTGCCGGTGGCCGAAAGCTCGACCCCCTGCACGCGCTGCCGGCCGGAGAGCGAGATATCGCCATCGAGCGTGATCGGCTGGTTGACCCGCGCAGTGCGGAACACCGCCCCGGTCAGCGCCAGCCGGCTGTCGAACAGATCGACCTTCACGCCCGCCTCGTAATTCTCGTTCTTCAGCGCCGGCAGCGTCGCATTGGCCGCCGTGACCGAGCCTGTGGATGTGGCGGTGAGCGCCTGCGGCTGCCGGGCATCGGAATAGCTCACATAAAGGCTGGCGTTTTCCGCCGGCTTCCACACCAGCCCGGCCTGCCAGCTGAACAGGTCTTCGCTGAAGTCCCTCTGCGCCAGCGCCGCATATTGCGTGCCCCCCAGCGTCACGTCGAAGCGCTCGTAGCGCCCGCCCAGATTGATGTGCAGCGCCTCGCCGATCTTCAGCGTGTCGAAGGCATAGACCGCCAGCCTCTCCGCCGAATTGTCGAACAGGCCATCGGTGCGGGTCTGGGTGATGGGTCCCAAGAAGTCCGGCTGCGGCGCGAACAGGTTGCGCACACTGCCGGCCAGCCCCGTGGTGCTGATTGTCTCGCGCTGCAACTCCTCGCGGCCGATCTCGCCGCCGATCACCAGGCTGTTGCCGATGCCGCCGTCGCGCACCGGATGCTCGATGCGGAGCGCCGCCCGCGCCGTGAGCGCCTCGTTGCGGCTGGCCCGGCCAAGGCCCTGCGGCCCGCCGACGATGTAGTTGGCACCGGCGGTGTTGCCGGCAGCGATCGCATCGACGGACGCCTGCAGCGAAGCGGGGTTGGTCGGCCGCGGCGTGGACCAGACCGCGTCGCGCGTCACCTGTCCCCAGCGCAGGCCGCCGGTCAGGCTGATGGTGTCGTTGAACGCATGGTCGAGCGTCACCGTGCCGATCAGCACTTCCTGGTCCTCGAAGTCGATGTTCCGCCAGCCATAATAGTTGCTGAGCGGGAACAGGGGTGCGGCACCGCTGGGCAGGACCGGGATGCCATAGTCGATCAGATTGTCATCCTGCTGGAAGAGCAGGCTCAGCGTCACCTGCGTCGGCCCTTCCAGCCCGAAGGCGATCGTCGGGGCAATGCCGAACCGCTTCTGGCCGACGAAATCGCGGCCGGCGACGTCCTGATCGTGCACCATCAGGTTGAGCCGCGCGGCAATGCCATTCTCCTTGTCGAGCAGCACATTGGCGTCCAGCGTCCCGCGCTTCCAGTCGCGGTTGCCCACACCAGCCTCGATGCGCGCATAGGTGTCGGCCTCGGCGCGCTTGCTCACCAGGTTGATCAGCCCCGCGGCCCCGCCGGCGCCCGAAACAGCGGTGTTGGGACCCTTGTAGATCTCGATCTGCTGCACGTTGAAAACGTCCGACCGGCTGTACTGAAGCCGGTCCGAAAAGCCGTCGATGGCGATGTCGTTGCTGGCATCGAAGCCGCGCAGGTTGATGAAATCGCCCGACCCGGCGCCGCCCTCGCCCACACCCAGCGTGATGCCGGGCACGTTGCGCAGCGCTTCCGAAAAGCTCACCGCCTGCACGTCCGACAGGAACGTGCGATCGAGCACCGTCACCGTGCGCGGTGTGTCGCGCAGCGGCTGGGTGAGCAGCGGACTCGATGCCCGCTCGGGCTTGTAGCTGTCACTGATCACCGTGTCGGTCACGGTCATGCCGCCCAGCGTCGCCTGCGGCACCGCGGTCTCGTCACGGGCAGGTGCGGTGGTGGCGTCCTCCGCCTTGGCGGCACCCGACACCAGAATGCCGACGCAGCCCAGCGCCAGCGAAGATTGAAACATGCGCATCGCCTTGAAATCTCCCGTGTCCGCAGCCCATCCGGCCACGATTCGCAAATGAGACTTATTTGCAACTGGGGCGCAGATCAACGCTATTTTTGCGATTGATTATCATTTCCATTTCAGCCACTGCATCGGTGATGGATCACCCCGCCTCTTCCAGCCGGCTTGCTGCCGGACGCGCCGGCAACGTCGCGCCGGCCGCCATCCCGGCGCCCTCGCGGCGGCGCCCGTCGCAATTCTGGACGCGCCAGTTCCACACCTGGCACTGGATGAGCAGCGCCATCGCCCTCATCGGCATGCTGCTGTTCGCCGCCACCGGCATCACCCTCAACCACGCGACCGACATCGAGGGCCAGCCGAACACCACCACGCAGGAATCCCGGCTGCCACCGGCTCTTGCCCGGCAACTGCCTGCCGAGCCCGCCGCCGATGCCCCCGTGCCCCCCGCCGTCGCCGACTGGCTGTCCGCCAGCATGGGCATCGAAGTGCGCGGCCATGCCCCGGAATGGGATACCGATGGCCTCTATGTCGCAATGCCGCGCCCCGGCGGCAACGCCTGGGTGTCGGTAGGCCGTGATGGCGCCGTGGTCCACGAAACCACCAGCCGCGGCTGGGTCGCCTATCTCAACGATCTCCACAAGGGTCGCCACACCGGCGCCGCCTGGGCCTGGTTCCTCGATATCTTCTCGGCCGCCAGCATCATCTTCTGCCTCACCGGGCTGCTGCTGCTGCAACTGCATTCCCGCAAGCGCGCCCTCACCTGGCCGCTGGTCGGCGCCGGGCTCGTCGCGCCCGCGCTGCTGCTCATGCTGTTCGTCCACTGATGTCCGGAGCCCACCCGATGCACCGCACCGCGCGATCCCTGACCGCCACCGGCCTCTCGACCAGCCTGGCCCTGCTTGCCGCCACCCCGGCCGCCGCTGCCGAGATGACCGTCACCGTCACCATCCCGCGCTTGAGCGTCGCCGAATATCACGCCCCCTATGTGGCGATGTGGGTGGAGACCGACGCCGGCAAGCCCGTCACCACCCTCGCCACCTGGTACAGCGTCAAGCTCAAGGCAAACGAAGGCACCAAATGGCTGCCGGAATTGCGCAGTTGGTGGCGCAAGGCCGGCCGCGCGCTGGCGATGCCCGCCGATGGCATCAGCAGCCCCACAAGGCCGCCCGGCACGCACAGCGTCAGCTTTGCCGGGGCCAAGTCGCCGCTTGGCCGTCTGGCGCCCGGCAATTATCGCCTCGTCATCGAAGCCGCGCGCGAAGTCGGCGGCCGCGAGCAAGTCGCAATGCCCTTCCAATGGCCAGTACAGGCACCCGCCACCGTCGCCGCCAAAGGCACCGCCGAGCTCGGCGCCGTCAGCCTCGCCCTGAAACCCTGAAACTCTGATCCCCTGAAACCCTGATGTCCCGCCCTCGAAAGGTAACCGCCATGCGCCTCGCACCGTCCGCCCTGCACCTGCTGGCCCTGGCCGGCCTCGCAGCATCGCTCGCCACCCCCGCCGCTGCCCATCGCCGCTGGCTTCTCCCGTCGGTCACCGTCTTCGCCGGGGACAAGGGGCTGGCGTCGGTCGATGCCGCCGCATCCAACGCGCTGTTCGCCTTTGATCATCGCGCGCTCGGCCTCGATGCGCTGGCCGTCACCGGCCCGGACGGCAAGCCCGTCACGCCGGTGGTGATCGGCCGCGGCGAGATGCGCAGCGCCTTCGACGTGCCGCTCGCCCAGCCCGGCACCTATCGCATCGCGCTGGCGATGAACGGCCTGATGGGCAGCTACATGCTGGACGGCAAGAAGCAGCGCTGGCGCGGCACCCGCGCACGCCTTTCGGAGCTGCCGGCCACTGCCACCGACGTCGAGCTCAGCGAAAACCTCGGCCGCGTCGAAACCTTCGTCACCCTTGGCGCGCCGTCCACCACTGCTCTTGCCGCCGCCGGCCAGGGCCTGGAAATGCTGCCGGTTACCCACCCCAACGATATCGTGGCCGGCGAGCCGGCCGAAATGCGCTTCGTCATGGACGGCAAGCCCGCAGCCGGCCTCAAGGTCGAGTTCGTCGCCGGCGGCACCCGTCACCGAGACGATGCCGGCATCCAGACGCTCACCACCGACGCCGACGGCATCGCCCGGTTCACCGCTCCCACCCCCGGCTTCTATTATATCGAAGCCGATATGGAGGGCGGCACCGCCGCAGCCGCAGGCCCGGGCCAGAAGCCGATCAAGCGCCGCGCCAGCTACACCGCCGTGCTGGAATTCCTGCCGCAATGATCCGGCCGGCGCCGGCCGCCGATCCCATCGTGTTGCTGCCGCCCGGCGGCCCACCCGCGCAGCCGCCGCCTGCAGATGCCCGGCTGTCGCGGCTGGGCGGCGCCACCATGGGCACGCACTGGTCGCTGGTGGCAGCAGCCCCGCCCATGGTCACGCCCGCCATGCTCGAGCGGGCGATCGAGGCCGTGCTCGCGCGCATCATCGCCCAGATGAGCCAGTGGCAGCCCGGATCGCAGATCGACCGCTTCAACGATGCCCCGCCCGGCACGGTCATCGCCATCGGCGCCGATTTCGCCCATGTGCTGCGCGCAGCGCTCGGCCTCGCCGCTGCCACCGACGGCGCCTTCGATCCCTGCCTCGGCGCCGCCGCCGACGCCTGGGGGTTCGGCCCCTCCGGTGACCCTGCTGCAATGCCATCCGCCACGCCATCGCTTCGGCAATGGTGCTCGCTGCGCATCCTCCACAAGCAAGGCAGCGCCGATGCCGGCCTCCAGCAGCCCGGCGGCGTGCGGCTCGATCTCTCGGCCATCGCCAAGGGCCATGCCGTCGATGCCGTCATCGCGGCACTCGGCCGCATCGGCATCGCCAATGCGCTGATGGACATCGGCGGCGAGCTGCGCGGCATCGGCCTGCGCCCCGATGGCTGCCCCTGGTGGGTCGATCTGGAAGTGCCCCCCGCCAGCCCTGCACCAGCAACCCGCGTCGGCCTCACCGGCTGGGCTTGCGCCACCTCCGGCCATTATGTGCGCCGCTCGGCCATTGCCGGGCAAAGCTGGTCGCACACCCTGGCGCCGCACAGCGGCAAGCCGATCGCGGGCCAGCTGCTCGCAGCAACCGTGCTGCACCCGAGCGCCATGATCGCCGATGGCCTCGCCACCGCGCTGATCGTGCTCGCAGACCGATCGGGCGATGCCGCCGCAATCGCCTTCGCCGACAGCAATCACCTGCCGGTACGGCTGGTCTGGCAGGGCCGCGTCGCCGTCAGCGCCGCCTGGGAAGACTGGGCGAGTTGAGCCGCATCAGGCCGGTGACGATGCTTGTGCAGATGATGATCCCGGTGAAAGCGATCAGGATGCGCCCCGCCAGGCTCGAGCTGCCTTTGCCGTGTGGCGGGATCACGCCAGCGCAGTCGTCCAGGCGGAACGTCGATGTCGATGATGCGCGTCTCGCCCGGCGCCACGCCATCGGCCCGCGCGAAGCCGGCGAGCTTGCGCGGCCAATATGGCTGCACCTGCCCCGGCGCCGCGGCCCGGAACAGCACGGCAAGGCTGTGATATCTTCCCAAATCATGCGCCATGTCGAACGGCCACGGCAAGCTGCCCCGGCGCCGATCTGCGATCGCGCGGCCCATGCGGCCGGTGTCAGTCGATCTTCAATACAGGCGCCGGCAGCCCCATGAAGCCATGGCCCGGCAGCACGTCGACAAAGCTCGAGATGGAGCGATCCGAGGCCACGAGCCAGCTATAGGCCTGCGCGGGTGCATCGGCCGGGTTGGCCAGGACGAGCCCGCTGCCGGCGATGGGTTGCCACGGCCCTGCCATGCGCTGGGCCACCATGCCGTACAAGCCGGTTGGAGCGGTCAGGCCGGGTGCGAAGACTATGGACTGCGTGGACCAGAAGAGATGATAGCGGCCGCCGATCACAACGATGTGCGGTCGCTCCAGCTCGTTGTTCACGCCTTCGGCCGTCACCAGCGGCGGCAGCAGCCGCCATTGATCGTCATGGAGAACGGCGATGCCGACAGCGCCGTTGTGAGAGAAGGCCGAGCGGGCCACCGACGCCGTGAACAGCAGATATTCAGTGCCGTCCAAAGGGTCCCGAAACCACGCCGGATCGCGGAATGCCTTGATCGTGCCGATGCTGCCGACCATGTCGCGGGCGAAATCATACCAGCCGCCGTCGCTTGCGACGAGCTCGGCCGGCATCGTCCAGTGCGCGAAGCCCGGCCCAGACGTGAGGATTCCGGGCGTGACAATTCCGGGCGTGAGGATTCCGGGCGTGAGGATTGCATGCGTCTCGAACAGCCTTTGTTCGAAACTCAGCACCGGCTCGCCGCGGCGTCCGGCGGCGGTGAACCATAATGTCAGCCGGTCACCGCGGACAACGGCGCTGCCCGACCATTCGCGGCTGCCGGGTGACCAGCCATCGGGCATGGCATTGCCAAGGTCTCGCCAGTGGCCGCCCTGGCGATGGAAGGCACGGATGCGGGCGGCGCCGTGCCGGTCCAGCGGATCGCTGCTGTGCGGCGCCGACAGGGAAAACCAGAGTTCGCCCCCTTCGATCGTCACGACGTCGCCAGCATCGTCCTGTGCCGGCCAGAAATCCCATAGCCAGTGTCCGGGCACGACCGGGCGGCAGCACGCCGCGTCGATCAGCGGCGCTTCCGGCCAGGCCCCGGGTGCGAGCGATGCCACATGCGCGGCAGTCCAGGCGCTAGTCATTGCGTCAGAAAGAGTACCGCAGCGCGGCGGAAATGGTGCGGCCGCTGATCGAGCGCGCCCGGACGATGCCGTTGGCAGGGATATTGCCCTCCTCGGCCTCGGTAAAGCCGTTGACGTTGAACAGGTTGTTGGCATTCACCGACACCATGATACGCGGCAGCGGCCGGACCGCAACAAAGGCGTTGACCTGGGTGTAGGCCGGGAGCTTGAGCGCATTGTTGTCCTGCGCAAACGATGAAGTCGTCCCGACGATGTTGGCGCCGACAGTGAACAGCTCGGCGTCATATTGCGGGGTCAACTGGTAGATGAATTCCGCCTGGCGGCGTGGCCGGTTGCCGACCACCGCCGGATTGAGCGCATCGCTGGTGATCTCGGAATCGGTCCAGGTGCCGGTCGCCGTCAGCGCAAATGGCCCGCTGCGATACGCACCTTCGACTTCGAGGCCATAAGCGCGATATTCGCGGTTGAAGAAGCGCTGGGTGGTGGCTTCGAAATTCTGCTCCTCGGTGCGGGCGTGGAACGCGGTGGCGTTGAGGGTCGCGCCGCCCGATCGCCATTTCACCCCGGCCTCGGCCTGGCGGACGAAATCGACGCCGGCGCTCTCATCGACAAGACGACCGGTGACCGTGTCGATCGCCGGCCCGAAGGCAAGTCGATCGGCATTGGCGCGGCCGCCGCGGCTGTACCGGGCGAAAATTGCCGCCGTGTCGGTCACGCGGTAATTGGCGCCGAACGAATAGGAGAGATAATCGTAATCATAGTTGAGCGGCGAAGGCCGGTCATAGGGGATCACCGCCACCTGTGTTTCGGGGATGGAAATACGCCCGTCGGCATTGATGTCCTGCGCGGTGATGCCCACGCGCCCGCCGCCGAGATCAGCGCCGAAGACATTGCCGCGGGCGCGGCCGAAATCATAACGCAGGCTGCCGTCGAGGGTAAGGTCCGAGAAGCTTGCCGTCACCGACGCGAAAGGCGCGTTGGTGGTGTAGCGCAAATCGTAACGACGCCGGCAGCAATTGCCGAAGAAACTGGCGGAATAGGCCACCGTGCCACCGTCCGTCTGCGGCACGCCGGCAGCATCGAAGACGTCGATCAGCGCGGCATCACCGCCGCCGCGCACCTCCAGCAGGTGGGACGTCCAGAGCCATGCCGTATCGATTTCCTGGCGGCTGGCATAGAAGCCGGCGGTGATCGCGACCTCGGCACCGCCAGCGTCGAAGTTGCGGGTCAGCCGGAGGTCGTTGGTGATGTTGTCCAGGCTGTTCAGCTCGACATCGAACAGCACGATGCTGGCCAGCAGGCCGTTGCCGTTCAACCCGGACGGGCTGGTGATCGCCTGCCCGGCATCAGGGCCGTTGGCATAGCGCAGCGTCGCTCCCGGACCGCCGATGCTGTCCGCCGTGGCCTGGGCATCGCCGACCGTACCCGGAAACGGCGAGATGAAGCGCCCGGAAATGTCCGAGTAGCGAAAGCGATTGATGACATTCCAGCCATCCACAAAATCCACCGACGCCTCGAATCCGCCGGACCAGACGAGCGGCCGCTGCCCGTCACGAATATCGCGGGTCGTTGGCTGGTTGTTGCTATCCAGCGTCCGCACCGTGGTGAAGTTGCGGCTGTGCAGCGTGTCGTTGTTGATGTCGAACCCGGGAACATCGGTGTAGGTCGGGTTCGCGTCGGTGCCGGTCACCCGCACCGGGGTCGGCAGATATCCGATGGCGCGATCGTTGAGATATTTCCCGTAGACGCGGACATAGCCCCGGTCGAACTCCCGCGTGACATTTGCCTTGATCTGGCCACCCTTGTTGCCATCGTAGCCGGCCGAACGCGGCCCTTCGCCCTGCCGGTAGAAGCCGCCGACATGGTAGAGCCAGTTCTCGCCGATCCGGCCGCCATAGTCGGCATCGATCCGATACTCGCCATAGTCGAGGCCGACTGTCGCCTGGACGGCACCACCTTCCTCGCGGCCTGTCTTCGAGATCAGGTTGATCACGCCGCCCGGCGACTTGGACGCGAAGGTGGAAGCCGAACCACCACGCACCGATTCAACCCGCGCCACATTGAAATCGGCGCGCAGGAAGATGTCGGCATTGCCGAAGGTGATGTCGCCGAATTCCAGCACCGGCAGGCCGTCTTCCTGCAGCTGGAGAAACTTGGCGCCGCCCGACGCCACCGGCAGGCCCCGCACCGCGATGTTGGCGTTGCCCTCGCCGCCCGACGCTTCCGAGCGGATACCGGGCAGATTGCGGAACACTTCGGCGACCGACCGGGGAGCATTCTGTTGCAGCGCCTCGGCACCGATCGAGCTGACCGAGATCGATGTCGTCAGCCGGTCGGCACCCCGGGCCACCGCCGTCACCACGATCTCGCCGTCATCGGCGGCCGGCGCCACGAGCGGTTGTTCACCAGCCCCTGCAACCTGGGCCATCCCCGGCGTCGCAAGGCCACTCAAAGCCCCCGCCAACAACAGTGCACGTTGTCCCATCATCGCAAACTCCCCAGAACCGACGCCCGTTTGCCGGGCTTGGAGCAAGGCTAACCCGCATCTGCAATCGATTGCAAGAGCCATCTTGCAACCGATTGCAGATGCGCATAGCCTGAATGCAGTCGGTTGCGGCGTTGGGGAGAGATCATGGCACCGGGCATCGGCTCCGCCACAGCCACAGCCGCAATGGCTGCTCCGCCGGCAGCAGCACGCCCCCGCCTGTCCCGGCTGTCGATCGTCAACATGAACATCGGCTTCCTCGGGCTGCAGTTCAGCTTCGGCCTGCAGCAAGCGAACATGGCGCCGATCTACCGCTATCTCGGCGCCGATGAAGCCACCCTGCCGCTGTTGTGGTTGGCAGGCCCGATGACAGGGCTGCTCGTCCAGCCGGTCATCGGCGCGCTGTCGGACCGCACCGTGTCCCGCTGGGGCCGGCGAACACCCTATTTCCTCGTCGGTGCAATCCTGTGCAGCCTTTGCCTGTTCGCGATGCCGCACAGCCCGACACTCTGGTTCGCAGCCAGCCTCCTCTGGATCCTCGATGCCGCCAACAATGTGACCATGGAGCCCTACCGCGCCTATGTCGGCGACAGGCTCGATGAAGACCAGCGCCCGGCCGGCTATCTGACCCAGGCGAGCTTCACCGGGCTTGCCCAGACGCTGGCCTATCTCACGCCGTCACTGCTCGTATGGTGGGGCTTCGGTGCCGATGCGGTCGATCGCAACGGCGTTCCGGTCATCACCCGCATCGCCTTCGTCATCGGCGCGTTCCTGTCGATCACCACGATCGTCTGGTCGATCTGGCGGGTTCCGGAGCTGCCGTTGTCCGCCGCAGCCATCGCCGCCATGCAGGACAAGCCGATCTCGGCAACCACAGCCTGGGCCGACATTCGCCGTGCGTTGCGTGAAATGCCGCCGGCCATGCGCCAGCTGGCGCCGGCCATGTTGTTCCAATGGTTCGCGATGTTCGCCTATTGGCAGTATATCTCGCTGGTCATTGCGCGCTCGGTCTTCGGCACCGCAGATCCGGGCACGAGCGGCTTTCGCAGCGCGGTGCTGCTGACGGGGCAAGTCGGCGCCTTCTACAATTTCGTGGCCTTCCTCGCGGCCTTTGCGATGGTGCCGCTTGCCCGGCGCCTTGGTGCCCGGCGCGTCCATGCCACGGCGCTGGCAATATCCGGCCTCGCCATGCTCGCCGTCCCCGGCATCACCAGCCCGACGACGCTTTTCGTGCCGATGCTCGGTATCGGGATCGGTTGGGCAAGCATGATGGGTTGCCCCTACATCATGCTCGCCGATGCCGTGCCCCCGGCGCGCACCGGAATCTACATGGGCATATTCAACATGTTCATCGTCATTCCCATGCTGGTCGAAAGCCTGGTGATGCCGATCATCTATGGCCCCCTGCTCGGCAGCGACCCCCGCAACGTGCTGCTGTTGTCGGGCGCGCTGATGATCGTCGCCGGTGCTGCGACATTGCGCGTTCAGCGCGCGGCAATGGGAACGGCCCCGTGACTGGAGCCGTGACCGGAGCCGTGACTGGAGCCGCGGATGACAAGTTCGGCTGGCAGGACCACCGATCCGGTGTCTTCTCCGCCCAGGCGCCGGAACAGCAGCTCGACAAGCAGATCGGCGCCGCGTTTCAGATCCTGCCGAATCGTTGTCAGCGGCGGGTTGGTGTGCGCCGCCATGATCACGTCGTCATAGCCGACGATCCCCACATCGGCGGGCACCGCAAGCTGCCGTTCGGCCAGCGCCCGGATCGCCATCATCGCGATGGTATCCGACGCGGCGACGATGCCGTCTACCGGCAAGCCGCCAGCCAGATCTTCGGCGACCATTGCATAGGCGGCCTCGGGGGTCATCGGCACCGGCACCACGCGCCGGGGCAGGCCGGCAGCGGCGCAGGCAGCGTCGTACCCGGCCAACCTTTGCGCCACTTCGGGCACCATCGTGTTGCCATAAAAGGCGATGTGCCGGCGACCTGTCGCGATCAGATGTTCGGCCGCCATCGTGCCGCCGCGGCGATTGTCGGTGCCGACCGAACAATATGCCTGTTCGTGCAGCCGTTCGCCCCAGATCACCATCGGACGATATCGTCTGGCCACCCGATCGATCGCTGCCGTCTGGTCCGACTGGCCGATGATGATGATGCCGTCGGTCCTGCCCGATTCGACGATTCTGTCGAGCCATCGATCGTCGGTGGGGATCACCCGGCTCAACAGCAGTTCCTGCCCGCGGTCGGTCAGCGCATCGGCAAGATGCCCGAGCATGGTGATGAAGAACGGGTCGGACGGATGCTGCCCCGTTTCATGGCCCAGTGGCAGCACGACGCTGATCGCCTGTGTCCTGCCGCTGCGCAGCGCCCGCGCCGTCTGGTTGATGCTGAATCCATGCAGTGCGGCCACTTCGGAGACGCGCCGCCGCGTCTCCAGCGCAATCACCGGATTGCCCGCCAGCGCGCGCGAAACCGTCGATTTGGACAGCCCGGTTGCACGGGCAAGATCGTCGAGCGTCCTGATCATGCATGCTACTAACAGACGACTGCAGACGATGCACAAGCACGAAGGTGACCCGATGGCCGATCTCCCGCCGCTGCTGGCCGGCATCGAGCTTGGCGGCACCAAAGCCGTGGCCGTGCTCGCCCGCGGCACTGCCATCGTCGACCGCGTCCAGCTTGCCACGACAGGCGCCGAGCCGACGCTCGCGGCATTGTCCGACTGGCTGTCGGCAGCCGAACAGCGCCACGGCCGTTTTGCGGCATTGGGAATCGCCAGTTTTGGTCCGCTCTGCCTGGCCGAAACCGACCCGCAGCATGGCCGCATCACCGCCACGCCCAAGCCCGGCTGGAGCGACGTCGATGTGCTGCACCGCTTCCGGCAGCGTTTCGCACGACCGACCAGTCTCGATACCGATGTCAACGGCGCAGCACTTGCAGAGGGACTTTGGGGTGCGGCCCAGGGTGCCGATGTCCATGCGTATCTCACGATCGGCACCGGGGTCGGGCTTGGCCTCGTGGTCGGCGGGCGCGCGGTGCACGGCGCCATGCACTCCGAGTTCGGCCATATCCGGCTGCGACGGCGCAGCGGCGACATGTTTCGAGGCGCCTGCCCCTGGCACGGTGACTGCCTCGAAGGCCTGATCGCTGGCGGCGCCATCGCTGCACGCGCCGATGCCGATCCGCGTGCGCTGGCTCCGGACCATCCGGTGTGGGCGGCTGTCGTCGACGATCTGGCCGAGGCGCTCTCCATCCTCATTCTCACGGTCTCCCCGCAGCGGATCGTCGTCGGTGGCGGCATCGGCCTCGGGCAGCCACAGATCGTCGAGGCGCTGCCGCAGGCTGTGGGATTTCGCCTCGCAGGCTATCTGACCCAGGGGGACGCGTCGCTGCGCACCGGCCTGATCACCCCGGCCGGCCTCGGCGCCGATGCCGGCCCGCTGGGCGCGATCGCCCTCGCCCGGAACGCTTTCCCGGCCTGCTGAAGCTCGAGATTGGATCGTGAAGCTCCCTCCCCCTCGCGGGGAGGGCGACTCGGCGCCAGCCGAGCGGGGTGGGAGCGCTGATCGGTGCCGTCTCGACAATGGCTGGCGCATCAACCAGTGTTCGTCTCATGAAGTCCCTTTCGCACGCACGGCCTGTGGCCCGTCCATCAATGGCCTGGTCGGCAGTGGCGCTGGCCGGCGTTGCAGCACCCGCCCTGGCCATGCTGATGCTGGTGGATGTGCCGGCGCCGGCACCGCTGGCCCTGGCTGGCGGCCCCATCGTCGCTGTCGGCCTGATGGGTGCCGGCATGATCGGAGCGGCCGCTGCCGGGCGCCTGTGGATCGGCGTCCTTCTTGCCCTGCTGACCGCGGCTGGCCTCCTGCTGCTGGCGCGTGCGCTGGACATGCCACCCTTGCCGCACCCGTTCTCGACCGGGCTTGCCGTGATCATCGCCAGCTTCAGCTTTGCCGCGCGGGGCGCCCTCTTCGCGCGCGCCGCGTCCGACGGCGCCTACAACAGAGGCTGGTGGATCGCCGTCTTCGTGGTCGCCGGCGAGGCGGCGATATTGTTGACAGCCTCGGCCCTGCCGGGCGCGCTGCCGGATTGGCTGCTGGTGCTGCTGCCTGCGCAATGGGCCAGCACGGCGATCCAGACCGCGCTCACGGGCACGGGCACACGCGCGGCAAGCTCGGCTTTGATCGCCCGTGCCGGCAAGGGCGGTGTGACGCTGCTGGTCGCC